>BQJG01000007.1 GCA_021604585.1 Hyphococcus sp.
GAGCATGATAAGAACTGGCGCGTGATTGTATTGCCTGTCGAGGCTACGGCGCCGATCATTGAGAAAGACGACGAAGAAAAGGAAAATGAGAAAGGCCGCGAAAAGCGCGCCCTGCGTGAAGAGATTTACGATGATGTCGCCGACGGCGCATCGCTCAGCGCGGACTTTTTCATCCTAACTTTCGCATCAGCCATCGTGGCGGCATTGGGATTGAACGCTGACAATATCGCTGCCGTGATTGGCGCTATGGTGATTGCGCCGCTGTTGGGGCCGATCCTCGCCATATCGTTGGGTGCGGCGTTAGGCGACACAAAACTGCTGCTGCGCGCCGGGCGAAACGCTTCGGCGGGCTTGGCGCTTGGGTTTGTTACAGCGGCCCTGATCGGGCTTGCCTTCGGGGTCAATCTTGAGAGTGTGGAGCTGACAAGCCGAACTGTCGCCGGTCTGGATTCCGTTGTGCTGGCGCTGGCCGCCGGTGTTGCAGCGGCGTTGTCGATTGTCGCCGGAATGTCGTCGGCCCTGGTTGGCGTCATGGTGGCGGTTGCGCTGTTGCCGCCGGCCGCTGCGGCGGGGCTGTTTTTGGGCGCCGGCGAAGCTGAATTTTTTGGCCGTTCGTTGCTGTTGCTGATGGTGAATGTCGTTTGCATTATGATCGCGGCGCAAGGGGTCTATTTTTATAAAGGCGTGCGTCCGCGTAAATGGCTTGAGCAGAAAGCCGCTAGCCGGGCGACGAAAATCAATCTCGCCGTACTGATCGCAATGCTCGCGATTTTGGTCGCCATTATTGTTTTTGCGCCAACTGACGTATTGCCAAATCTTTAGCCGGAACGCGCCTAACAGAGAAACTCATGTAGCTGGAGATGAGGGAGGGCAACGCATTAACGCGCCGCCCTCGCTTTTGAAGGATTAGGCTTTCATTGCGGCGACGAGTTCGCCAAGCACGGCCTGCACGCTGCCGAGCTCTTCACGCAAAGTCGCAATCACCAGTTTCGTTTCAGTGACTTCCTCGGCGCTGACTTCGACTTTGCCGGAAACGAGATCGCTTTCAGCCTGATCAAGCGCTTCATGGACCTGCTTGAATGCGCTGTCTGTCGATTCAATCACGCTGGCGCTCGCGGCCTGCAGGGCCGCCGCAAGAACCGCCTTGGCTTCCGGTTGTTCTTCGGTCTCTTTGCGCGCGTCTGCGATTTCTGCAATGGCGTCCTTAATCTCCGCCCGTGCATCCGCCATTTCGGCACGAAGATCGGCGATGTCGTCCGCATCCATATCGATCAGGTTCTGCAGAAAGTTTTCGCTATCAATGTCGAAGTTAAAATCGTTGAACGAAATATTGCCGATATCGGCGGCGCTTGCCGCCGGCGCGGCGAAGGCGAGGCCTAGGGCTGCTGCGCCGGAAATAAGGAGCGCTTTTTCTGCGCCGAGCTTGGTGAAGGATTTCATCTGAGTCTCCGTTTTTGACTGTGTTTTTAAATCTCGATGGATCGCCCGCGTTATTCATTTGCCGTAAGTCGAAACTTTTGGCGTTCGGCGTGCTGGATGCGGACAACACAACCACCAGCGCCGTTACGGTCGCACCTTGTCGGGGTCAAACCCTGGCGCCAATCGGTCCTGCGGCAGGACGGTCTCAAAAATCGGTAAAGGATATTTACGGGCGGCGAGTCGAAGGGGTTTCACGATAATGTGCGCTCCGGCGAGCGGTCTTTAATTGCCGGTCTCAGCGCCTATATGGCTTGAGAATCACCCACAAACAAAAGCCGCAGTATTTTGCGGCGACATTCCGGACTGCCCGGCGCATCTTGACGCCGTTCAGGTCCGGCCTGGAGAAATTATGATTACGATCCGACGAAGCGCTGACCGGGGTCACGCCAATCATGGCTGGCTGGATGCGCGACACACATTTTCCTTCGCCAATTACTGTCATCCCGAGCAGATGGGCTTTCGCGCGCTCCGAGTCATCAATGAGGACCGGATCACTCCCGGCGCGGGCTTCCCGCAGCACCCCCATCAGGAGATGGAAATCATCACCTATATTCTGGAGGGTGCGCTCGCCCACAAAGACTCGACTGGCGGCGGCGGCGTCATCACGCCGGGAATGGTGCAATATATGTCGGCGGGCTCCGGCGTCACCCATAGCGAGTTCAACGCCTCAAAAACCGAGCCTGTGCATTTGTTGCAGATCTGGCTGTTGCCCAACGAGAAAGGCGGCGCGCCGCGTTATCAGGAGCGAAAGGTTGCGAACGTCGATAGCGGCGAGATGGCGCTGATTGCGTCTCCGGACGGCCGCAATGGCTCTTTCGCCATCCGTCAGGATGCAGAGCTTTACGCCGCCAAAATCAAAGAAGGCGCTGAGCTCTCCCATGCTTTCGCGCCAGACCGCTATGGCTGGTTGCAGATCGCTCGCGGGGGCGTCGAGCTGGGCGGGTTGATGATGCAGGCCGGCGATGGCGCGCGTATCGAAGGAGAAGATCCTGTCACGTTCAAGGCGCTGGCCGACAGTGAAGTGTTGCTGTTTGACTTGCCGTAAAAATTCGCCACATAGAGCCTCATGTTGAGTGAACTCTATACAGGCGGAGTGTTGGATGCGGCGGCGGCGATCCCGCCGGCGCATCGGCTCACTTCGCCTGACGCAAGCGCTGTGAAAGTGAGCCGGGTATGCGGATCGGAAGTCGCTGTCGATCTTGAGATCAAGGATGGCATCGTCACAGCGTTAGGCATGGAGGCCAATGCCTGTGCATTGGGTCAGGCATCCGCGTCTATCGTCGCGCGTAACATTGTGGGCGCGAAAATCTCAGAGTTGTATCGGCTTCGTGATGAAATGCGGGCCATGCTGAAAGACAACGGGCCGGTCCCGAGTGGCGAGCGGTGGGCGGAATTGGCGATGCTGGCGCCGATCCACGATTACCCGCAGCGACACGCATCGACCTTGCTGGTGTTTGAGGCCGTCTGCGCCTGTCTCGACCAGCTCAGTTAGTTCAATTTTCTTGAGCGACCTCACAAAGACGCGAGGCCTTTGCGGAAATCTTTGCTAACAAGAATGTCATCGGCGCGCGGCTTGATCCGGCAGACTCAATCGCCACTTTATCCATTGAAAAGGCAGTCAGCCCGCTTTCTCTCCCCCCAACCGAAGGGCTGCTGCTCCGGCGCCTGCATCGTTCCCCCGCGATGCGGGCGCTTTCTTATTACGCCGCGGCTTCCTGTGCGTCGGCGGCTTCAGTGCTTTCCGCCGCTTCATTCAAGACCCAGTTCTTAAACGCCTTCACGGCCGGAGATGAAGATTTTGAAGGCGGATGAACGACGTAATAGGAGAATTCCGTAGGTGTTGTGAGGTCGAACGGAATGACCAGTCGCGCAGCCTCAAGGTCGGCCAGCGCAAGCGCGGCCTTTGCCAGTGCGACGCCCTTGCCGGCGACGGCCGCCTCGATCACCAGTGACGACTGATTGAATTTGAGGCCTCGATCGCCGCTTTTGTGATCGACGCCGGCGGCTTTCAGCCACATTGGCCAGTTGGGACAGCCTGGATCTTTGTCATTGCCGGAATCATGCAGCAGCGTGTGGTGGGCAAGATCCTGCGGTTGTTTGATCGGGTTGTCGCCCGTCAGCAATGTGGGGCTGCACACCGGGATGATTTTTTCCGCCATCAGATGCTCTGTGACGAGACCGGCGTATCGTCCGGGCCCGTAGCGGATGGCGATGTCCACATCATCGACGGCGAAATCGACAACATTCATGTCAGCTGACACCCAGACATCAATATCGGGATGGGCTTCCTGAAATTTGTCGAGACGCGGCACCAGCCATTTCGAGGCGAAAGACGGCGCTACGGAAACGGTCAGCCGCCCGGCGTCAGCCTTGCGGGACAGGATTTCGCCAGCTTCAACCAGCTTGTCGAGGCCCTCGCGCAGCACGGGAAGACTTGCCTGCGCCTCATCGGTCAGCAATAGCGCGCGCTTTTGTCGGCGAAACACAGGGGTCTGCAGGAAGTCCTCCAGCGCCTTGATCTGCTGGCTTACGGCGCCAGGCGTCACATGCAGCTCTTCCGCTGCTTTAGTGAAACTCAAGTGTCTGGCGGCGGCTTCAAACACGCGCAAGGCATTCAGGGGTGGTAATTGCTTCATTTCAGCCAGTCTCTCTCCGTTTATCAGTGCATTATTCATATAGATTTTCTAAATTATCAAGAGTGAAGTGAGGCCTCACTGATTTGTGACAATTGGATAGAAAGGCTAATTCTTAAAAAGTGCTGGATTATCCTGGATGGCACAGGAAACCTATCAAAAATGGCAGAATAATTCGATTGAGAAGCCAAAATTCGGAGAATAGCTTGCTGGAAGTGAGGCGAGGCCGATTTTGGGTTCGTCAGTTGAATAAGAAAAACTATCTATGCACGCCTTTCCAGCCCATATCGATCTTAATGCGCGCCCGGTCCTGATTATTGGCGGCGGTGCTGCGGCGCTGGCCAAAGCTCGGATTATGCTGGCCGCCGAGGCTTCGCTGACCCTGATCGCGCCTGTCTTCGCCGGAGAGACCCGGGCAGAATTGGAAGGCAAGGCGGGACTGATAGAGCGCCAGCCCGTGGTCGCCGATATCGAAGCGGCAGTCCTGGTTTTTATCGCCGATACGTCGGGTGAAGAGGCGCAGCGCTGGACCGAAGCGGCGCGGATCGCCGGGGTGTTCGTCAATGTCGTCGACCAGCCGGAGCTTTGCGATTTCACCACGCCGTCAATCATTGAGCGCGGCCGCGTTACGGTTTCGATTTCAACCGGCGGTGCGGCGCCGGTGCTCGCCAAAAAGGTGCGCGCCGAGATTGAAGCCTTGTTGCCGCCCCGTTTCGATGCGCTCGCTGAATTCGCTAGCGCTTATCGCGACGCCGTAAAAGCGAAGTTTGATTTCGATCAACGGCGCGGTTTCTGGGAACGGTTTTTTGATGGCTCAATAGCGGCGCAAGTGCTTGCGGGTGATGAAGCTGGCGCTCACGATGCGATGCTGGCGCTGATTAATCGTCCGCAAACGGAAGAAAAAACCAGCCCGCAATTGGGCGTCGTGCATATTGTTGGCGCAGGACCTGGCGATCCAGACCTGTTGACGCTCAAGGCGCTGCGGCTGTTGCAGCGTGCTGATGTTATTCTTTATGACCGGCTGGTCAGCGATGAGATTCTGGCGCTCGCGCGGCGCGACGCCGCGCGGTTTTATGTGGGCAAGGCGAAATCGAACCATGCTGTGCCGCAGGAAGAAATTGAAGCGCGCCTCATTGAGCTGGCGCGTGAAGGAAAAATGGTTGTCCGCCTCAAGGGCGGCGACCCATTTGTTTTCGGTCGCGGGGGTGAGGAGCTGGATACGCTCCGAAACGCACGCATCCCCGTTTTTGTCTGCCCCGGCATCACAGCCGCGACCGGATGCGCCGCCGCCGCCAACATGGCGCTCACCCATCGCGATCATGCCCAGGCCGTCACTTTTGTGACCGGTCACGCGAAGGGAGAGGCTGATCCCGCCCTCGACTGGTCGGCGCTAGCGGCGCTGAAACATACGCTGGTCGTCTATATGGGCGTCGGCAAGGCGGAGAACATTTCCGCGCAACTCATCGCAAATGGCCGCGGCGCGAAGACGCCAGTCGCTGTGATCGAAAAAGGCACACGCGCGGATCAGAGAATCATCAAGGGCGTTTTGCGCGACCTACCCGAACTGATCGCTGCAGGCGACATCAACGGCCCGGCGCTTTTGGTGATCGGCGAAGTCGCCGCGCTTGCCGATGGAAAAACGCTAACTGCGCTGATCGAAAAAGAAAGGCTCGTTGCATGAAGACCGTTACAGCAAACCGGCTCGACGATGGCGCTGTCGTTTATCTCGCCGATGATGATCGTTGGACATCGGACATTAACGCCGCTGCGCGCTTTGCAGATGACGATTCCAAGAGCGTGCTCGCCGCCGCGCAGTTGCGCGTAAAGGAAATCGCTGACGCCTATCTTGTCGATATTGACGAAAGCGGCGCGCTTACCGGGCGTGAAACCTTGCGCGAAACCATTCGCAAGGCTGGGCCGACTGTGCGCGCTGATCTTGGTTATCAGGCAGGGGCGGCGTCATGAGCAAGCTCAAGATCTATGCGAACCATGTCAGCGGCAATTGCTGGAAAGTAAAGTGGACCGCGGACTATCTCGCCATTCCCAATGAATGGATCGAGATTGATATTTTCGCCGGCGCGTCGCGCACGCCTGAGTTTTTGGCGATTAATCCCTGGGGCCAGACGCCAACTGTGCTGCTGCCGGATGGACGGGTGTTGACGCAATCGAATGCGATCATTTCCTATCTTGCCGAAGGATCAACGCTTGTTCCGACAGACGGCTACGCTCGCGCGCAGATGAATGAGTGGCTGTTCTGGGAGCAGAACAGCCATGAGACCACGATCGCGACACGGCGCGCGCATTTGAATTACCGCGGCAAGATAGAGTCCGAGATTGATCCGGGCATGCTCGAAGGCGGCAAGCGCGCGCTCGCGCGGATGGAGCAGCATCTCGTAAAAAAAGATTACCTTGTTGGTGATGGCCTAACGCTCGCCGACATTGCGCTCGTCGCCTATACGCGTGTGGCGCCGGAAGGCGGTTTTGACCTGACGCCCTATCCATCGGTTCAAAATTGGATCAGGCGCATTGAACACGAACTCGATGTCAAACCGATTGAGGCCGCATAATGTATCGTTACGACGAATTTGACGCGACAATGGTCGCCGAACGGGTCGCGCAATTTCGCGGACAGGTCGAGCGTCGGCTTTCGGGCGAGTTGACAGAGGATCAGTTCAAGCCGTTGCGGCTGATGAACGGGCTCTATTTGCAACTGCACGCCTATATGCTGCGCGTCGCCGTCCCCTACGGCACGATGACGTCGAAGCAGTTACGCCGTCTTGGCGAGATTGCGCGCCAATATGACCGCGGCTACGGCCATTTCACCACTCGTCAGAATATTCAATATAACTGGCCTGCGCTGGTCGACGTTCCGGACATTCTCGACGAACTCGCAGAAGTCGAAATGCACGCGATTCAGACCTCCGGGAATTGCATTCGCAATGTGACGTCCGATCAGTATGCTGGCGCGACGGCGGAAGAAGTCGAGGATCCGCGCCCTTATGCTGAAATGATCCGCCAGTGGTCGACATTTCATCCCGAGTTTTCGTTTTTGCCGCGCAAGTTCAAGATTGCAGTAACGGCCGCAGACAATGATCGCGCGGCGGTCAAGGTCCACGATATCGGCTTACGACTTTACCAAAATGCAAAAGGCGAAACAGGCTTTGAAGTGATCGTCGGCGGCGGGCTCGGACGCACGCCCTATGTCGGCCACACAATCCGGGAATTTCTTCCCAAGAAACATTTGCTGTCTTATCTCGAAGCGATTCTGCGGGTATACAACCTCGAAGGTCGTCGAGACAATTTATACAAGGCGCGCATTAAAATTCTCGTTAATTCCGAAGGCGTGGAAAAGTTTGCGGCGCTTGTTGAGAATGAATGGGCGCAAATCATAGACAGCGAAATTGACCTGCCGCTGGAAGAAATCACCCGCATTCACGCCTATTTCGCAGCACCGGATTTTGAAGATCTGCCCGAAACGAGCGCTCGTCTCGACAACAAACTCCGTGCTGACGCAGAGTTTGCGCGCTGGTTGCGGATCAACACGGCCCCGCACAAAGCCTCCGGTTACGCCATCGTCAATATCTCCCTGAAACCGGTTGGCGGCATTCCGGGTGACATATCCGATGCGCAGATGGAGACGGTGGCGGACATCGCCGAAGAGTTTTCATTTGATGAAATTCGGGCGACGCATGAGCAAAATCTCGTTTTGCCGCATGTGAAAAAAGATGACCTCTATGCTGTCTGGTCGGCGCTGAAAGCGGCGGATCTGGCAACGGCGAATATTGGTCTTGTCAGCGATATTATTGCTTGTCCGGGCCTCGATTACTGCACCCTGGCCAATACACGTTCGATCCCGATCGCCCAGCGCATTTCGGAACGCTTCGCCGATCTCGAAACGCAAGAAGATCTCGGCGAGTTAAAGATCAAAATCTCCGGCTGCATCAACGCCTGCGGGCATCATCATGTAGGTCATATCGGCATTCTCGGCGTCGATAAGAAGGGCGAGGAGTTTTATCAGGTGACGCTTGGCGGCTCCGGCGCCGAGGACGCATCTCTGGGTGAAATCGCCGGGCGCGGCCTCTCGTCCGATCAGGTCGTGGATGCGGTTGAAAAGCTCGTCAACGTCTATCGAAAAACCCGTCTGGGTAAGGAACGTTTTCTCGACACGTATCGGCGCGTTGGAGCCGAACCATTTAAGGAGGCTTTGTATGAAGCTGCTTAAACTTTCACGCGATCATCTCTACCCTGCGCTCGAAGAGCCACAGGTCGAAGTCTCTCTTGAAGAGTGGCGGGACAACCCGCAGGGGCATGCCGATGCGACCGCTTTGCGCATCAGCAACGCCACGTCGCTTGCGGACGTCAAATGCGATATTCACGGGTTCAGCGTCATTATACTCGATTTTCCGGCGTTCAAGGATGGACGAGCCTATTCTCAGGCGCGGCTGTTGCGCGAGCGCTATGGGTATGCCGGTGAAATACGCGCACGCGGCGACATTTTGCGGGATCAGATCCTCTTTATGACGCGCTGCGGTTTCGATGCGTTTGAATTTTCTGGAGCCGATGCCCAGGGGGCGAGCGATGCCCTACGCGATTTTTCTTTTTCCTATCAAGCAGCAGCGGATGGTGCGACGCCGGTGTGGCGCAAACGTCTGTCGCGAGCGGTGGCGGCCTAAGGGGCCAGTTTTATGAATGCTTCAGCGGCATCAATACGGACGGACGCGTTATTGGACTCACACGCCAATGATGAACGCGAAGCGCGCGCGCGCCGGCTCGCCATGAAGCATTCAGGCGATGAGGCGCTGGAGATCTTGCGGGTTGCGATCAAGGAGGAATTTCCGGGACGCATCGCGCTGGTCTCGTCGTTCGGCGCCGAGTCGGCGGCGCTGTTGCATCTCGCAGCGCAAATCGACAAGTCGATCCCGGTCGTGTTTTTAGAAACCGGCAAACATTTCGCGCAGACGCTCAGCTATCGCAAAAAACTCGCAGCGCAGCTTGGTCTGACCGATGTGCGCGACATTCGCCCATTAAAGGATAGTCTGTATACGCGCGACCCCTCTGGCGATCTGTGGAAACAAAACGCCGACGCCTGCTGCACCTTGCGCAAGGTTGAACCGCTGGCGCCGGCGCTTGAAGGCTTTGACGCGTGGATTACCGGCCGTAAGCAATTTCATGGTGGCGGACGTTTGCATCTGCCGGCATTTGAGGCGTCGCCGACCCATGTCAAAGTCAATCCGCTGATCCGCTGGTCAAAAGAAGATATCGACGCTTATTACGATGCAAACGAATTGCCGGCGCACCCGCTGATTGCCCAGGGTTACCCCTCAATTGGCTGCTGGCCCTGCACGCATCCGGCGGCTGTGGGTGAAGATGTTCGCGCCGGGCGCTGGCGCGGCGCGGCGAAGACTGAGTGCGGGATACATGGGCGTGCCGAATAACGGCTAGGCTAGCGCAGCGAGAAAACCTCTAATCGCCGCCCACGCTTCCGGTTCCGACAGTGTCGGCGCGTGGCCGACATTCGGCACTTCCGCGTAGTCGAAATTCGGGTGCCCGGTCCGCATTTTGGCGACAATTTCCAACGATAAAAGATCGCTGATCGCGCCGCGAATGAGGAGTGTCGGCTTGTCCTTCAGGCTGATCCATGGCGACCAAAGGTCTGGCGTGGCTCCGACTTCGGCTAGCGCGCGACCAATATTCGGGTCGTAAGCAAGAGTCCATGTGCTATCGGCGTTTTCGCGAAAGGTGCGTCGCGCAAAGACTTGCCAAAACGCATCGTCAACACCGGGGAACGCTATTCCGTTTACCGCACGTATTTCTGTTGCTGCTTCGTCCAGATTGGCCACTTGGGTTTTGGTTTTTCCTGCATAGCCGGCAATGCGTGTGATGCCTTCCAGCGCCAGTTCCGGGCCAACATCGTTGATGATCGCGGCGGCGACGCGATCCGGCGCCAATTCATTCGTCAGTATAGAGACGATTCCGCCAAGCGACGTGCCGATAAAAATAGCGTTGCTAATCGACAGAGCGTCAAGAACCTTCAAAACGTCGTCGCGATATGTCAGCGGATGATAGTTGAGGTAATTGGGATCGTAGCTGGAGCGCCCGCGCCCGCGCATAGTAAGCGCACAAACATCACGCCCGGTTGCTGCAATTTTCGGTGCAAGATACTCAAAATCGCTTTCGTTTCGGGTGAGGCCATGCAGGCAAATCACCGGCGTTTTGACCCCGCCGCTGTAATAGTTCGCATGTAACGATATGCCGTTCGAAACGGCGATTTTTTTGTCTTCAGACGCGCGCACAGTGAGTTACTTGACGCGGCGAACACGGATGGTGGTGTGCAGCTCATTTACGGTCAGCATGTAGTTGCCGAATGCGCCTCGCTTGACCTTGGCCGTATAAAGCCGGTCTTTACTGCCGAAATGGAGTACTTTGTCGTCGGAATCGAGCTGGCGCCACACTTGCCCGTTTTCGAGTGAAACGGTGGCGACCTTTAGTGAGTTTACTCTAATCTCGACGACTTTCGCTTCAATGCTTTTCAGGCGTTTGGCTTCTTTTTCGCGGCGCACCTGATCGATGTTCTCGCTGCCGAAATTGTCCGGCGTATCGCTGGCGTCCGCGAGGTCGTTCCCATTTAGTCCGAATGATTTCCGGATATTCTCTTCCACTTTCGCTTCGCGCTCTTCACGAACGATCCGGGTCACCGATAGCGTTTTCGCCGCAGCGTCTAGGCATTTTAACCGGTCGGCGTCATCGGCTATGGAGAGGCAGGCGATAGCACTGTCCACAGCCTCGGTTTCGCTGGGCTGCACTGCTTGAGCGGCGCTCGCGATAAGGCTGGCGGCGAGTATGGCGCTAAAATGAAGTCTCATATGGGCTCCTGGAACAAGGCCGCGGAAGCGACGTGCGGTGATTACACACGGCGCCATTTCCTGCGTCAACATGGTATTAGCTTGAAGTAACAGCCGAAATCTCAAATCAACGAGCCCGCAACACCCACATGACAACAAACCTGCTTCAAATACTTCAATTGGCGGCGGCGCGTTTTCAGCGCGGCGAGTTCCAGGCCGCGCTTGACGCCAGTGAAGAGGCGCTGCGCCAATCGCCAGGGCATCCGGAGGGCGTGCATATGAAAGCGTTGAGCCTCGGAAAGCTTGGCCGTGTGGATGAGGCGCTGCCGCTGTTTGACCAGGCGGCGTCAACGCATCCGCAAAAGCACGTGATTTTGGCAAATAAGGGCAATGCGCTCCGCTCCGCCGAGCGATATGCTGAAGCTATTGAAGCATACGAAGCGGCGGTTTCATCAGCGCCGGATTATATAGCCGGGCGGATCAATCTTGGCGTCGCCCATTGGCGTGCAGGCGACCCCGGTGCGGCGGAGAGCGTGTTTCGTGACGCCATGACGCGTGCGCCAAATGATCCAAACCTGCTCAACAATTTCGGCGTGCTGCTGGATGATCAAGCGAGATCCTCAGAAGCTGCAGAAATGTTTACGGCGGCTTTGGCGCTGCAGCCCAATATGCTTTTCGCCCGCGTGAATCGCGGTTCCGCTCTGCGCAAGATCGGGCGCCTGGATGAGGCGCTCACCGATTTAGGGACTGCAGCAAAGGCAGCGCCCGGCAACGCTGAAATTCACTATCAGCACGGGAATGCTTTACGGCAAGCCGGCGCGCTCGCCGAGGCGGAGAGCGCCTTTCTGCGGGCCCTGTCGATCGCGCCGAGCCGGGCCGACATTCACCGTGATTTGGCGAGGCTGTTGTGGGAAGCTGGCGCAGGAATGCGGTTTATTGAGAGGCTAGACGCGGCCATCGCCGCCCAGCCATCAGCCGAATTGCTGACGTTGAAAAGCGAGCTTGCCTATTTGGCCGCGCACCCGGAAGCGGCGGAAGATGCCGCGCTCAAATCTTTGTCGGTTGATCCATCGGGGATTGCGCCGCGACGGACACTGGGGATGGTGCGCAGCCACCGATCCGATCTTCCCGGCGCCATCAAAATTCTCGAAGAAGCCCTCGCTATGGCGCCGGCTGATTTTGAAACCATCCACGCTTTGGCGGAAGTCCTTCTTGGACATGGTGACCATCACGCGGCGGCGAGATTGCTTGAAAGCGATCCGCCGGATGAGTTTCTGCAACGTCACTTCGCCCTCAAAGCGAATGCTATGCGCCTTTCCGGCGACCCTGAATATCTGCGCTTTTACGACTATGACCGTTTCGCCCGGAAGATGTTCATCGAACCACCGGAGGGTTTTGCGGATTTGACGGCATTCAACGATGCGCTGGTCGAGGCGATTCTGCCGCTGCATTTGAGTAAGACGCGTCCATTGGAGCAGACCCTTTATGGAGGGACGCAATCTTTGGGGCGGCTTTGGGAGGAGCCTGATCCAGTGATTCAGGCGCTAAAGCGCCAACTAATGGCTGCTGTAGACAGCTATATTGACGAGCTTCCAGACGATCCAACTCATCCGTTCCTGTCGAAAAAAAGCAAAACCCTCACATGCGCCGGCTCCTGGTCGGTTGTCTTGTCGTCCGGTGGCGGACATGTGGATCACATCCATCCAAAGGGGTGGATTAGCGCTTCCTATTATGTTCGTGTGCCAAAAGAGGTGTTACATTCAGAAAAATCCGGATTTTTGAGATTAGGCGCCTCTGGCTTGTCGGGTGTGAAGTTGGAAGCAGAGCGCTGGTACATGCCGGAAGAAGGCGCGGTGGTTATTTTTCCTTCGTATATGTGGCATGGCGTTGAGCCTTTTCAGGCAAACACGCCTCGCATCACGGCGCCATTTGACCTTGCTCCAGAAGTCAAGTCTGGGGTTTGAACATGAGGGCTACGCCCGAGTGCCGCGTCCGTTAAGTCCCTGTTAAGCAAATATGTTGTGATATTGCCACACTGGCTCTTGGAGTGCGTGGCGAGGTCTTAAGTTTGTTGACCTGATTGACTTCACGGCCATAGCTTCGGCCCAAGTTGGCGGGAGACCGTCAACGATCATCGTACCCTTAAGTCTCGGGGGGGCGAATTTACATGGAATTCTTGTCAAACCCGGCAGGAGCTCTGTGCATGTGTTTAACTCGGAGGGAAATTATAATGTCACGAAAGCTTATTGCTGGGCGTTTCCTACGCACCACCATGCTTTCCGGCGTCGCTGCTGCGGTGGCTATGCCGGCTTTTGCTCAAGACGGTGACGACACTATCGTCGTTACTGGTTCGCGTATTGCGCGCACTGACTTGGCTGCTCCTAGCCCGGTTGCTCGCGTCGATGCGGAACAGCTCGTTCTGACCAACACGGTCAACTCCGAGCAGTTCCTCAATACGCTGCCGCAAGTCATTCCGGCTTTTGACTCAACGTCCAACAACCCAGGTAACGGTACAGCTACCGTCAACCTGCGCGGTCTCGGCACCAACCGTACGCTCGTCCTCGTTGATGGCGCACGTTATGTTGCTTCCGGACCTGGCGGCGTTGTCGATATCAACGCTATTCCATCCGCTCTGGTTGAGCGCGTTGAAGTCCTGACTGGCGGCGCCTCGGCCATTTACGGTTCAGACGCGGTCGCTGGCGTTGTTAACTTCATCCTGAAAGATGATTTCGAAGGCATTCAGCTGGATGTTTCCGATGAAATGTCGGCAGCTGGCTGGGATGCGAACATCTTCAACGCAGCCCTCACCATGGGCGGCAACTTTGCGGATGGCCGCGGTAATGCGATCATGTCGCTGTCCTATACAAACCGTGAAGCGCTCTTCCAAGGCGACCGTCCTGGTTCGGCGAACACGCTGTTCGATCCGGGTGTCGGCGGCGGTTCTGAGTTCCTGACAGGTGGGTCGGGTAACGCGGAGGGTGGCCAGTTTATTTCCTTGGGCACCAACGACTTCTCTGCATCTTACCCTTGTGTTGATGCTCCGCCGCAAATTTGTTCGGGCAACGTGACCTTTGGCGGCGCTGTGCCGACTGCTGGTGGTCGCCGTTACGTCAACCCACAAGATCAGTACAACTACGCACCTGCCAACTATCTGCAGCTGCCGCAGGAACGCTACTCGATCTATGCGGGCGGCGCCTACGAAATCAACGACTCGATGGAAGTCTATGCACGCGGCATCTTCGCCCAGTCAGTTGTTGCGACTGAGCTAGCGGCGACGCCGGTTGGCGGCACGTTCACGATCGGCCTCGACAATCCGAATCTTCCGCCTGAGTTCGCGGCAGCCATTGCAGCGGCTTACACCGGTGCGGGCGAAATTTCGGATCTCGACGGCGATGGTGAAGTCGATGACGTCAACATCTTCTTCGCTCGCCGCTATAACGACGAGGCGCTTGGGCCAAGAAACTCCAATCGCGACACCTCGTCCTTCCAGTTGCAAACTGGCATTCGTGGCGATCTGTCACCCAGCTGGAGCTATGACGCCTTCCTGCAATTCGGTCGTTCGCAAGGATCGCGGACACAGTCGGGCAACATCTCGTTCAGCGCACTTCAGGCTGGCGTGACCGACGGCACCTGCGACGTCTTTGGCATCAATACCCTAAGCCAGGCTTGCGGCACGGCGATTTCCCGTACCGGCATCATCAACAGCACGGTTGAGCAGACTCAGTTTGTCGGCACCATCAACGGCACGATCGACGGCTTAGTCTTCCCTTGGGCGGAAGAAGCTGTTGGACTTGCAGTCGGTGTTGAATACCGTGAAGAATTTGCGGACTTCGCTCCTGACTCGGTTTTGGGTCCTGACGTTCGCGGCTTCAACGCATCGCTGCCAACGAATGGCCGCTATGACGTTTATGAAGCCTTCATGGAAACCCGCATCCCAATCGTACAGGGCGTGCAGGGCATCGAGGAATTGGCGATCAACGGTGCGTACCGTTATTCCGATTACTCGTCCATTGGCGGAACGCATACGTTCTCCGCTGGTTTGGAATGGGTCCCCGTGGAAGGCCTTCGCTTCCGTGGTCAGTTCCAGCGTGCGGCGCGTGCGCCGAACATTGGCGAACTGTTCGGCGCCTTCACCAACGGCTTCCCAGGCGCGCAAGACCCGTGCTCGGGTGGTGCGTTTGGCGGCGGCGACGGACAAGCAGCAATCTGTACTGCTTACGGCGTTCCGGCTGCTGCAGTGGGAACTTCGTTCCAGCTTTCGGGTCAGATCGAAGCGCTCTTTGGCGGCAACCCCAACCTGTTTGAGGAAACCTCCGATACGTTGACGATCGGCGCCGTTTGGCAGCCAGCCTCAATTGACGGTCTGGTCATGCAGGTCGACTACTACGACATCACGATCGACGATGCGATCCAAGGGGTTCCGCTCCAGCTGTTGCTCGACCAGTGTTATGTTACGGGTGACACCAGTATCTGTGACACCTTCTTTGGACCAGGCACACGCTCGCCAGCGACTGGCCGCATCGGCGCGCCGTTCTTGCCGATGATTGGCGGTCTGAACATTGCTGGCTTCGCTGCTAGGGGCATCGACTTCCAGATCAATTACGGCTTTGACTTGGGCAATATCGGTTCCGTGTCGATGGTCTATTACGGCAACTACACGCTGGAATCTTCCTTCCAGAATACGCCGACACAACCGGTTATCGATTGTGTTGGCACCTTCGCAGGCAACTGCGGCGAGCCGACACCGACCTACAAGCACACCATGCAGACGTCACTGGTTAGCGGTCCGCTGACCACGTCCGTCCGCTGGCGCTTGATTGGCGGCACTGTCATCGATCCGAGTGTGTTCCCAGCTGGCCAAACGACTATTGGCGATCTGTCGGACAACCTCGACATGGCGAACTATGTCGACGTGACGATGCGTTACGCTGTCAACGAAAACCTCGACCTCACGGTCGGCGTTCAAAACATCCTGGGCAAAGACGCTCCGCTCCTTGGCTCGACAGT
The DNA here is from genome assembly GCA_021604585.1 of Hyphococcus sp. Classification (GTDB taxonomy): domain Bacteria; phylum Pseudomonadota; class Alphaproteobacteria; order Caulobacterales; family Parvularculaceae; genus Hyphococcus. The sequence goes on from BQJG01000007.1 coordinate 15,962, forward strand.
CAACGAGCAGGCGAACACTTGGCCTGCAACCTACGAAACGCTGGGCCGCCAGCTGTTCGTCGGTGCTTCGGTCCGCTTCTAAGCGAACCTGAAGTTTGGAGATTGGAAACGGCGGGCTTCGGCCCGCCGTTTTCTTTTGAATGAAATTCAATTAGACCGGCACTCATGTCCTCGAATTTTTCAGGGGCCGGTGCGGAACACTGGCAAGCCTATTGGCAAACTGCAGGTGCTGGCTCGGCTGCTGTCTCAGGCGACGCGCCAGGCGATTTGTTCGACTGGCAGTGGCGTGACTTTTTTTCCCGTTCATTTACATCGCGACAACATCCAACATTGCTGGATCTCGCCTGTGGCGCGGGTGTGGTGACTGGCCGGGCAATCGAAGCGGGCGCACACACAGGGAGCTTGCTATGCGGGGTTGATTACGCGAGTGCAGCCGCTGCCGCGCTGAATCAAAAACCGGCGCCGTCTGGCTACGTTGTTTCGGGCGTGGCGGCGAGCGTGAATCAACTCCCTTTCCTAAGCGGCAGTTTTGATATCGTGGTCAGCCAGTTTGGTCTGGAATATGCGGGTTTGGATGCCTTCCGTGAAGCAGCGCGCATTCTGGCGGCGGGAGGATCAGCGCAGTTTATTACACACTATAAGGATGGCGGGATTGATCGTGAATGTTCCGCCAACGCTCATACGTTAACCGCGATTATTGAAAGCGACTTATTCGAGCTGGCCATTGCTGTGATTCGTGGATTTGCTCCAGAGGCAACGGATAGGCAGTTGCATACGGTGTTGGTTGGATTGAAATCACATCTCGATGGAGAGCCATTGGCTGCCAAGCAAATGCTGTCACGTTTGTTGCCGGATGTTGCGACTTTGTTATCGCGCCGTCAGGCGTATGGCGAAGTGGAGGCGCTTGGCTGGCTTGCAGCCATGCGCAATGAGGTCATGCTATATGCAGATCGAATGAATGCGATGACCGCCAGCGCCATCGGCGCTGACGGCGTCAAGATCGCCGCTGAATTGCTTGCCTCGCACGGCGCTGTTGTCGAAAGTCCGGCCCCGTTAATGCCTCAGGGGCGCTCGGTTCCAGCAGCATGGCTACTGCGGGCTCATCAGCCAAGCTCGTAGTTAAGCAAAGCAGCCTCACTCCTGAGCACGGCGGATGCAGCGTTTAATACGGCGGCAATACGGAGCGCCGTTTGGACCTGATCGGCGCTCAAGCCAGCCTTGCGCACGACTTTTTCGTGCGAGTCGAGGCACATGCCGCAGCCATTGATGGCGGATACGGCCAGCGACCAAAGCTCGAAGTCAACTTTTTCGACACCGGGATTGCCAATCACATTCATGCGCAGTTTCGCTGGCATTTTTTGATATTCGTCCGAGCTCATGAGATGCGTAGCGCGGTAGTAGATATTGTTCATCGCCATGATGGCTGCGGCAGCGCGCGATGCAGTGATTGCCTCTGCGCTCAATTTGTCTCTCGTCTCAACCTCAATCGCGCGGATGACAACCGGGTTTCCAGCCGCCAAAGCAGAGGCGAGAAACGCACCCCATTTTTGCTGGTCGTTTAACGTCGTCTCACTGGCGAGCGTGCCAAGATTAAGGCGAATATCTTTGGCGTAATCGGGAATCTGGTCCCGCAATGTATCGAGACTCATGAGGTTTTCCTTTGCTGTTTTTTGCTTCTGCCTTAGAGGCGTGCACCGGTTTCGAGATCGATATTTTTTGCGCGCAGCGCTGCATAGAGCGGCTGAAGCTGCTCTTCATAAGGAGCTGTTGAATTTAGGTGTTCCGGCGAGGGTGGTTTTCTGACTTGTGCGGCGCTGAACGTGATGACTGTCCGGTCCTGTTTGTAATATTCAAGGCAGTTTTGATCCCATTCCAGCTCACAAAAATCAATTAATCGGCGTAGATTTGTTTCAAAATCCTGAACTAAATCTTCGTACTGAATGAATCCAAAATTATCACCAAGGATGCTTCTCCAGTAGTCAGTTATTCGTACATATTGAGAATAGTAATCCGCGAGATTTTCTAGTGATGTCGAGGCCTGCCAGCTCGTCGAGAAATTTCTACGGAACATGGAGAAGCAAACTTCGACTGGATTTCGTCTGATGTGGATTATCTTTGCTTCCGGAAATACTTTTCGGATGAGGCCAACCGAATAGAAATTGCTTGGCTGCTTGTCCGTAATGAATGGCGCTTCGGCAACGGAAAAATCCTTGTATTGTGCTTTGTATTTCTCACGGAAAACCTTTGTGAGTTCGGGCGGTAAAGCTCCCGTGGTCCAGTCGCTTGGAGACTTCAGGCTTAGATACTCATTAAGCGCAAAAGTCATATAAGGAAGCTCACCGGCGCTCGCGACGTTCTTGTGTGCAGATATGGCGCTGTCTAAGAGTGTCGTACCCGACCTCGGCATGCCGACAATGAAAATTGGCGCGGGGCGCTGCTGACGCTCCTCTTCGCTGCCTGCAAAGTCTGCGGGAAACGATTCGATAATCCGGTTGATATAATTTTCATTTGATTCCGGATCGTATTTTGCGCTGGCGTCGGAGTCACCGAGCGAGCGCTTCAATTCGTTAGCTCTCATCCAGGCGGCAAAGGCTTTTTTTCGGTCCTTGCGTTGGTGGTGCGCGTCGCCGCTGGCGAAAAGTGCGATTGCCTGATGTTTTACGCCTGCTAAGTTATTATTGCCGATTTGCTCAAGCTGCGCGATTTCCTTATCAGTCAATTTTGAATTCACTGCGAGCGCTAACTCGGCAAACGCTTCCGCGTTATTAGGATCAGAAGCGATAGCCTGTCGCGCATAAAGGGCGGCGTTTTCAAAATCGCCCGTGAAATTAAGGTGACGAGCGTAGCCTGCGCCTGCAGCACTATTGTTTGGTTCAAGCTCAAGAGCTTGTCTGTAGAGGGCGGCGCCGGCTTCCAGGCTGCGGGCGCCCAGCAGATACTTGGCAAGTGTGGCCAAATGCGTCGCCTGCGGCGGTTGCTTTTCCGCAAGTGGCCGATAAACCTCGGCCGCTCGTGCGGAATGGCCTTGTTGGGCGTAAGCGAATGCGAGGGCAACGCGCGGCGCCTCCTCGTCCGGTGAAGCGGCAAGGGAAGCGGAGGCGGCTGTGATGAGTTCGTCCCAATTGTTCTTTTTCCGCGCGATATGCATTCTCAAATGAAGCGCCTGCGGATGGCCCGGCGCCGCTTTCTCAAAAGTATCAAGCGCTGCGTTGGCACGAGCATAGTCGCCGAGCTCGTAAGCGGCGCCTGCTAGACGCAAAGCAAGCGCCGGATGGCCTGGAAATGCCGCTAATGCTTTTTCCAAGGCCTCCACTGCGCCTGAATAATCTTCTAATTTCCCGTCGAGATCGCCAAGCCGGCCCCATGCCTCAAAACGCTCAGGCGAAACGTCTGCTGCCTTTTTGGCTTCAGCGCGGGCCGCGGCTAGCTTGCCCTCGCATTCGAGGAGAACGGAGTTGTTCAGAAGGAATCGCCAGTTTTGTGGTTCGGCATTGAGCGCACGAGTGATGAGCGGTCGCGCCCCGTCCAGATCTCCGGTTTCTGCCAAATTGACACCAAGCAAGCTGATGGCGTCGAGACGATCAGGCGCATCTGCGAGGATGTCGCGGCAAAGTTTGATCGCAGTTTGATTGTCTCCATTAAGCCGGGCAACGGAAGCCTGTGCAAAAATGTCGCCTTGCATGAGAACACCAAAGTATCTGTTTTAGGAGGGGTATGCTCAACCCCTCCTAAAGTTATTGCTGATTTTAGAGTGTGTCGCCGCCGAGCGGGCGGTTGCAGGCGCAAAGCTCATCCGTTTGCAGGCCGTCGAGAACGCGCAGTGTTTCTTGCGGGTTGCGGCCGACATTCAGTCCATTGACGGTTACGTGCTGGATCACATTGTGCGGGTCGACAATATAGGTCGCGCGTAGGGCGACGCCCTCAGGTGCGCGAATGCCAAGACCGTCAATTAGCGAACCAGTAGTATCTGCGAACTGCCAGGCCGGGTGCTTGTCCAAATCAGGATGGTCGCGGCGCCACGCAAGCTTACAGAATTCATTGTCAGAACTCCCGCCGAGAACAACCGCGTCGCGATCGGCGAATTCCTTGTTGAGGCGGCCGAATTCAGCGATTTCGGTCGGGCAGATAAACGTGAAGTCCTTCGGGTAGAAATAAATGATTTTCCATTTCCCGGAAAAGCTTTCCTGAGTGATGTCTTCAAATGCGGACTTGCCGCCTTCTTCGTGGGAGTTGAAGCCGGGCTTTACCCCAACAACGGAAAAATCGGGAAGCTTGTCGCCGACGCCTAACATGCTTGTCTCCTTTATGTGTGCGTAAGTGAATTTCGCGGCAGACCCTAAGCGAGCCAGCCTCCGGATGCTACATAACGGCCTTGGAAAATTAATCAAATAGATTATATTGCTCCATTGTATCGATTTAAACGATCACAAAAGCTGAATGAAATGACGCCTTTACCAACTTTGCGCCAGTTGCAGTTCTTTATGGCCCTTGTCCGTCGCGAATCGTTCTCCAAAGCCGCCGATGACTGTTTGGTCTCGCAGTCGACCTTGTCGTCCGCCATTAAAGAGATGGAGGCGCTGATGGACCAGCAATTGGTGGACCGTTCTACGCGATCCTTTGCGCTAACGCCTGCAGGCGAAGAAGTCGCCGCCCGCGCGCCGTCGCTTCTCGCTGGGGCGGAGGATCTGGTACGCGCCGCAAGCGGCCGGCGCCCGCTGGAGGGGCCGTTCACACTCGGCGTCATTCCCACTATCGCTCCTTTTATGCTGCCGCGGGCCTCTAGGGCCTTAAAAAAAGCGTTTCCGAAACTTGAGCTCTATTTGCGGGAGGATTTGACGGCGACGCTTGCAGAACGGTTGGCCGCCGGGTTGCTTGACGCGGCAGTGTTGGCTTTTCCCTACGATCTTCCAGGCATCGATTCGATCGAGATTGGTGAGGATGCTTTCTGGTTTGCCTGTGCGCCAGATCACCCGCTTGCAGAAAAGAAAACTGTTCAACGCAAAGAGATCGCAGCCTGCGATTTATTGTTGCTGGAAGATGGGCATTGTCTGCGCGAACACGCCATTGATGCATGTGAGTTGCGTGACCGGGATGCTGCGACGGCTTTCGGCGGCACAAGTCTGTTTACTCTGGCGCAAATGACACGAGCTGGGCTGGGCGCAACTTTACTGCCGGATATGGCGGTACGTGACGGGCTGGCGAAAAGCGCTGGCCTGAAAGCGATCCCATTCGCCGGACCTGCGCCGGTGCGCAAGATCGGCGTTGCCTGGCGGCGCGGGTCGGGGCGCAAGGAAGAAGCGTTAGCGCTTGCTGCAGAGCTAAAAAAAGTGATCTTTCACGCCACGTGATCGGCCGAAGCCCCATGCTTCAGTGCGGCAATCTCGCCATTATCCGACATCAAGATCGCCACAGAGCGGGTTGATCGGAATTGCGACAGAACAATCATAACGGTGACGGTGATGGGGACGCTGAGCAGCAACCCGGCAAACCCCCAGAGAGACCCCCAAATACCGAGAGAGAATAAAATGATGAGCGGGCTTAAATTCAGTGTGCGGCCGACTATGCGAGGCTCGATGCCGTTGCTCATAACTTGCTCCGCGCCGATCAGGCTAACGGCGGCGATGAGCGCCATACGCACGCCGCCCCCATCAGGTTGAACAAGGCACAAAAGAACAGGGAGCGTAATGGCGGATGCCGCGCCGAAAATCGGAATATAATTCAACACGAATATTAATAGCGCCCAAAAGCCCGCAAACTGGACGCCGATGATCAGCATGATCGCATAACTCACCGCCGCTGTAACAAGATTAGACACCGTTTTTACGGTAATATATTGGCGCACCATGACGCCAATATCGGCAATGGTTTCGTTGATCACCTGACGTTCCCGGTCATCGGCGCCAAGCAAGCTGATTTTCTTGAAGATACGCCCGCGCTCGATCAGCATAAAGATGAGATACAAGAACACGGTGATGAAGGTCAGGAAATTTGATGTAAGTGACTTTAAGCTGCCAGCGGCCTGTGACAGCAAGGGGCGAATTAGGTCTAGCGCTGACTGCTGGATTTGCTCAACACCGCCAAGAAGTTCCTTTGGCAGAAAATCAATGGTGCGAAAAAATGCAATCGCCTCCTGCGCCAACCCACGCAGCCTTTGTTCGTAGCTCGGCCATGCGCTCAGCAAGGTTTCTACATTTGAGCGGATGATTTCAACGAACAAAACCATCCCGCCGCCAATCAAAATGAACGCAAACAGATAACCAACCCAGTCGGGCATATATCGGCCAACGACGGGGATGCGGCGAATGCTCTCCTTGAGGGTGAAGATCAAAAAGCAGAGGAATCCCGCCACGACAAACGGAATCAAGACCCCGCGGCCGATATAGGCGATGAGCCCAATTAAGACCGCGACAGCGAGGCTGTAAAATGTACGGGCCATGCTCTGCCCGGAGGATTGCGCCATGTGCCGCCTCCTTGTTCGAGTCTTGCGGGTAAGCCGATTTGCCTCATGAAGCTAGCGTCAGCCAGCGCGCCCGAGACGCTTCCTTTTGCGTCGGCGCAAGGCTAGGAAATCGCCATGATCTTATGGGACCTTGAGTGGCATGATCCGTTCGGCGCCTTTGCACCGCTGGCAGGGGAAGCGCATGCGCATCTTCTGCATGGGGGCGATCAAGCGCGGTCAGCAGAATGGTCGATCATCACTGCCTTTCCGTCGTCAATGATCATTGCGGACGAGGAAAGCGCCGATCCTTTTCGAGCGCTCGATGACGCGCTGCGCGACCGGCGGAGCTCTGCTGAAAGCGGGACGCGAGGCTTGCCTTTTGTGTCTGGCGCGGTTGGGTTCGCAGGCTATGAGGCTGCGCGCTATTTTGAAGCCTGTCTTGACTTGCCGCGCTCTCCGTTTTCCTTTCCGGATGCGGTTTTCGGATTGTATGATGCGGCGGCGTTATTTTCGCGCAGCAAACGTCAGGCCTTCATCGCGGGCCGTGATGAGGCCGCATGCAGGCGATTGCGAGGCGCGCTTGGTGCAAACTCTCGGCCTTCGAGTCGTGGCGAGACATTTGGACCGCTCACGTCCAACTTTATGCCGCAGCAATATTGTGCGGCGGTCTCCGACGTGATCGAAAATATTCTCGATGGCGAGTATTATCAGGTCAATCTCTCGCATCAGTTGAGGAGCAAGGCCCTCTCAGCAATAAACGCCTTTCATCTCTTTCAACGTCTGGCGGCGGGCAGTGACGCTCAACACGGTGCTCTGTTGCAGTACGAGCAGGGCGCTATTGTATCAAACTCCCCGGAACGTTTCTTTCGTATTGAAAGGGGCGCGTATGGCGCACGACGCATTATCTCTGAACCAATCAAAGGCACGCGTCCGCGTGGCGAAAATCAGGAAGAGGATGCGGCATTAGCCCGAAGCCTGGCTGCGGACCCCAAAGATCGGGCTGAAAATATTATGATCGCCGACCTCGTGCGCAACGATCTTTCATCGATCTGTGTGGACGGAACCATCAGGGAGGAGTCGATATGTGAGTTGATGAGCTTGACCAATGTCCATCATCTTGTGTCGCGCATTAGCGGAGTCTTGCGTGCAAACGAATCTCCATCATCGATTTTCTCCGCCTTGTTTCCGTGCGGTTCAATTACTGGCGCGCCAAAAATTGCCGCAATGAACGCTATCGCCAAAATGGAGGCTGTGGGGCGTGGTCCGTATTGCGGCGCTATTGGTTACTTTGACGATTCCGGCGTGGCGGATTTTTCAGTATCGATCCGCACACTGATAGTCGAAAATGACATCATTGCACTGCCGGTCGGCGGCGGCGTGACGCTGCGGTCGGATCCAGAGAACGAGTACGAGGAAACTATCGCCAAAGCGCGGGGCGCTCGGGCGGCGATGGGTGAGCCTGCCCTTGAGGCGCGGCGCCGATGATTCTGGTGATCGATAATTACGATTCCTTTGTGAACAATCTTGCGCGTTATGTGCGCGAGGCGGGCCGCGAAACGATTGTCTTGCGTAACGATGCGGCCACGGTGGCCGAATGTCTGGAGATGAAGCCCGAAGGCGTGATCATTTCGCCGGGCCCTAAATCTCCGGCAGATGCCGGGATTTCGCTAGACTTGCTTCGGGCGCTTGATGCTTGCACGCCGCTGCTTGGCGTGTGTCTTGGGCATCAATGTCTTGTCGAAGTCTTCGGTGGCGTGACGTGCCGGGCCGGACACCCATTGCATGGCGAAGCGAGTGAAATTTGGCATGACGGCAGCGGAATTTTTACCGGCGTTCCATCGCCGATGATGGCGGCGCGCTACCACTCATTGATCTCCGTTCCTGCGGCGACAGGGCCAATGAGTTGCACGGCATGGAGTCTTGACGGCGAACTTATGGCCGTCACACACAAGGAGCGTCCTTGGTTTGGCGTGCAGTTTCATCCGGAATCATTGCTGACGCCCCATGGGCGGAAACTTATTGAAAACTTTCTAACCCTTTGCGGGCGAGGATGCGTCCTATGAGTTTCTGGCTAAATGGCGAGTTTAGGGAAGGCGCAGCGGCAATAGACATTGCCGATCGAGGCTTGCTGTTAGGGGACGGTATATTTGAAACACTGCTGCTGGTGGATGGCGCGCCTGTTTTTTTGACCGCGCATATTGCACGCATGGCCGCTGGTGCGTTGGTGCTAAAGATGGCGAGCCGACCAGAGGAGCAACAAATCGGCGCTGTCATCACAGAACTGGCAGTGCGAAATGGCGCTTCTAGCGGGCTTGCTTCCGCAAGAGTGACGGTGACGCGCGGCGTTGGCCCACGTGGAATCGAGCTTGCCGGTTGCGAGTTCGTTGAAACGATGTTGATCACAGTGAGCGCCTATGAGGCGCCTGATGCGTCTGCGCCAATAGAACTCTACGTCAGTCAACACCGGCGCAACGAAAACAGCGCAACTGCCTGGTGCAAGACACTCAATTATCTAGACAATATTTTAGCCCGAGATGAGGCGATGGCGGCTGGCGCAGATGATGCGGTGATGCTGAACATGGCAGGCCGCGTGGCGTGTGTTTCGACGGCTAACTTATTCGCCATTCACGAGGGCGCGATCGTTACGCCGCGAGTCGCCGACGGCGCCTTGCCGGGCACCGTGCGGGCGGCATTGATCGACATCGCGACAAAGGAGGGATTGCAGATTGCTGAAGCGTCCGTTGCACACTTGGATTTGAACGATGCTTCGATTTTCATCACCAACAGCCTCATAGGCCTTCGCAAGGCGCGCATGGCGGGGGCGGAGGTTAGCGGTTGTACTGATGATGAGACCTTTAACAGACTCAAATCATGCTATGAACAGTCGATGCGCATGGACATTGATCGCCGAAAGGCAGCGAGTTGAAAACTTTTTCGATAAACGAATCGCAGATTGCGCGAGTGATCGGCGCTGCGGCCGCCGACGAATTGGCCCGGCGGTTCAACCGGCATGTTGATTTCTTGACAATCGCAGGATGGACGCAAGATATGCCTCTGGGGCGTGGCGGGCTCGACCTTGATCCGCTGGAGCAGGCAGCATGCGCTCAGCGCGCTGCAAGTCTGTTTGGTCTTGATGCGGAATTTTTGACCTCTCAGTCTGCAACGCGGATTGCTGATTGGGCTCATGCGGTTGCTACCGGCATTGAAGGCAGGCTTACGTCGTTCTCTTTCAAGCCCGCGGCGCGTGGTGAGGAGGACATGGCGTACATTCATGCAGCAGATGAAATATTTCAGGACGCCGCAGCGGCGGCGAATATCCTCTATGGCAGGCGGCGATTATTGTCCTTTGTCGCGCCACACAGCCTGTTGGGGCTGGAGTTGTCGATCTTGACGCCCAATCTGCTGGGCATTGAATCGGTTGATGCTCGCGGCATGGCGCCGGAGACGCTTTCCAAAAACCTGTTATTCGGAGATGTGCTGGTCGCAACTCCAACCTTGTGGCGATACATGATGCAGGAAGAGCTGAAGGCGCCGGACAATACGTTGGCGGTGAGTTTTGGCGAGCCGATGACGTCAGACCTTGCCGCGACAATGCGAAAAAGCGGGTTCGGAGTATTGCGAGAATTGTACGGAACAACGGAAACGGGATTGATCGCCTGGCGTGACACGCCCGGCGAGGCGTTTGTTCCCTTTGATCATTGGCGCCGCGATGGCAATGACCTCAGACGTCTCCGCCCTGACGGCGTCGTCCGCCGTGTCGCGGCGATGGATGTATTGACCTGGACCGGAGAGCGTGGGTTCGCCCTTTCCGGGCGCCGCGACGGAGCGGTGCAGATTGGCGCCGTCAATGTTTTTCCTGATGCGGTAGCTGCAGCGCTGCGGTTGCATCCGCGTATTAAAGATTGTGAAATTACGGTGGGGCGGCGTGGCGATGGCGCAGCGCGATTGATTGCACATATCGTCTTGAAGGAAAAAGTTTTGCCGAATGAGCCTACTGCCCGTGACATCGACATCTGGTGCCGGGCCAATTTACGTCAGCAGGAACGGCCGCAAATTTATAATTTTGATGCAGAAACGGGCGCGGAGGGGTAGCCTCAACGCGCCCGGTGTTGATGTTCGTGCTGGTTAGTTGACGTTGCCGTCGCCTTTTTGGGCAAGGCTTGTGGCCTGTCCGTACTTGCTTTCAATCTGGGTTGAAACAGTCTCAAACTGCGTTGTGTCATCGCCGACTGTCACGGTCGCTTCGCAATTCGTTGTACAGTTGTATGTTGTGCGTGCGTTGCCGCGATGAACCGTAAGCATGTCAGAACTAGGCGTGCGCACGCGTATAATCAGATTTTGAGCCGCTTCGCCGGTTTCGTCGAAAACATAGATATTGGTGAGGCCAGGCGCTTTGCCGAACAGCAAAATGTTGCTGTTGTCTTGAATAGTCACATCGGCGATCGCTGGATTGCCCACAACGATGGATTTTGCAGGGCCATCAAGCTTGAAGGGGCGGACCTGATCCATGGTCAACCATAATTGTTCGGCCGCTGCCGTTTGGGTCATGGCTGGCAATAGGACGGCGAAACTGGCGGCTGCTGCGAATATCCTGCGCATGGGGTCATCCTTTTAAAACCGGGAGCTTTACCTTATGCGCGAGGAGTCAAGGAAAACTTAAGGCAGTTCGGGGCATTTCGATAAACTCCCAGACGATAGGGGAAATTTAACACCGTGAATTTTACCGGACCTTAAAGGACGGCCTGTTAATCCATCGTCATCGGTGGAGTGCACAATGACCGCAGCCTCAATTCAATCTGTCGCCGCAGGCGAGGGACAAACAGAGTCCGCTGGCCCGTCGGGGACATTTGGTCAGACCGAAGCCATCGGGAAGATCTCTCCGTTTCAGGATTTGCCAGATGCTGTCCTCTCTTTGCTTTGCGAGCATAGTGAACGACGCCAGTATAGCGCTGGCCAAACCGTTTTCTCGCTAGGCCAGTATGATGGCGGCGAATTTCTCGTGGTTCTGTCGGGCGAATTGCGAGCGTCTGTCGCTGATGGCGCGACGGGCGCCATGCTGATTGAGCAAGTGCCAAAATCAGGGGTTTTCGGTCTGGAAATCGCCATGTCGGAGCCTGACCCAGAATTATTTCAACAAATTGCGGTTACTGCTGAACAAGATAGCGAGTTGATTGTTATCGACGCAGCGGAGTTCAAGTCGCTCGCCGCTGGCCGCCCCTCGCTCATGCGAAATATTGCAATCTTTCTCGCGCAGCAATTATTCGCACAGCGTTTCCGCGCAATGACGACGCAAAGCGCACCTGAGCGGCGCATCTATTCTGTTTTGCTGGAATGCGTGTCACGCGATGCTGTGACGGGTCATTGGCGGATCGCTAAAATGCCAAAGCACCGTGAACTCGCTGACCGTGCAGGCGTAGACGAAGCGGCTGCTGCCGGGGCGGTGGCGGCGTTGATTCAAGATGGGGTGGCGCTGCGCGATTATCCGGGGTTGATTGTAAACGATATGGCGCGCCTCAATCAGCTTGCAAGCTAGGGAGTATACTGATTTTCGGTATAGTTAATCAGCATTAACTATAATCTGTATACAGACAAAAATTACTTCCCGTTCATGGTTTCTTTACATCTGCCATTCAATATGCGTGAAGCTGGAGAGGAAACCCTCGCCAGCGGTGCAAGTGAAGAGTAAGCAGGAGTCGACAATGAAAGCTCTTATTAATCGTTTTAAAGCCGATGAGTCCGGCGCGACGGCCATTGAATACGGCCTTATCGCCGCTCTTATCGCAGTTGCCATTATTGCTGCCGTTCGTGCAGTAGGCGGCACGCTCAGCGACACGTTTGACGCAGTTGATACTGGTCTGACGAACGCTGCGCCTGCAACTCCGTAAGCGTTATTTGCGGCGTTTACGCGCTGTAATTTCAGCTTGTTACGAAAAAGGAGACCATTTGGTCTCCTTTTTTGCTTATGTCTAACGGAACTTTAACAGGACGCAGCATACTATTCAGGCTTGCTCAATTGCCTGGAGGGCGCGGCGTGGTTGCATACCTTCTTTTGTCAGTTTTCCCTGCGGCGCTGCTTATCGCTGCGGCAAATGACATCTACGAATTCAAAATTCCAAACTGGATCTCCATCATATTGGTGACGGTTTATCCGCTTGCCGGGCTTGCTATCGGTGCAGGGCCGCATTTGATGATCGAGGGCGCCTTGCTGGGGGCGGCGGCGTTAACGGTTGGTTTCTGTCTGTTCGCCATGCGCATTATTGGCGGCGGCGATGCTAAGCTTCTCGCTGCGACAGCGCCTTGGATGGGAATGGGCAGCTTGGGGTTATTCCTGTTTCAAACAGCGATTGCGGGGCTGGCCCTGGCCATAATTATGGGGCTGTTCCGCAAGTTTCCAATTCTTCCCGTTTATGCCCATGCCCCGTGGTTAATCAAACTGCATGAGCGGAAAAAAGATTTACCATATGCGGTCGCGATCGCGGCTGGCGCACTCCTTAGTTTTTCGCAAACGCCTTACTTCCAATTGGTCATTGGCGGTTAACAAGATCAGTTAACAGAGTTTTGAGGACTTTCCCTCACCTTAAGAAGCTAGGCGAACAGTATGAGAAGCGTAACAGACAGGCAGGATCGAAATGAACGTTAGTCGTATTGCAATTCTGGGTGTCGCCCTTGTGGCCGGAGCGGGCGCTTTTGTTTTGATGCTAAGTCAGAACAAAGTCATTGCACCGGTTCAAATTGTTGAGCCGGTCAAGGAAGAAACTGTGCGCGTGCTGGTTTCAAACCGTGACATTCAGCGCGGAGAGCGCCTCGCGCTTGAAGATACGAATTGGGTTGCATGGCCGAAAAAGGCTGTTCAGCCGACATTCATCACCGATGCAAACTCGGAAGCGCGTGAAGACTTGGAAAGCGCAGTCGCGCGTTCGCTCATCGTCACGGGCGAGCCTATTGTGAATGCAAAAGTCGTGCGCGCTGGTTCGTCCAGTTTGATGGCGGCGATTATCGCCCCAGGCATGCGCGCGGTAACGATGCGCGTGTCGCCGGAAACATCTTCAGGGGGTTTTATCCTGCCAGGCGACAAGGTGGACATTCTTCTTGCCGGCGGCCGCAATAGCACTGCTGCTGCACGCACAATTTTTGAAGACGTTCGGGTGTTGGCTGTCGACACTTTGTTTTCTGAAAATACTGAGACCGCACATGTCGCCGGATCCAACGTTACACTGGAGCTGGCGCCGACAGACGCGGAAACCTTCATTTCAGCGCGAGATTCAGGGTCGATGAGCCTTGTTCTGCGCAGCATCTTCAAACCGGAAACGGAGCTTCAGACAACGGAGCGGCGTTCATCCAATGTGAGTGTGATTCGTTATGGGCGTTCGTAGCAAAAAGTTTGATCGAGGGGTTCCAATGAAAATCCTTTCAACAGTTATCTCCGCCGCCCGGTCGCGAGTCACAAGCTCGGTTGTTGGGTTGTTGATCGGCGCAGCGGCGTTTGGCCTTGCCACGCCAGCCACGGCGCAACGCGGTTCGCAGCCAGTTCGCATCGATGTTGGCGGCGAGAGCGCTGTGTCCAAGAGCATCATCTTGCCGTTGCACAAAGCAGCTATCGTCGAGCTGCCGCAGGCAGCCGCCGACGTGCTGGTATCGCAACCGGCGGTCGTCGATGCAGTGGTTCGTTCGCCTCGGCGGGTTTATCTTCTGGGATTGGCGACTGGCCAAACCAATGCGTTTTTCTTTGACGCGCAGGGTCGGCAGATTCTCAATTTGGAAATTGTCGTTGAGCGCGACATGGATGCGCTGGCGGAACTATACTCACGAGTAATGCCAGACTCGCGCATCGAAGTTGAGTCCGTTAACGACAATGTTGTGCTGCGTGGCGTGGTTCAGTCCGCGAGTGAAGCTGCGAATGCTTCCGATTTGGCAGGCCGATTTGTCGGCAATCCCGAAAATGTCATCAATATGATTACGGTGCGTGATCCCGAGCAGGTTATGTTGAAGGTGCGCGTCGTAGAAATGCAACGCCAGCTTCTCAAGCAGCTCGGCGTTTCTGCGAGCGGCACATTCCAGTTATCTGATGCTGCGGTAACGCTGGCTTCTGCAAATGGCATTGCCACAACGGGCGGGCTCGGTCTCACCAGCCGCAAAGTGAATACTGGCGATCTTGAATTATTGGACTCCTCGCTTCAGGCTTTTGAATCGAACGGATTGGTTCGTATTCTGGCGGAGCCGAATCTGACAGCAATCTCCGGAGAACCTGCACGCTTTTTAGCAGGCGGTGAGTTCCCGGTCCCGGTGGGTCAAGATGACGGCGTCATCTCGATTGAATTTAAGGAATTCGGTGTCGGTCTTGGCTTTACGCCATTGGTGCTGAGCAAAGGCCGCATCAACCTCAAAATCTCTACTGAGGTTAGCGAGATCACCACGGAGAACGCGTTCTTTGTGCCTGGCGCGACAACTGTTGACGATCAGGGAAACCTGACCACAACGGCGGGGCTTTCCATTCCTGGTCTGTCCGTGCGCCGCGCGAACACGGTTGTTGAATTGCCGTCGGGCGGCAGCATGGTCATGGCGGGGTTGCTGCAGGAAGACATGCGTTCCACTATTGAAGGCATTCCCGGCATGAAGGACGTCCCCGTTTTGGGTCAGCTATTCCGTAGCCGGAATTACGCAAACAACGAAACCGAACTCGTGATCATCGTCACGCCATACCTGGTGAAGCCGACGCATGAATCAAATCTTGCGGATCCTTCTGAAGGCTTTGTGCCTGCGAGCGATGCAGAAACCATCCTGTTCGGAAAATTGGTCTCGACCTACGGACTTGCCGGCGCCGGCGTAAGCGAAGCCTCGCTGCAAGGGCCGATGGGTTTCATTCTGGATTAATGGGAAAGTAGTCATGACTGTAACAAAACTCAAAATTGCGCTTCTTTCCGCCGCTTCGTTTGCCGTCACGGCGTGTGCGGGCGGCCCGTTCAACGGCCAGCAACATGCCATGACCGTTGCGGAAATGCATCCGATATCAGTCGACAGCCAGGTCGTGACGCTGACGATTAGCGGCGACGTTACGACCAGCGATATATCAAATGTCGACAAGGCGAGACTTCAGTCGTTTGCCAGTTCGTATATGACAAACGGTCATGGTCCGATCACGGTGACTGCTCCGTCAGGCGCGGGAAATGATCGTAATGACCACGAGGCAGCCGCCGACATTCGCAAAGCCTTGAATGATGCTGGCGTTCCTTGGTCAGCAATCCATGGCGCCACCTATCGCACGGGCGAAGCCAGCAATGACCAGATCATTCTCTCCTTTACGCGTTATGTAGCGACAGCCAGCCCTTGTGGTGTTTGGTCGGACATGCGCTCGCGAGAATACCGTAACCTGCGCACGCCAAATATGGGTTGCGCGACAATGAATAACTATGCGGCGATGGTCGCAGATCCGCATGACTTAATTGCACCGTCGGCATCTTCGCCACGGGATGGCGAATCGGTCGCACGCACAATGCAACTTTACCGCGACGGCAAAGTCACCGCATCCGAAGTTGATAAAAATATCGATGCGCAAACTGCGGGTAACTAGGTTGGGCAAGCTCCAAAATGGGGAAGCTCGAGGGAGATGACGATGAAAAACGCTGCTGAAACCGCCTATCAGCCGGCTGAAGATGAAGAAGGCGTCGCCGATGGCGCTGCCAGTCTTGGTGCTGACGGGGGCCCTGCTGCGAAGGTTTTGCAGTCAGAAGAAGAGGCGCTTGAGGATGACCTCGCCGATGCGTTCGGCGATGATGATTCTTGGCTGAATGAAGAGCTATCCGATGAGGAATTGGCGGCGCTCGGCGAAGAGGACTTCGGGGACGACGCATTTGAAGATGAGGCGTTTGGAGCGGAAATCGAAGCAGCATTTGATGTCGATGATGAGCTTGGAACCGCGCCGGTAGACGAAAACTACGAAGCGGATGTCTCCGGAAGCGACGAAGTAGACAGCGCATTTGGTGACGATGATTTTTCCGAAGAGCTGGAGGAGGCAGCAGAAGCTGCGCCAGTTCAGCAAGCGCTGGTTGCAGCAGACGCTGCGGTGAACGATTCAACAAATGGCGCGCTGGAAACGCAACAGAATTATGGTGGCGAGATCACCGATCTCGGTGAGGATTCTGTTGACCATCGCCCTGTGCCACGCATCTCAATTCACGCATTCTGCGAAACCCCTGAGGTGACGGATTTGCTGGAAAAGGCGTCTGTCGATCGCCGTCTTTCCAAGGCGCATTTGACTATTCACATGGGTGGGATCAACAAGGCGACAGACCACTTCCAGACAGCGTCAACGCCGAACCTGGTGATCCTTGAAACGATGGCGGGTGGGGCTGAGATTTTTGCAAAGCTCGGCGAGCTTGCCGAAGTTTGCGACCCGTCGACCAAAGTCGTCATCATCGGTCAGGTCAACGACATCATTCTTTATCGTGAACTTATTCGTCAGGGCGTCAGCGAATATATTGTCCGTCCCAACTCGCCCTTGCAGATCATCAAAACCATCGCCGATCTCTATGTCGATCCGGCGGCGCCTCCAATCGGCAAGACGATGGCTTTTGTTGGTGCGCGGGGCGGTGTTGGGTCGTCGACGATTGCGCACAATATCGGTTGGTGTACGGCGGAAGAGTTCAAGAGCGATACGGTTATTTTGGATCTCGATCTTCCGTTCGGAACAGCAAGTCTTGATTTTGATCAGGAGGCTTCGGCAGGGCTGGTTGAGGCGCTAACATCTCCCGAACGCCTTGATGACGTGCTGCTTGATCGTTTGTTGCAGAAACACACTGATCGATTGAGCTTGTTTACTGCGCCATCAATGCTGGATCGCGATTTCGATCTTGACGATCAGGCATTTGAGACGGTTTTGGATGTGGTTCGTGGCACTGCCCCGACAATTGTGGTGGACATGCCGCATGTATGGACGTCGTGGTCGAAGCGTCTATTGATGACGGCTGATGAAATTGTCATCACAGCGACGCCAGACCTTGCATCATTCCGCAACACCAAGAACCTGATGGACATCCTTGGCGCCGCCCGTCCGAATGATTCGTCGCCGACGCTGATTATCAATCAGTTCGATCCAAAGACGTCGGCGGTGCAAGCGGACCAGTTCGCAGAGCATGTGGGCATTAAACCAGCCCAGGTCATTCACTGGGATCCGCAATTATTCGGCACCGCTGCAACAAACGCAGCTCCGTTGTTAGAAGTTGGCGGGAAAACAAAAACGGCCCAGTCGATCCGCGATCTCTCTGCGCTTCTGCTTGGCCGCAGTGAAGCCAATATCGCGCGTCCAAAATTTAGCCTGTCCGGGTTGTTTAAGAAGAATCGGTAAAGGGGTAGTAGGGTATGTTCGGACGCAGAACAGGTCCAGTAGAGGCGGCTGCGCCAGCAGTGGCGGCTAAAAAACCAGCGCAGCCATCGGCTGCGCCCAAGCCTGTCGCCAAAGCATCGGGGCCGGGTAAAGCGGAAGGCAAGTCTGCGCCGGCTGCGCCACCGCGCGTTGCCGCGCCTGCAAAGAAGGCGCCCTCTACCGTTGAAATTGGCGGACGTTCCGACGAGTACTTCCAAACGAAAACGACGATTTTTAATGCGTTGATCGATACGATCGATCTGTCTCAACTTGCGCAGCTCGATACCGAAGCTGCAGCGGAAGAAATTCGCGACATCGTCAACGAGATCATCTCGATCAAGAACGTTCAGATGTCTATCGCTGAACAGGAATCGCTGTTGCAGGATATCTGCAACGACGTGCTTGGTTATGGTCCGTTGGAGCCGCTGCTCGCCCGCGACGATATCGCCGATATCATGGTCAATGGCGCCAGCCGCGTGTTCATCGAAGTCAGCGGCAAGATTCAGCTCACCAATGTCCGTTTTCGCGACAACGCCCAGCTGATGAATATCTGTCAGCGGATCGTGTCTCAAGTCGGCCGCCGTGTTGATGAAGCCAGCCCGATATGCGACGCGCGTCTGCCCGACGGTTCGCGTGTGAACGTGATTGCGCCGCCTTTGTCCATCGATGGCGCAGCGCTCACCATTCGTAAGTTTAAAAAAGACAAGCTTCGCATTCAGGACCTGGTGAATTTCGGCTCGATCTCGCCGGAAGGCGCCAAAGTGTTGGAGATTGTCGGCTTCTGCCGCATCAACACGCTGATTTCCGGCGGTACTGGTTCCGGCAAGACTACCTTGCTGAACTGCCTCACGGGATTCATTGAGCACGATGAGCGCATCATCACCTGCGAAGACGCGGCGGAACTTCAACTGCAGCAGCCGCATGTGGTTCGTCTTGAAACCCGCCCCCCAAACCTAGAAGGCCAAGGTGAAGTGACGATGCGCGACCTTGTAAAAAACTGCCTGCGTATGCGTCCTGAACGGATCATCGTCGGCGAGGTCCGCGGCCCTGAAGCGTTCGACTTGCTTCAGGCCATGAACACCGGCCACGACGGCTCTATGGGCACGCTTCACGCCAACTCGCCGCGGGAAGCGTTGCAACGTATTGAATCCATGATCACCATGGGCGGCTACAATCTGCCGTCAAAAACCATCAAGGAAATGATCGTTGGTTCGATCGACGTTGTTGTGCAGGCTGCGCGTCTGCGCGACGGTTCACGCCGCATCACCCACGTTACGGAAGTGCTGGGTACGGAAGGCGACACCATCATCACGCAAGACCTCTTCGTCTACGATATGGATGGCGAGGATGCGGATGGAAAAATCGTTGGCAAGCACAAATCAACCGGCATTGCGCGACCTGCATTCTGGGATCGCGCGCGCTATTACGGCAAAGAAGCGGAATTGGCCTCAGCGCTTGACGCCGCGTCAGATTAACCGAGGATCCCATGGATCAGCAGATCCTTATTGTATTGGTGCTTGGGCTCGTCTGTTTTGGCGCGCTTGCATTTGTCTTGTTGCAACCAACTCAGCGCGACAAAGCGCAGAAGCGGGTATCGGCGCTTAAGTCGGCCAAGGCGGTCAAGCGCAGTGGCGGCGGGAGCTCTGAGTCGCAAAACAAGGAGCGGCGCAAGAAGCTTGCGGATTCGCTGACGGCGCTCGAAAACAAAACAAAGAATTTGAAAAAGAAACGCCGCTTGAGCATGGATCAAATGCTTGAGCAGGCAGGCCTTACGATCAAGCGCAAACAATTTTATATCGGATCCGGCATTAGCGCGCTTTTATTTGGTTTGATTGGCGTTATTTCAGGTCAGCAACCCTGGATCAGCGGTTTGTTGCTGCTGATTGGAGGCTTGGGATTTCCGCGCTGGATGCTCGGCTTTCTTCGAGCACGCCGCCAGAAAAAGTTTGTTGACGAATTTTCTGGCGCGATAGACGTGATCGTTCGCGGCGTGAAGTCCGGCCTGCCCGTGAATGAATGCTTGAAGATTATTGCACGTGAAGCGCCGCGCCCGGTTAGCGATGAGTTTCATATGCTGGTCGAAGGCATTCGCGTCGGCCTTTCCATGGAACAGGCGCTCGACAGAATGCTCGAGCGCATGCCGCTGCAGGAAGTCAGCTTTTTCTCGATCGTGCTGCTGATCCAGCAGAAAACCGGTGGTAACCTCGCCGAAGCGCTTGGCAACCTCGCAGGCGTTCTGCGCTCTCGCAAACTGATGGAAGGCAAGATCGCCGCGCTGTCATCGGAAGCAAAGGCGTCGGCCTACATTATTGGCTCGCTGCCCTTTCTCGTGGCGGGCTCGGTTCAGCTTTCATCGCCTGATTACCTACAGCCATTGTTCACCACGCGCGTGGGCAACTTCATCCTGATTGGCGCCGGGTTGTGGATGTCGACCGGCATTTTGGTGATGAAGAAGATGACGCAGATCAAGGTTTAGGAACTAACAATGGAAGCCATCATCAACGCCGTTACGGATCGGAGTTTTCAGATCGCAGCATTAGTATCGCTGGCGGCGATTGGCACGATATTCACCATTCTTGAGCCCTTGCTAGTGAAAGACAAATTCACGGAGCGGATGAAGTCCGTTGGCAATTATCGCGAGAATTTACGCAAGCAGCAACGCGAAGCGCTGGCGAAGAAAAATACCAAAGGCCTGCGAAATACATCGCCTCAGGGCGTGATCAAAGAACTTGTGGAAAGCCTGAAGCTGCTCGAAGTGTTCGATGCGGAATCGGCGCGCAAGAAGCTGATGATGGCTGGGTTTCGCGGGCAGGGCCCTGTCTTCACGTTCATGACGGCGCGCCTCAGCCTGCCATTCGTGGTCGCCATCATGGTTGGGATTTATGTTTATCTGCTCGATGGCTTTGAGCTGGATAGTTTTGGGCGATTGTGTGCGACATTTGGCGGATTTTTCATCGGCTTCTACTTGCCTAGCATTTACATCTCGAATGCGGTCGCAAAGCGTCAGCAAACCATTCAGCGGGCATGGCCAGACTCGCTGGATCTACTGCTGATTTGCGTTGAATCAGGCATGTCGGTTGAGGCTGCGTTACAGAAAGTCGGCGACGAAGTCGGGCCGAGCTGCCCTGAGCTCTCAGAAGAGCTGGGCCTGACGACAGCCGAGCTCTCTTACCTTCAGGAACGCAAAACCGCGTATACAAACCTGGCTGAACGTACCGGTCTTGAATCCGTGCGTTCAGTTGTGACGGCGTTGATCCAGTCAGAAAAATACGGGACGCCTTTGGGTCAGGCCTTGCGCGTGATGGCGAAGGAAAGCCGCGAACTGCGTATGCAGGAAGCGGAAAAGAAAGCCGCCGCCCTGCCGCCGAAATTGACGGTGCCGATGATCGGCTTTTTCCTGCCGGTTCTGTTTGCGGTCATTCTGGGCCCAGCAATCATGCAGGTTATGAACCTCGACAAGTAAGGTCTAACGCGGCCTGCCGCGCGCATGTCGCGGCAAATCATCTGCGGTTTCAAACCAGCCAATCCGGCTCTCGCAGTATATGTGAAATGCTGGCGGTGAGAGCCCCGGATCGTCGAGTGTTGCTGTGTTGACGCTCAGCGTCATCGCCGCATCGTCTTCGCGAAAGACAAGATAGGTTCCGCACCGGCTGCAAAATTCCCGACTTGCATGTGACGAGGCGTGGTAGGCGCTAGGGTTGCCTTGCAGATATTCAAACCCTGCTGGCGCTAACGCAAACCAGGCAACCGCAGGCGCGCCGGATTGTTTTTGGCAGGTGCGGCAATGACAATAGCCGCTCTCGTCAATAACGCCCGAAACACGATACCGGATCGCGCCGCACAGGCAGCCGCCCTCAGTATGGATTGGCTGTTCAGCCATAACAGATACTCCCTCTGAAAACGCCATCAAGAAGCGTATCAGCTTTTTAGGAAACGGCTATTGACCGGATTGGTCGGCGATCTGATCGATGGCTTCGTAAAGCGGCAATTCGCCGGCGGCGACCTTTTCGCGCGACGGCGCCGGCTGGCCCAGACGGGCGCGGTAAACCCAAAAGTTGGTCAGCACCTTCTCAACGAAGTCACGGCTTTCGCGATTCGGAATGCTCTCGATAAACAGCAGCGGATCTTCAATTTCCACATCCCGTTTCCAGCGCCGCAGATTTCCCGGTCCGCCATTATAGGCGGCGGCGAGATTGAACAGATCGCCGTCAGCCGCGCCGTCAATCAAATAGCCGACATAAGTCTGTCCGAGCTCCATATTATAGGCGGGATCGTATAACCGCTCGCGTCCGGAACGATTGCGCAACGAACGGTCTTTCGCGATGTAACTCGCTGTGCGCGGCATTAATTGCATCAGCCCGCGCGCGCCGACGCGGCTGGTGGCGTCGGTCTTGAATTTCGATTCCTGACGCATCAGTGCGTAGAGCAGGGCGCGATCGACTTTGAAACCGTTTTCCGGCGCATAATGGGGAATCGGGAACAGCCCGGCTTGCAGCGCCGGATCATTATCGGAAAGCGCAATGTCGATTTGCGCCGCAGGAAAATCCATCGCGATGGCGACGGCCAGTAATTGCGGAATTTGTTTTTGGTCGATCGACCCGTTGGCCCAGCGAAGTTCAAGATCGGCTTCGGTTGTCTGGCCGGCCTCGGCGAGTGCGATGGCGCGTTTGATGCGCGGCTCGTCCGCCACGAGATTGTCAAACTGCGCTTGCGTCAAGGAAGGCGCAGACCAGTTATAGTCATAGGAGCGGCCAAGTTGGGCGAGCGCCAGTTGTCCATAAAAAGTGAACGGATAACGCGCGGCGATTTCAAGATTTGGCGTCACTTCCGCAGGGTTGCCTGCGCCAAGCGCCGTGCGCGCCGCCCAGAACCCGGCTGCAGAACGAAGGCTGTCCGCTTGATAAGGAACGGCGGCCATAGCGCGGAACAAATCATGCGCGCTAGCGACATCGCCTTTACGAAATTTGATCAGGCCGGCAATCCAGTAAGCCAGCACGGCGCTATCGCCGTTGCGCGCGCTGGCGTCGCTGGCCATCTCGTCGGCGGCGTCCACATAGCCTTGATAGTAAAGGCTCGCGGCAATCCATGACCGCATGCGATCATATTGACGCTCAGTGATCGTTCCATTCTTGACGTGCGCATCGATTTCGCGCTTGGCGTCGAGCGCGCGTTCTTTATTCGCCAAATATCGAACCCGGCCTTCGATCTGGCGAAGGCGCGATAAATTTGTATTTTCGTAGTCTTCTTCCATCTCCGGGCTGAATTCCGGATCGGGCGAAGCGCGCCATTTGCGCGGGATCGGCCGCACTGGCGAAGACTGGCCTTTGGGTTGGCGCTTGCGGGCGAGGGAATAGATTTTGTCAGCCTCGGGATGATCTGCGTAGTATGACATCCAGCGCTTCAGCTCGTTAAAACTTGAGCGATAGGCGGTTGGGTGCATGTAACGCTGATACTGGACGTAACCCAGAAGTATATCGTCCTCGAGTGCTGCGATCTTAACGTCGGCAGCCTGCCAGCGTCCGTCTTCCTGCAGATCGAAAATGTCTTTGTAAAGTGCCGCGTCTTGCTCGCTCAGCACACGAAGTACAGGTCCGGCTTCGTCTGGGTCAGACGGTGCTGTCGTTTCTTGCGCGAATGCGAAGCCAAAGCCTTGGACGACGAGCGCCAACAACACAACAAACCAGCGACACGCCGCCATAGAATTCACCCTTCTTTCCGCTCAACCTTTCGCGGCTGCTCGCCGGTTAGGTCTTACGGAAGCATCAGCAGCAAGATCGCCGCCAAGCTTAAAAATGGGAAATGATCCCAACGCCCCGGACTTTACACCTAAGATTATCGTAATGTCGGTTAATGCTCCTTTAACCGCTGCTCCAGGGATTGCAGGTCGGCCCAGGCGAGGCGCTTGCCCGCTGGCTGGCGCAACAGGAATGCCGGGTGATAGGTGGGCAGGGCGGGAACGCGCTTGCCGCCAGCTGTCTCAATCTCGCGCCACACGCCGCGGGCGCGCATGATGCCAGTGACGCCCAGCATAGCCTGCAAAGGCGCGCCGCCAGCGATCAGGACGGCTTTGGGAGCGGTAAGGTCGATCAAGCGGTCAACAAACGGCCTGCAAATAGCGGTTTCGAGCGCAGTTGGCGTCCGGTTGGCCGGCGGCCTCCAGAAAATAACATTTGAAATCAATACGTTATTTTCACGAGACCGGCCAATAGCAGCCAGCATCCGGTCCAGCAATTGCCCGGCCCGGCCAACAAAGGGTTTGCCGAGCCGGTCTTCGTCGCGGCTTGGCGCCTCGCCAATCACCAAAACGTCGGCTCCCTCGACGCCGTCTGTGAAGACAGTGCTTTTGGCTCCGGCCTTCAAAGGGCAGCCATCAAAGGCCCGAACGGCGGCATCCAAAGCCTCAAAGCTGTCACAGGCTGCTGCTGCAGCTTCAGCCGCCTTGATGGCTTCATCGGTGGAGAGTGTCGTGGTTTCCGCCGCCGGCGGCTCGTTTTCGGCGGTGTTTTTCCTTCTGACGGATTCGATTCGCGGCGCGGCGGCAGGGTCGGCGCGGGTCCACCCATAAAGGTCGGCTGACGTGGGCGCGACGGCTTCGTCGACGCCCATTTCCGCGTACCAATTCAGGAGCGCTCGCGCAGCTTCAGTTTCTGATGGCTCCACCATGCGCCCAGTCTAACAGGCTGATTGCTCTAAACAGAAGCGGCAAGTAGTAACTGAGCCCCATAGTAAAGCGGCAATCCCCATGCCCTGTTGAAAAATTTTGGCGCGATGAATTTGTCTTTGGCGACCGAAAGATCGGAAACGGCAAATCCAATGGCCCCGGCGATCACCATGAGGCTCGGTTCTGATGCTTCCGGCGGCGACGCGAGAAAACTCGTTGCGACCATCACGGCAATGATCGCTGAATAGACGCTGACTGGCGCTCTAAAGCTGCCAAGATAAGGCCAGAGCCAGCGCAGGGAGAGGCTGGCAAAAAGCGCCATCAATGCTGCGCCAAACAAGAACAATGGCCTGACCGTGGGCCCGCCGCTCATAAATGCGCCGATATAGGCAGCGTGCCCCGCCGCAAACGCCGCCATGCCTGCCAGAAAACTCCGTTCGCCTTTAGGCATCAGCAAAATATCGCCAGCCATGCACAGGATAAGCGCCGCCAGCACCCAAAGTCCGTATGTGCTCTCAAATGCGCCTGCCGACAGCGCGGTTAGCACAAATGCCGCCGACGCCGCTGGTTTTGCGATCCATTTGAGCCGCCTCTGCCCGCGATATTCCGCCCAGAGCAGGAGCGCGACAAAAAAACAGCAAATAAGGATGGCGGCGGCTTGCGGCATGGGCGCTCCCTATGCTGGCTCTGTGCCAAAGCGTTTTACGAAACAATGCTTTGCAACATGGCTTTTTCCGGTGATTTTTGCCAGAACCGACCCAACCGATCGATGCCCAAGCGAAAGAGATGATGCAATGACGAACGAGACGCCCGCCCCAGACTCTCCAGAACGGGAGTCTATGGAATTTGACGTGGTGATTGTTGGCGCGGGTCCGGCGGGACTTTCCGCTGCCATCCGGTTGAAACAATGCGCGGCGGAAGCTGGCGGCGAGATCAATATTGTCGTCGTTGAAAAAGGTTCGGAAGTCGGCGCGCATATATTGTCGGGCGCGGTGCTCGACCCGTCCGGACTTGATGCATTGCTTCCCGATTGGCGGAACATGGGCGCGCCCATCGATACGCCGGTCGCTTCGGAAAGCTTCAAGGTGCTGGGGGAAGGCGGATCGTTTTCACTGCCCGTCTGGGGCATGCCGGGCATGGTCAAAAACCACGGCTGCTACATCGTCTCCATGGGCAATGTCTGCCGCTGGCTCGCCGAACAGGCGGAAGGTTTGGGCGTTGAGATATATCCGGGCATGGCGGCATCGCAAGCGCTCTATCGTGAAGACGGGTCGATGCGCGGCGTTGTCGTTGGCGAGGTCGGCATCGGCAAGGATGGCGAAAAGAAAGACAGCTACGAGCCGGGCATGGAGCTCGTCGGCAAATATGTGTTGCTGGCTGAGGGCGTGCGCGGCTCGCTCTCCAAACAAGTAATCGCGAAATTCGCCCTCGACGCGGACAGCGACCCGCAGAAATACGGCATCGGTCTTAAAGAGCTGTGGGAGGTTGCGCCTGAAAAATCCCGCCCCGGTCATGTTCAGCATACATTCGGCTGGCCGTTGAAAGACGACACCGGCGGCGGATCATTTTGTTATCACTATAATGACAACACCATCGCGCTCGGTTTTGTGGTGCATTTGAATTACAAAAATCCTTACCTTTATCCGTATGGGGAGTTTCAGAAATTCAAAACTCATCCGGAAATCGCTGAGTTGCTCGAAGGCGGCAAGCGCATCGCTTACGGTTCGCGTGCGATCACCGAGGGCGGCTATCAATCTGTGCCGAAACTGGCTTTCCCCGGCGGCGCCCTCATTGGTTGCTCGGCCGGGTTCGTCAATGTGCCGCGCATAAAAGGAAATCACAACGCCATGCTGACCGGCATGATGGCGGCGGAAGCTGCCTATGCGGCGGTAACTGCTGGCCGCGAAGGCGATGTGCTGGAGGCTTATGAAGCGGCCTATGACCAGTCCGCCGTCAAGAAGGAATTATTCAAGGCGCGCAACGCAAAACCGCTATGGACGGCCTTCGGCACCCGTCTCGGCGCCATCGCGCTCGGCGGGATTGAGCTATGGATGAACTCTATTGTTCCGGGCCTGTCTTTTTTTGGAACCATGAAACACGGTAAAACCGATGCGGCGGCGACAGAGCCAGCGGACAAGCACAAGCCCATCGCTTACCCGCGCCCGGATGGGGAAACGACTTTCGACCGGCTCACCAATGTGGCGTTTTCCGCCACCAATCACGAGGAAGATCAGCCGTCACATTTGAAACTTAAGGATCCGTCAATCCCGATCGACGTTAATCTGCCGGTCTATGCCGAGCCTGCGCAGCGTTATTGTCCGGCGGGGGTTTATGAAGTGGTGAGTGAAGAGGGCGGGGCTGATCCGCGGTTTCAGATCAACGCCCAGAATTGCGTTCATTGCAAAACCTGCGACATCAAGGATCCGTCACAGAACATTGTCTGGACAAGCCCTGAAGGCGGCGGCGGTCCGAACTATCCGAACATGTAGTCTGCCCAATAAAGCCTGCAAAGTAGAAGTAAGGGAATTCTGGTGACGCGCTTCAAATTCATTTCGATCACGGCAATTGCGGTCGCATTGGCGGCCACTTTAATTTCCGGATGCGCGACGTCACGGAGCGAAAGCACGGTCGTCGGCGATTACCTGTCCGGAAGGCTTGCCGCGCGCAGCAACAATGTAGCAGTTGCGGCGAATGCGTTTGAGGGCGTGGAGACAGGCGGACCCAATACGGATGAAATTTTGCGCGGCGCGTTCTTTTTCAAGGTTGCCGCCGGCGATATAGAAGGCGCCGCCGCACTGGCGTCAAAGGTGCTCGCCAATGAAGATCCCGAAGATGATGATTTGGCGCGGCTGGTGCAGGCGGCGCATGAGCTGAAGGCTGGTAATTACAGAGGCGCGCGCGCCGCATTGTCGGCGAATGCGGAGGTCGAGTATTTTTCCGCCGCGATGATCATTCTCGATGCTTGGGCCATCGCCGGCGATGAGGGGCCAGAAGCAGCACTGAAAGCGCTCGCGGCCAAAGATGGCGAGACATTTCGCGGCTTTCATCCCTTGCATCAGGCTTTCCTGTTTGAAAACGCAGGTCTCGAAGACGAAGCGCGCACCGCCTATCAGCTTGCAATGATGAGTTATGGCGGCGTCGTCGGCCGCGATGCTTACGGTTCCTTTCTGCAACGCACTGGCGATGTCGATGCCGCGCGCGCGCATTATGAATTGCTCGCGCAATATCGCGGCCCCGACCGGCAAGTTGCAGAGCGCGGACTGGCGCTTCTCGATCAAGGCAAGTTTGACCGGACATGGGAATCCGTTACGCCCCAAAAAGGCGGGGCGGTTGCGCTCTTCACCTTCGGTTCTGCAGTCCTGCAACAGACAACCGAGCAGCGCGAAGCGGCGGAGAAAGCCGGTTTTCGGGTTGGCGACGCCAATTATGACATGCCGCTCGCCTTTATTCAGATTGCGCTCTATCTGGCGCCAGACTTTGATTATGCGCGGCGGATGGCGGGCTCGATCCTCAATGCGTATGGCGACAACGAAAAAGCGATCGCAGTACTGCGCCGCATCCCGAAGACGTCTGCATTTTACGAGCAGGCCCAGATCGAAGTCGCGGGCGGGCTGGTCGCGCTCGGAAAGCGCGCGGAAGCGAAAAAAATCTTGCGCTCGCTGGCGGGCGAACATGGTTCAACAGAAGCACTGTTCAATTACGCGAATTTTCTCGCCAGCGAAGACGATCATCGCGGCGCCGTGAGAGAGTATGGCAAGCTGATCGAAGCGTTGCCGGAAGACCCGGCCGAAGATACGTGGCGGTTTTTTATCGGGCGGGCAGTGTCGCTGCTTGAGTTGGATGACTGGCCAAGTGCAGAAGCGGATTTGCAGCGCGCTGTTGAGATTGCACCGAAAGAACCGGTTGCGCTTAATTATCTTGGTTATTCCTGGGCCGAACGGGGGTTGAATCTCGAGCGCGCCTTCAGCCTGATCGAGCAAGCGGTGGCGATTGAGCCGAATTCAGGCGCTTACATAGACAGCCTTGGCTGGGCGCATTACCAGCGCGGTGATTATGAGATTGCTGTCGGCCATATCGAACATGCAGCTTCGCTTGAGCCGGCGGACCCGACCGTCACTGACCATCTCGGCGATGTCTATTGGCGCCTCGGGCGCAAAATTGAAGCAAGTTACGAATGGCGGCGCGTTCTAGATCTTGAGCCAAGCGAAACGCTTCGCAAGCAAGTCGAGAAAAAACTCATGGAAGGCTTGCCAGAAGAGGGTGCATGATTGTTCTGAACGCGCCTGCCAAGATCAATCTCTATTTGCACATTGGACCTGTTCGACGGGACGGTCTTCATGACCTCTCCAGTCTTTTTGTCTTTGCTGAACATGGCGATGTTATTCGCGCCGAGCTAGCAAAGGAGATGTCGCTGCGGATTACAGGTCCGTTTGCCGGTCCGTTAGAAAGTCTTGCGCCGGAAAAAAATCTTGTCTTTCGAGCAGCGGCCCTGCTCGCAAAACATTGCGGCGTTAAAGACGGCGCGGCGATTACGCTTGAAAAAAACTTGCCTATTGCGTCTGGGATTGGCGGCGGATCCGCAGATGCGGCGGCGGCGCTGCTTGCGCTGATCAAGCTTTGGAATATCGACATCAGCCCCAGTGCGTTATCTTCGCTCGCATTTACGCTCGGCGCGGATGTTCCCGCCTGTCTTGCGCGCGCGCCGGTGAATGTTTCCGGCGCCGGAGAAGTGCTGCGCCGGGGGCCGGTCTTGCCACCTTTGTGGATTTGTCTGGCGAACCCGCGCGTTGAGATGCCGACGGGTCCCATTTTTTGCGCCTTCGACGCCAGGAAGACTGCGCCGGAGGTTCCGGCATGCAAACCCTTTCGGGCGCCCAATTACGCAATGCTCAAACACGCCTTGACGGCGACGCGCAACGATCTGGAACCTTTCGCTGTCGAAAGGGCGCCGGTGATTGGCGAGATGGTTGACCATCTGCGGCGAATGCCGGGCGCGATTGCCGCGCGCATGTCGGGCTCGGGCGCTACCTGCTTTGCACTCTTTGCATCGCCACAAGCGGCGCAGCGCACAGCTGTCAGCATGCGCGCGCGCGGATGGTGGAGCATGGCGTCGCCTCTGCATGTGCGATAAGCTCAGCTCATCTTGTGATAGAAGATGACGATGTTTCTGATTGAACCTTTTGTATTCGCCAGCGCTAGCGCCGTGACGCTGGCAGTGGTGTACGGCGTCAGTCTTTTCGCATCGCAATCGCGCGCAATACTCGATCAACCGAATAAACGCTCAAGCCATACAAGTGCAGTTTCACGGATAGGCGGCGCGGCGATTTTTGTCGGCTGGCTAGCGGGCGTTTTTATCGTTTCGGCCTTTGCGGACAATCTGGAGGCGGCCGGCAAGCTGGCGCGGCTGGCGGTTTGCGGCCTGTTGGCTTTTGGGCTTGGATTTGCCGATGACCGCTTCTCGCTTCCGCCAGTTTGGAAACTTGCCGGACAGATTGTCATCGGAGCTTTGTTCACCATGCTGTTTGCACCGCTGCAAATGGCGCCGCTGCCGTTTTTAGGAGTCATCAACATTCCGCCGGTCTGGGGCATCCCTATTACAGTGTTTTGGATTGTAACCTTCATGAACGCCTTCAATTTCATGGACGGCGCGAACGGACTGGCGGCGGGCGCCGCTGCGGTCGGGCTTGCATGGTTTAGCGTTATCGCCAGTTTTGCCGGCGCGCCATCTCTTGCGGTTGCTTCATTGCTGTTGGCGCTCGCTTGTTTGGGGTTTCTTCCGGCCAATCTTGTGCGCGGCCGGTTATTCATGGGCGATAATGGCAGCATGTTGCTTGGCTTCTTTATCGCAGCGTTCGCTGTGCTCGGCGTCAATTGGACCGGCGGCCGGTTGTGCGCGCTGGCGGCGCCGATTATTTTTCTGCCGCTTATTTTTGATGTTGCGTGGACGCTGGTTTCACGGGTGTTGCGAAAACAAAATGTGTTCGACGCACATCGCGAGCATCTCTATCAATTGCTGATGCGCATGGGGGTGTCGCATGCGCGGGTCGCCGTCATTTACATGGGACTAGTCAGTCTTTGCGCCGCGGCTGCGATCGTCATGTTAACCGCTGCTGCAGCGCTGCAATGGCTGGCGCCGCTATTGTTGTCGGTGGTGTTCTGGCTTGGTGCGGCGATTATTTATCGCAAAGCGGTTCCGGCCGGATTGCTTGCAGGCATGTCAGAAGGTGATGCAGCGCTGAGCGCGGCCAGCTAATATTGCGTGCTAGGCGCCGCGCGCCGTCGAGGTCATCACCAGGTCGGCGAGCGCTTCGGCATAGTCATTCTGCGGCGCAAGCGACAAAGCTTGCAATGCTTTCTGCGTATAGCCGTGAGCGCAATCAATGGTGTCGGCAATGGCGTCATCGCGCTCCATCAGCGAGCAGGCGCGTTCAAAATCGTCCTTTTCCTGACGTCCCTCTGAAATAACGCGCCGCCAGAACGGTTTTTCATCCTCGCGCGCCCGCGCAATCGCAAAGACCACCGGCGCCGTCATTTTGCCTTCGCGGAAATCATCGCCTACGCTTTTGCCCAATGTGAACTCAAAGCCGGTATAATCAAGCGCATCATCGATCAGCTGATAGGCCACGCCGAAATAATTGCCAAAGTCGCGCATGGCGGTTTCTTCGGCCGGTGAACGATTGGCGATCAGTGCTCCGACTTCGGTGGCGGCGGCGAACAGGGCTGCGGTTTTGGCTTCGACCACGTGAAGGTAGGTTTCGAAGGTCGCCGCGATGTTTTTCTGAGTCGTCAGCTGCAAAACTTCGCCTTGCGCGATAACGCCAGAGGCGTGCGACAGAGATTTGAGCACCGCCAGGTTTTTTGCTTCGACCATCAATTCAAAGGCGCGTGAAAAGATGAAATCGCCGACGAGCACGCTTTCCTTGTTGCCCCAGATAATGTTCGCGGTGGAGGCGCCCCGGCGCAGGGCTGAGCCATCGACGACGTCGTCATGCAGCAGGGTCGCGCCGTGGATAAGTTCAACAGCCGCTGCGAGCTTGATGTGATCGTCGCCTGAATAGTCAAAAAGTCCTGCGGACGCGAGCGTGAGCATGGGCCGCAATCGTTTTCCGCCCGCATTGATCAAATGTCCCGCGAGTTCCGGAATCATCGCCACGGGTGAATCGAGATGGCGCAAAATTTCTTCGTTAACGGCGGCCAGGTCGCTTGTCGTTAAGGCGCGCAAACGATCAACGGCGCACAGAAATTCCGGCGCCCGTTTTGCGGTGATCGTTTCGCTTGCTGTCGCGGCCAGTCCCAAGATGACGCCTTTCCAGAGAACCCATTAGGCAAAAGCCCCGGTAGGTCGGTACGAGTGATGCGCAGATTGGTCGCTGGCGGCTGGCCGGTCAAGCTGACCTTTTGTCATCGATCAGCGGCGAATCAGCGCTGTCCTGCGCACGTTATAACCATGCCGGGGTCAGCCCCGTTTTAGCGTGTCATTGAAAATCCTTGGCTATTCGCTTATTTGCAGCAAATGCAAAAGCTGATTTCCATGCTAAAAGAATTCTGGCGCGCCTTGCCGTTTATCGGCGCCGACGCGCCTCTCGTGACCGTGATTGAACTTTATGGCGTTATCGGCGAAGTAGGCGCCGGACGCAAAGGGTTGACGCTCAAGAAGCTTGAAAAATCGATCGAGTCTGCGTTCAAGCCAAGTTCAGTGAAAGCAGTGGCGCTGGCGATCAATTCGCCCGGCGGTTCGCCGGTGCAGTCGCGCTTGTTGCTGAACGCGATCCGGCGCGCCGCAAAAGATAAAGGCATTCCGGTGCTCGCCTTTATCGAAGATGTAGGTGCTTCTGGCGGCTATATTCTGGCGATTGCGGCGGATGAAATTTATGCAGATGAAAGTTCGATTGTCGGGTCGATCGGTGTCATATCCGGTGGATTCGGTTTTCATCAGGCGCTCGAAAAAATCGGTGTTGAGCGGCGAATTTATACGGCAGGGGAGAACAAATCCACGCTTGATCCGTTTCGTCCCGAAGACCCCGAGGATGTTGCGCGGCTTGAAATCATGCTTGCCGATCTGCACCAGCAATTTATTGCGCTGGTGAAAGAGCGGCGGGGCGACAAGCTCGTTGAGGATGGCGAGCTGTTTTCAGGCCGTTTTTGGACGGGCTCAACCGCCGCCGAAAAGGGATTGGTCGACGGAACCGCTCAGCTCGGCGATTTTCTACGCGACCGCTTCGGAAAAGATGTTAAGGTCAAGAGGATTTCGGCTGAAAGCGGCTCTTTGCTGAAAAAACTGCTTTCCGGTGGTGAGGCGATTTCTGCACCATCGCTTATTGACGCCGACGACATGCTGGCCGCCGGAGAACGAAGAGCGCATTGGGCGCGGTTCGGATTTTAAGACAACGTCGAAGACGGGAGAATTGCAAATGAGTGCAGTGACAACTTTAGCCGTCACAGTCGCCGCCGCTGCGGGCGCAGTCGCGCTATTGCGTTTTGCCGAGCGGCGCACGCGTCCTTTGCGGGATGCGATTGATGAAATGCGCAAGGCCGGTCAACGCAGCAATTCTGGAACCGTGCTCGATTACGAGCAGGATCCGGAAAGCGGCGTGTTCAAGCCAAAATCAGCTCTCAACCACTGAGCGCCGGAACTAAGCCGCCTCTATCAATGTCACGATGATGCGCCGCGTGTACGGCGCCTTTCGGTGTTCTAAAATATAAACGTCTTGCCACACGCCGAGTAATAATCGTTTGTTCTCGAAAGGTATGGTCAGCGAGGTCGAGGTGACCGCCGATTTCAAATGCGCAGGCATGTCGTCCGGCCCCTCGGCAGTATGCCGGTAGAGTCCGTTCTCGGGCGCGATGCGGTCAAACCAGTCGATGAGATCTCGCAAAACATCTGGATCTGCATTCTCCTGAATAAGAAGTGATGCGGACGTATGCTGAATGAACAAATGGGCCAATCCGGACTGTTTTCCCGACGTTGCAATGATCGCGTCGATTTTGTCGGTGATGGCGGTTGCAGAACGGCCATGCGTTTCAATCATCAGGATGTTGGTCATGTTCATTCTCTTGGAAATAAAGCGAAAAGCTGAGCCACAATTGTTTTGCGACGAGGCTTGTGTCGGGCCATACTTGCCCGGTTCGCATTCCGCCGTAACCGCTAGATTTTGATTTGCCAGCCCCTAATACAAAAAACATCGCATTCATCGACCTCGAAGCGTCGGGCCTGTCAGCGCGATCCTGGCCGATTGAAGTGGGCTGGTGCTTCGCCAGCGATAAACCGCAGGCGCTATTGATCAAGCCCTCTGCTGACTGGTCGCTCGACGAGTGGAGCCCTGAAGCTGAAGCGTTGCACGGAGTGTCGCATAAAAAGATCATGGCGAAGGGCGCTGACCCAAAGCTCGTGTGTGAAAAGCTGAATGCGGCCCTTGCTGGAAAAGAAGTATATTCTGATGCGCCCGATTGGGACGGGTTCTGGCTGTATCGTCTGTTTCAGTCCGCGAAGATCAGGCAGAACTTTAAACTGAGCGAGTTAAGCGCACTGTTTCGTGCGACGCCGCCGGAGAAAATGGATGCGGCGCTGTCTGAAGCTGTACGCATTGCGCCGCGAAAGCATCGTGCTGCCGCGGACGTCGTTCATATGCGAACGTTGTTTGAGCTTGCTTTTCAGGAATGAGTGAAGCGTGTGAAGGCATTCGAGCGGTCAGATTCTCCATCGATCTCGATGGCGGCGCTTTGACGGGGTGGCGCTGGCGGAATTGGGACAAACCGCCACTTCTCTTTTTGCATGCAACCG
The DNA here is from genome assembly GCA_021604585.1 of Hyphococcus sp. Classification (GTDB taxonomy): domain Bacteria; phylum Pseudomonadota; class Alphaproteobacteria; order Caulobacterales; family Parvularculaceae; genus Hyphococcus. Next base: position 50,202 of record BQJG01000007.1, read on the forward strand.
GGTTTTGCGCGTCCGCCTACCGTCAAATGCTGACGCCCGTCAGCGAGCATTTTGACGTATTTGCACTCGATCTTCGAGGGCATGGCGACAATAGCCTGCCTGCGCTGCCCGCCAATTTGCGATCATGGCGGCCTTATGTCGAGGATGTCCGTGCGTTTTTGAATGTGCAAAGCCGCGCCGGATGGGTGTTGTCTGGACATTCGCTCGGTGCAGCTACGGCGTTGATGGCGTCGCAGGCGCGTAAGGATGTGGCGGCGCTGAAACTTATCGAACCAGTGGCGATTCCGGAATGGATGAGCGTTCTGGCGAAAACGCCGATCTGGCCGCTACTGTCGCCGCGGATTAAATTGGTGCGCCTAGCGGCGCGGCGGCGCGCTGTGTGGCCGGATCGACAAAGCGCATTCTCCGCCTATTCGCGCAAGGGCTTGTTCAAGAGCTGGGCGCCCGGCGTTCTGGGCGATTACCTTGAGGATGGATTGAAGGAGGACGCCGAAGGGGGGGACGGGGCAGGGTCTCTCACCTTGGCTTGTTCGCCAGAATGGGAAGCGGCGACTTTTGCCGCGCAGGGCAATGATTTCTGGCGCGCCGCCCGGTCAGTCCGAGCACCAATCAGCATTTTCGCTGCGGATCATCCTTCCTCAACATTGCCGCTTGCGGCCCGCCGCCGCTTTGGGCGGCTGGGCGCCTCAGTTTTGGTTAAGGACGGCGTCAGCCATCTCGCGCCTATGGAAAATCCACAGGATTTAGCGGGTTTTGTGGTCGCGTAGCGTCATATAGGGGCCAACTAAAGCGCGTTAGGCGGTTAATTGTGAGGCCCCCTTATAAGGAGGGTTGGAGGCGCGCAGCCTTTTTGCTAAGCGTGCGCGCGAACGGCTCGGAGTGAGCCCTCCCGCGCATAGGTGCGGCGAGTAAGATATGTCGAAGGAAGGGTTTACAATGAGCGAAGCGCAAGAAGCTCCGTCAGTCACCGGTAGAATGTTCTTATACGAACAGCCGGAACTGCTCATGAAAGAAAATCACGGTGAATTGTGCTTGCAGCAGCCTGAGCAGCCTTTTGGATTTGCGGCCAAGGCTCGCGCGGTTCCAATCACGCTTTCTGAAATTCCTGTGGCGATGAAAGATTACCCGTTGATCTTCATGAGCAATGAACAGCCGCAATTGCTGGCGATCACGGGCCTTTATGACGACATCAATTTGTTCGTTGATGAAAAAGGCGTCTGGGACAGCTTCCGTTACATCCCTGGTTATTTGCGCCGGTATCCATTTGGCATCGCTTCTGAGAACGACGGCGAGCGCATGGCGATTGTTATTGATCGCGCCTATCCAGGCTTCGTCGAGTCCGGCGATGTGCGCTTGTTTGACGATGGTCAGATGACTCAGCAGACGAAAGACGCGATTGACTTTGTCAAAAAATACGAACGCGACCGGGTGACAACCGATCAGTTCGCCGCTGCGCTCAATGAATATGAATTGATTCAATCGCAGTCCGCTCATTACACGCCGACGGGCGCCAGCGAGCCGGTGACTTTTGCGCAGTATTTCGGCATCGATGAAGACCGCCTGAAAGCGCTCAGCGACGACAAGATTCTTGACCTGCAGAAAAAGGGATTGCTCCCGCTAATTTATGCGCTGCTTATGTCCATGGGCAATTGGCGCATATTGCTGCAGCGTCGTTCCAAGCGCTTCAACCTGGAAGAAAAGGACGTGTTCCGGCCGCTGGTAAGCCAGTAGGTCTCTCTGGTTCGATGAAACCGGGCCCGACACCAGCGGGCCCGGTTTTTTGCGCTTCAACTTATGGCGATCAAGCTGCAACATGGCTGAATACATGTTGGCGCAGGACGCTTCGCCCGCTACCAACATGATCATGTCCATTTGCCGTTTCCTTATGGCGCTGCTTGCGCTGCCCATAGCCACCCTCTCCGCCGCCAGTGCGCAGAGTTTTGTCGAGAACGACTACACCACCACAGAAGTACTTTCCGAAGCGGACAGCTTCGCACCGGGCGAGACCCTATGGTTCGCGATTCGGCAGGAACTACGTCCAGGCTGGCATGTGTTTTGGACGAATCCCGGCGACGCGGGCATGCCATTGCGTCTCGAATGGTCCCTGCCCGCAGGGTATGAGGCGGGTCCCGTGCTGCATCCGGCGCCTGAATACATTCCGGTTGGACCGCTGGCGAGCTACGCCCACGAAGGCGCGCCAGTTTTTCTCACTTCGGTCACGGCTCCGAAGACGGCAACAGCCGGCGAGACCGTTGATCTGCGCATTCATGCGACATGGCAGACTTGCGAAGAGATTTGCGTGCCGGAAGAAGGAGGCTTTGCCTTCTCCTTGCCCGTCGCGGCGTCATCCAGCCCTAATACAGCCTATGAGGATATTTTTGCAGCGGCCCGAAAAAGCTTGCCTGACAGCTATGACGCTGACGCAACGTTTTCCGTCAAAGGCGGCAAGTATGTGCTCGATCTCGCGGCGCCGACGGATTTCGACAGTGAGGGCGCGTTCTTCTTTGCGGGATCTGAAGGGCTGATCGATGCGCCGGGCGCGCAGGACATGAAACTTTCCGATAACCGTTTGCAAATAATGCTGCTCCCCGGCTGGATTGAAAATTATCACGGGCCAAGCGTTGACGGCGTGCTGACATATAACGCCGAGGATGCGCCCAGAGCGCTTTCCTTCGCAGCGAAAACCGCTGGACCGATCCATAAACCGCAATCGCCAGCGCGCGTCGCGCCGATCGGGGCTCCCGGCCTGCCGCTCTTGCTGGTGTTCGCATTTTTGGGCGGCGTCATCCTCAACATCATGCCATGCGTGTTTCCAATTGTATTTATTAAGGCGGCGTCGTTTCTACAAAGCGCGCGCGAGCAGCCGAACATCGTCCGCCGCGATGGGTTGCTTTACACGGCTGGCGTATTGGCGACGTTCCTGTTGCTCGGCGGGTTATTGCTCGCGCTTCGGGCTGGCGGCGAACAATTCGGCTGGGGCTTTCATCTGCAATCGCCAGCCGTGGTCGCGCTCTCGGCGTATGTGTTGCTGCTCGTTGGACTAAACCTTTCCGGCGTCTTTTCCGTCGGCGAAAACCTTGCCGGAACCGGCGAGGCGTTCGCTTCAAAGAAGGGTGGGGCCGGAGCGTTTTTCACTGGCGCGCTCGCCGTTGTCGTGGCTGCGCCATGCATCGGTCCGCTGTTGAGCGCGCCTATGGGTGCGGCGCTATTGTTGCCGCCGCTTGGCGGTATGGCGATCTTCGCAACGCTGGGTTTCGGCCTTGCGGCCCCCTATCTGCTGCTTTCATTTGCGCCAAGGCTTGGAACAGTTTTGCCGAAGCCGGGCGCATGGATGGCGACCTTCAAACAAGTGCTTGCCTTTCCGGTTTTTGCGGCGGCGGCGTATTTTATATGGGTGCTGGCGCAGCAAACCAGCGGTGGCGCGCTGGGCGCGGCGCTTGCGGGCGCAGTGTTCATCGCTTTTTCCGCCTGGTCCTTTGAACGAAGCAAAGGCGAGGGTGTGCGCGCTCTGATCTTGCGTGCTGTCGCCGCTCTGGCCGCCGTGCTGGCGCTCGCGCCGCTCACGCGGATGGATGCAAAATCGATGGCGCCGGCGCAGTCCGGTGAACAATATGGCGCCCTGACGGCCATTCCCTTCAGCGAGGCGGCCCTGAACGATTATCGCGAACAGGACGTCCCGGTCTTTATCGATTTCACCGCCGCATGGTGTGTCACATGCCAGTTCGACAAGCTCACAGTGCTTTCAGATAAATCAGTCGCGGATGCGTTTGAAAATACCGGCGCCGTCTTCATGGTGGCGGACTGGACGGTTCGCGATCCGGAAATTACCGCCGCACTGCAACGCTTCGGGGCCAGCGGCGTTCCGCTTTATGTTTATTACCCGGCCTCCGGCGAGCCGTCTGTGCTGGCGCTGCCGTTAACCAAGAATTCGGTGCTGACCGCGCTGTTAGGATCCAGCAGCTAGGCGTGCTGTTGCGGGGTGAGCAGTCTCCGCCTGCTCGATCGCGGCGCGATGCTCCCATTCCATAGCCTTTGCGCCAAGGATCGCCGTGACGGCGAAGATGGCTAGCAGACTGGTGAGGGCGCGTTTTATCAGCGCGGTGCGGAGGGAGGCGGAAACTTGCATAACCGCCCGTTTACCGGCTTTTCCTTAAAACGCGTTGAGGAAGACGTATAAAATCCGTATCAGTTCTGAGGCATCGTGACGCGCCCATCTGCAAGCCTGACAGGAACCCAGAACATGACCGACATCAGTGCAACGCCGGAATGGACTGCGCTTGAAAAGGATGCGGCGAACCTCGGTGGTGTTTCCATGCGGTCGCTATTCGAACGCGACCCCTCCCGTTTCACACGGAACTCAATCGAGGCTGCGGGCCTGTTCCTCGATTATTCGAAAAACAAAATCACTGAAGAGGTGGCGAATCACCTGATCGCGCTGGCGGTTGCCGCCGGTCTGGAAGGCGCCCGTGATGCGATGCTTGCCGGCGATGTGGTTAACGTCACCGAAGGCCGCGCCGTGCTGCACCCGGCGCTGCGCGACTTTTCCCAGCGCGATTATTTTGTCGGCGGCGAGAATGTATCGCAAAGCGTGCGCGCTGAACTGGCGAAAATGAAGACCTTTGCTGACGAGATCCATGCGGGCCATCGGACCGGCTATACGGGCAAGCCGCTAACGACGATCGTGAATATCGGCATTGGCGGGTCCGATCTCGGGCCGCTGATGGCGGTGGAGGCGCTGCGCCCCTATTGGCTTAAGGGGCGCAGCGCGCATTTCGTTTCCAATGTTGACGGTCAGCATCTTGCCGACACATTGGATGATGTCGATCCTGAAATGACGCTGTTCATCGTCGCCTCCAAGACGTTCACCACACAGGAAACAATGATCAACGCCGAATCGGCAAAGGCGTGGTTTTTGAAGCGTGGCGGCAGCGAGGGGGATGTTGCAAAACATTTTATTGCGCTCTCGACAAATGCTGTTGCCGTGAAAGCGTTTGGCGTCGTACCGGAGAACATGTTCCATTTCTGGGATTGGGTCGGCGGGCGATATTCTCTTTGGTCTGCCATTGGGATGTCGATTGCGTTGCAAGTTGGCTTTGCGAATTTTGAAAAACTGCTGCGTGGCGCCCATGCGATGGATGAGCATTTCCACAGCGTAGCGCTGCGCGACAATATGCCAGTGATGCTGGCGCTAACGGGCATATGGAATCGCAACTTTATGGGCGCGGCGTCACATGCCGTTTTGCCTTATGACCAGCATCTGCACCGATTGCCAGCCTATTTGCAGCAAGCGGATATGGAATCAAACGGCAAGCGCGTGACCCGCGACGGACAGGCCGCTCATTACGCCACCGGGCCGGTGATTTTCGGCGAGCCGGGCGCCAACGGTCAGCACGCGTTTTATCAATTGCTACATCAGGGAACCGACCTTGTTTCTGCAGACTTCATCGCGCCCGCGATCAGCCAGCGCGAAACCGCTGACCATCATCAAAAGCTGCTGTCCAACTTTCTCGCCCAGACCGAAGCGCTCATGTGCGGCAAGACTGAGAAGGAAGTCCGCGAGGAATTAAAGCGCGAGGGTTATGCGCCGACCGATATTGACCGCCTTGCGCCACACAAGGTTTTCCCCGGGGACAGGCCAACCAATTCCATCCTCATGGAAAAACTGACGCCGGAAACGCTAGGCGCGTTGATCGCACTGTATGAACATAAGATTTTTTGTCAGGGCGTGATTTGGGGCGTAAATTCATTCGATCAGTGGGGCGTTGAGCTTGGCAAGGCGCTGGCGCAGTCGATCTTGCCGGAATTAGCGAAAGCGGGTGAAACAAAGCGCGCCGCAACGGCGCATGACGCATCGACCAACGGCCTGATCGACCGGATCAACCAAGTTCGCAGCAAGATGGGAGGGCAAAATGGCTGAACTGCAAAAACTGGCGGGCGGATGTCACTGCGGCGCTGTGCGGTTTGAAACGGAAGCGGACCTTTCGCAAACCGTCGACTGCAACTGTTCTCACTGCGCGATGAAGGGCTTTGTCCTGACGGCGGTTCCGGCGGAAGAGCTGAATGTCTTGTTGGGTGAGGACAGGCTCACGGAATACCGGTTCAACAAAAAACAGATCGCGCATCTGTTCTGCGCCACCTGCGGCGCGCAGCCTTTCAGCCGTGGCGAAGGACAGGACGGATCAAAAATGGCGATGGTGAATGTGCGTTGTCTCGACAATGTCGATCTGGCCTCGCTGTCGCCGACCCATTTCGACGGCAAGAATTATTAGAGGGCGGCCAATGTTGAAATTTATCGCCGTCATCACCCTGCTGCTCACGAGCAGCGCCGCCGCGCAAGATGTCCCGTCGCACGCAAAAATTCAGACGTCAAAAGGCGACATCATTGTCGAACTCTATCCAGAGGAAGCGCCGTCGACGGTCGAAAATTTTCTGCATTATGCGGGAGAGGGGCTGTACGACCGAACGCTCATTCATCGCGTGGTCACTGGCTATGTGATTCAGGGCGGTGGATTCTCGCGGCTCTTTACCGAGCGCACGCTCTACGATCCGATCCCTTATGAAGGTGACAAGGGGCTGAAGAATGAGCGCGGTACAATCGCCATGGCGCGCGGCGATAAACCCGACAGCGCGCAGGCGCAATGGTTCATCAATCTGCGCGACAATGGCGAGCTCGATCATCGCGTGACCCAGCATGGGCCAATTTACGGCTACGCTGTTTTTGGCAAAGTGGTTGAGGGCATGGATGTAGCCGACGCCATTGGCGCCGTTGGGACCGGACCCGGCGGGCCGTTCGATGCGGAAGTTCCCATAGAGCCGATCTTTATTCTACGCGTCGATCCGGTGAAATGGCCGGATGAATAGTTACGCTCCTATGCAGGTTTTGTTGCACGCAATCCGTATACAATCAGCCCAACCCCAATCAGAATTCCGAGCGTTAGACTGAGCAAAAGCACAGTGACAGTAAGTTCGTGCGCCGACGCGCCGGTTGATCCGCCGCCCGCCAGCGGCATCATCGCTGCGGCGCCGGTGAATGCTGAAAACAGTGTCGCTGCCCAGTTTGCGAACGCGGCGTAGACGATTGTCCAGAAGGCGACAATGCGCTGCCGTGCGCTAAGCATCAGCCTATCCCAGAGCAGTCCAATGACGATCAGCAAAATGCCATTGATGACCGCCTCGATATGGCTGGCGAGCGCCATGCGCGGAAGTTCGGCGAGCGGAATGATGAGACCGGTCAACAGACCAATCAGCAACAAGATTGCGCCGAGCTGCATGAGCAGGCGATCGGAAGGAAAACGCTATGCGGTTTTTGACGTGGATTTACGGCTCCTTTTTTAGCGGCCTGCCGGTATAATCGGCACGCTGCCGGAATCCAGAGGCTCGCGCATTTGTGACTGTGATTTTCAAAGCGTAGCGACACCGCTATTCCGCGAACGAATCGCCGTCAGCTTTGCAGGACTTGACCGGCAAGCCGACCTCTTCCGAATTGAAACTCGATGTCCAGCATTGATCGAAGACGGAACAATAGCAGGCGATGAATTCAAGCCCGTCCATGGCGTTATAGATTTGGCTCGCCTTTGCCGCATCCCTGTATTGAAACATCTGCACCGCTCGGCCGACCGGCACCGTCGTGCGGTTGATCGATGATTGCCCGTAAGCGATCTCTTCATCATCGCCGAGAATGGCGTTTATCGCCGCACCCCAGGTCGTATAAGGCGCGCCGTCAACCGTAACGCGAAAATCCTTGATCAGCGCCGGACCGACGCCGACATTTTCGGCGTTGAAGGTCAGCGTCCATTCGCGCGCGCCATTTTCAAGGTCTGTGTAAAACATCGAGCGGCTAAGCTGAATGTTGGGCCAGACCGATGCGCGTTGCGACGCGCGAATGATCGTTGCTTCGTAAGCCGAAACGCCGACAGCCACGACGCTGACGAAAACGGCTGACAGGCCGATGATCGCTTCGGGTTTAGATAGCCACCTGAGAAAAGAGCCTGGTTCCCTTTTCGTCAACTTAGTTTGTCCTGTTACTTTGCGGCCTTACTTCATCGCTTCGAGTGCGGCTTTGTCGACAGTGAACTTTTCCGTGATGGTGACGGTTTCGCCTGCGTTAAGCGCCGCAATTTCTGCCTCGCTTAGCTCGCGGCTGAAGATTGTCCGCTCGCCTGGCTCGAGCGTATCGGTCATCTCGCCCTTCATGCTGATTTCCAAAGTCGCGAGAAACCGCCGATCCACTTCTTCACCGTCATCGGTCTCCGCCGCGTTCAAGACGAAGGTCGCTTCATTATCGCCTTCGCGCACCATGTTGTTGATAGGGCCGCCGCCGGTCATCCAGCCGCCCTCGCTCGACATGAATTCGCTGTGCTTGCCGTTGATGGACGTCGCGACAATGACCCCGCCAGTCGATACGTTGAGCGTCAAGAAAACGCCATCCGGCACCGGCCCGCCGCAACCGAGCAACGCAAGGAACGCCGCGAACCAGCCTAATTTCAAAAACCTCATAACCATTCTCTCCTGTCTGCTCGTCAGTATGGACGCATTTGCTCAACCCTCAAATAGCAAGCGGGCGGCGCGCCTCGCGCATTGCCCCTTCTGGCGGGTTGGGCTATCCCGCGCTTTATGGCCAAAAAAGAGAAGACATTCAGACCGAAGGCGCGGGTTCCGCGCGGGTTCCGTGACCGGCTTGGCGCCGAGATCGCCGCCGAGCGCGACATGCTGGGCCGGATCAGCGCGGTCTATGAGGCGCATGGCTTCGATCCGCTGGAAACCCCCGCGTTTGAATATACCGACGCGCTCGGCAAATTTCTGCCTGATGTCGACCGCCCGAACCAGGGCGTCTTTTCCCTGCAGGATGACGACGATCAGTGGATGAGCCTGCGTTACGATCTGACCGCGCCGCTCGCGCGTTACGTCGCCGAAAATTACGACGCATTGCCCAAACCGTTCCGGCGCTATCAGATGGGCCCCGTCTGGCGCAACGAGAAACCCGGCCCGGGCCGCTTCCGTCAGTTTACTCAGTGCGATGTCGATACAGTGGGCGCACCGGCGCCCTATGCCGATGCGGAAATCTGCGCGCTGTTCGCCGATGTGATTGAGGCGGCGGGGATCGCACGCGATGATTTTTTCATTCGCGTGTCAAACCGCAAGATCGTTGACGGGCTGTTCGAGAAGATCGCCCTCGATGGTGAAGCGAACGCTGAAACGCGCCTTACCGTCATGCGCTCGATGGACAAGTTCGACAAATTCGGCGCAAAGGGCGTCGCCTTGCTGCTCGGGCCGGGCCGCAAGGATGAGTCCGGAGATTTCACCGACGGAGCGAAGCTCGACGAGAATAAAATCGAAACCGTGCTGGCGTTCCTGACGTCGGGGCCGGAAAATTCAGATGCCGATCCGCTCGACGTGATTGCAAAACTTCTCGGCGAGACCAAAAGCGGCGCCGAAGGCGTTGAAGAATTGACCGGCATCAAATCCTCTATCCCGGACTTTGCCGCGCGCCCGATGATGTTTGACTGCTCGGTCATTCGCGGCCTCGATTATTACACCGGCCCGGTGTTCGAGGCGGAATTCAAATCGAGCCTGACCGACGCCAAGGGCCGCCCGGTGCAGATGGGCTCGATCGGCGGCGGCGGGCGTTATGATGGCCTCGTCAAACGCTTCAAGGGAATTGAAGTTCCGGCGGTCGGCGTGTCGGTGGGCGTGTCGCGCTTGCTCGCGGCGCTGGAGCTGAAAAAAGCCGAGGCGGATTCGCCGCGCGGTCCGGTGGTCGTGCTCGCTCTCGAAAAAGATCAGATGGCGGACTATCAGGCCATGGCCGCCGAGCTGCGCAATGCCGGTATTCGCGCCGAAGTCTATCTCGGCGGCTCCAACTTCGCCAAGCAGTTGAAATACGCCGACAAGCGCTCAGCGCCGATGGCGATCATTCAGGGATCCGACGAGCGCGACAAAGGCGAGCTTCAGATCAAAGATCTCATCCTCGGCGCGGAGCTTTCCAAGCAGATCGAGGACAACGCCGAATGGCGCGAAGCGCAGCCGGCGCAGTTCACGGTCAAACGTAGCGAGCTGGTGGAGGCGGTGAAGAAGGTTTTGGCGCGGCTCTAAATCTGGCTAAAGACCCACATCATCCAATAAGTTGCAGAACTCAAGACCAGCAAATATAGCGCCAACAAGGCGCTGTGTTGGAATATGGCCGGCACGCCTGATTTTCGTTTGGGCATAAACGGAATGAACGTTCCCAATGCCACTGGAAACCAAAGCCAGTTGGGCGCTTTTTTTTCGTTTCGGAAATCATCGTCACCGGCATCATTTACCATCAACGAGACTTCCGGTGTGGGCTGCGAAGCAGCAACACTCCGCAGCAGTTGGGTTGCTTCTTCTTCGGAAGAGGCCGTGACCTGCAGTCCATACCCATGTAAGGCGATACGCATCCATGGCGCCATGGTCAGATAGTGATCGTTCTGAACAAATGAATCGATGCCGTTTGAAAGCAAAAAGCTTTTGGCGCAATAAGCTTCTTCCGGGTCGTAAAAGCGAGCGACTTCGACAAGATTTCCCATGCCTTGATGCTACAGGATATTGCCTTGAAGGCATAGCGCAACAATATGTTACCCAAACACAACCAGCACCGCCGAAATCGACAGCACCGACAGGATTGTGGTGAAGCTCACCGCCGCTGCAGTCTCGCTTGTATAGACCTTGTACTGGCTCGCCATGATGAAGGCGCCGACCGCTGACGGCACGAACAGGAACAGCGCCAGCGCGCCGCGATAGGCGGGATCATCAAGACCCAGCATCATCGCGATGGAGAGCGCAATCGCCGGCAACACCGCCATTTTGAACAGCGCGATCAGGCTGATGCGGCCCGCCACGCTTTTGAAGGCGGGGAATTTATGGGTCGCCAAAAAAACGCCGAGCGAGAACAGCGCCACGGGCCGCGCCGCGCGGCCCAGAAGATCGAAGAAAGTTTTCGCAGGTCCTGAAAAGGATAATCCGACAGCGGAATAAATGAAACCAGCGATCATGCCGATGATGATCGGGTTTTTCAGCGGCCCGGTGAGATATCCGGCAGCGCGGGTGATGAATGCGTGGTGATCGCTGCGCGGCGCAATCAACGCAGTTCCGAGGGCAATGATGATCGTCCCCTCGATCAGCATCAGCGACACGAAAGGCCGCGCCCAACCTTCAATCGAGAGCGCAATCGGCAGGCCGAGAAACACCGCATTGCCAAAAGTGGAGGCGAGCGCATGGGCGCCGGCTTCCTGTTTCGACAGCGGAAAAAACCTTTGCGACAAAAAATAAGTTCCAAACAGAACCGCAACGGCGCCAACGCCGTAAGAGAGTGCTATCTTCAAATCTTCTGCGCCTGGCGGCGCTGTTCCGGCGGTCAAGCCAAACAACGCAGCCGGCATCGCGAATCGAAAAACGAATTTGTTGAGCGCCGCGCTGTCGGTGGCGCTCATCCATTCGAGGCGGCCAGCGATCAAACCGGCGGCGATGACAGCAAAAACGGGGAAGGCGACGGCGAGGACAGAGCTCATGGACTGAGGCTCTCACAAGCCTTGCGCGCAAGGTCAAGCCGAACAATGGGGGAATAGTTTGCCGGACGGAGTGGTGGCCAAATCTCCCGGGGGCTGGGGGCGATGGTTAAAACCGGAAACTCCGGCCGTGCCGCCCCGCCCGGCAAGTTCAATCTGGGGGCCGATTGGGGCGGAGTGAGGGGCCAATTAAGGCGATATTAAGGACGATTTTCCCCTATAGGTGGCGCTCGTCGGCGGAAATAAGGGGTTGCGAGGCCGCCCGCCTCAGGCGAAACTTGGCCCAATGCGAAGCATCAGCCCAGCACCGCAACATCGTCCGCGCGCCGAACCCGTGGCGTTCACGCGCAGTGAACTGACCCGCATCCTCTCCGTCTATGGCTATTTCGTCGCCGCCGGCGAATGGCGCGACTACGCCATCGATAGCCTGTCCGATGCAGCGGTGTTTTCGATCTTCCGCCGCGCCTCGGAGATGCCGCTCTACCGCGTCGAAAAACGCCCGGCGCTGGCGAAAAAACAGGGCCAATGGGTTGTGGTTTCGATGACCGGCACGGTGCTGAAACGCGGGCACGACCTGGCGCAGGTGCTCAAGGTCTTCGACCGACAGAAACTGAAACTGGCGACGTAACGGGCGTCGCATTGAAAAATGATTGCCGCCCCTTGAAATTCGCCGCTGTCGGCGCGACATTAACCCTAGGTAAACTGGTTAGTGTAACGCTATCCCGTCACATCCCAGGCGCTGGAACCCATAAACGGAACCGCTATGAGCGAAGCAACAACTGACAGCGCTGTTAAGCCCGAATTCGTCAAAAAACCGCGCATCGAAATTCCGCCGGAGCAATATGACTGGATTAACGGTTTTCCGCTGCCGCCGAATGTTCCCACCCGGCCGCTGCATGCATTTGTCTCTGTTTTGAAACTCGTGACCAACAAAGAAGACACGCGCCAGGTTTTTGAGATCGTCCAAGCGCTTTCCGGTTCGTCATCGAAACGCATGTTTCGCCAGTTTACGAATTCCGACTATGGCCGCCGCGTAGTGACCACGCCGATCAAACTCGAGGAACTGCTTGGCGACCGCGCAAGGTTGCGCAGCTTTTCTGACGGAACGCTTGCACGCGCTTATCTTGATTTCATGGAAGGCGAAAACCTGACGCCTGAGGGGCTGCGCAGCGCAGCGGAAGACGCCGGCATCGATTACGAAGAATATCCTGAGTTCAAAGAATACATGCGTCTGTTCATGCACCTGCAGGTAAGCCATGACCTCTGGCATGTGCTGACCGGCTATGGGCGCGACGCATTGGGCGAGCTTTGCAATCTCGTCTACACGCGCCACCAGACCTACAATCCTGGCTTTCGCCTGATCATCGCTATTGGTTTTCTGGCGCAAAAGCTTGAGCAGCCTTTCCAGCCGATCGGCAAGGCGCTGGCAGAAGCCAAACGCAACGCCCGCGCCGCCGGGTGGGTGCTGGAATATGATGTGGAGGAATTGCTTTCTCTGCCGCTCGCCGAGGCGAGAGCACGCATTGGGCTTGCGGAGCCTACGATTTACAATGCTGTTCCCGCCGAGATTAAGCAAAGCCTGCTCAAACCAAAATTCAAACAAACGCAATCAGAGCGTGAGCAGGAGGAGCGCGAACGCGCGGCGTTGAAGTCAGCGGCGTAGCATCTTTCTAAAAACTGAAAGCGTCTTTATAGAGCGGTCATGGAAAACGACAGCCGCCTTTACCTCATCACGCCGCCAAAGATCACCGATCTGCACAAGTTCAGCGACATATTTGCTCGCGCGCTCGGCGCGGGCAATGTCGCCTGCGTGCAGTTGCGGCTAAAAAGCCCCGAAGGCGTTTCCGCAAGTGATGATGAAATCTTGCGCGCCGCCGACATACTTGCGCCGATTGCGCGCAACCATGAAACAGCGTTTTTGATCAATGACCGGCCTGACCTTGTGCTCAAATGCGGCGCCGACGGCGTGCATCTGGGCCAGTCGGACGAAAGCTGCAAAAAGGCGCGCGCGCTTCTCGGCGAAAAGGCGTCGATCGGCGTTACCTGTCACAATTCGAAACACATGGCGCTCGAGGCCGGGGAGGACGGCGCGGACTATGTCGCTTTTGGCGCATTTTTTCCGACGCAAACCAAAGCAGCCTCAACAACCGCAGATGTCTCTCTGCTCGAATGGTGGAGCTATGCGACGACGGTTCCGTCCGTGGCGATTGGCGGCATTACGCCGGAAAACTGCGCGCCGCTGGTGCGTGCTGGCGCCGACTTTCTGGCGGCATCGTCGGCTGTCTGGGATTGTGCTGACGGCCCTGAGGCTGCGGTCGAGGCGTTCTTGAAAGCGATCGCCGCCGCGTAGTTGATCCGCGTTGGAACATTTCTTGCGAGCGCTCCTGTGACATGGGGAGCGCGCGGCGGACCGCGCGACGATGGTGATGAAACGGCAATGGATTATGGGGCTTTGCGCGGCAGGCGTTGTCGCGCTGTGCTTTGCGGCGGCCTTTATCGAAGGCGCTAACCTCGCATATGCCGCGATGGAGGCGTCTCACTAGGCGTCCGCCGAAAAGCGGCTTAGCATGGCAGGGATGTTTCGCCTGCTTGTCCTCTTTATTGTTCTCTGCGCAGTCGCGCCGCTGCGCGCTGCGGATAGACCCATTGAGGACGCATTCATTCATCTGGAAGCTGGCGAGTTTGATCAAGCGATTGCCGTGGTGACTCCATTGGCTGACGCGGGTGATTCTGATGCGCAGCATCTGCTCGGTTATCTTTACGAGAATGGTCTGGGTGTTGAGAAAGATCTTCAGCGCGCGGTCGAACTTTACGTCGCCGCCGGCTCGGCCGGTCAGGCAGACGCACAGTTTTCCCTTGGTGAACTTTCGCTGATGGGCGAGGGCGTTGTCAAAAGCGCCGAAACGGCGGCGGGCTGGTACAAGCTCGCAGGGCAACAAGGTCATGCGCTCGCCCTGTTGCGACTCGGCGTCATGCATATGACTGGCGAGGGTGTTGCGCTGGACAAACGTGAAGCGATGACTCTGTTTGAACAGGCCGCCGCGCTCGGTGACGGCGAGGCCATGCGCAATCTCGCCATCGCTTATTTGTCCGGCGATGGCGTTGTGAAGGATCAGGGCAAAGCGGCGGAATGGTTTGAAAAAGCTGCTGCAACCGGTGATCCGGTTTCCGCTTATAATCTTGGGCTCATGCTGCAATCTGGCGCGCTCGGCGTGCCGGACATTGACGCAGCCGCGACGCATATGCGTGCGGCCGCTGAAGCGGGATTTGCGCCGGCCATGACCGGGCTTGGCCTGTTGATCCATCGCGGCGCGCAAGCGGCGGAAGTTCCCGCCGACTGGTTCGAGCGCGCCGCAAAGACAGGCGATCCGCAGGGCCGGTTTTTGTATGCCATCGCCCTGTCGGAGGGCGACGGGCGTGAACAAGATAATGCTTCCGCGCGGATCCTGCTGGATGATTTGCTCGCCGATCCATCGGTCGCCGGCGATCTGCGCCAGCAAGCGGTCAAACTTCGCAGGCAACTACCGCGCGACTAGCCGCGTAAATGCGATTTGGCGGCAATCGGGGAATAGGCATTCCCCTTTTGTTCCAAACCGTCCTATGGTCCGGCGATGACCTCTGTGATTCGCATCTTCGGGATCGATCCGGGCTCCGCCGCCACTGGCTGGGGCGTCGTCGACAGCGCCGGGCCGCGGCTTTTCTATGTGGCCTCCGGCGTTATTCGCCCGAAACGCGGCGCCGGCCACGCGGAAAAGCTCTGCACGATTTTTGAGGGGCTGAAAGCGTTACTCGCCGAACATGCGCCTGACGAAGCGGCGGTGGAGGAGACCTTCGTCAACGCGTCACCGCGCGATGCGCTGGTGCTGGGTCAGGCGCGCGGCGTCGCGCTGCTGGCGCCGTCGCTCGCTGGATTAAGCGTTGCAGAATACGCCGCGAATTCGGTGAAGAAGTCTGTCGTTGGGCGCGGCCATGCGGACAAGGCCCAGGTCGCGGCCATGGTGAAAGTCTTGCTGCCGAAATGCGGCGACCTCGCCAGCGACGAGGCCGATGCGCTCGCGGTGGCGATCTGTCATGCGCATAACCGGAGCGTTTTCCAGCAAAGTGGAAGCCGGTTTGCGCCAGAAAACGCGACAAACAAAAAACAGAAACTGGAGGCGTCGTAAATGATCGGCAGGCTTAAAGGCGTTGTGATTTCTGTGGCGGAGGAAACCGCGCTGATCGATGTGGGTGGCGTTGGTTATGAAATCTACGCCGCGCCGCGCGTGTTGCAGTCGCTGACGCCGGGCGAGGAGGCGACCTTGTCGATTGAAACCCTGGTGCGCGAAGATCTGATTCGCCTGTTCGGTTTTCCTTCGGAGAACGAACGCCGCGCGTTTCGTCTTTTGCAAAGCGTGCAGGGCGTCGGCGCCAAACATGCGCTCGGGATTTTGCAGGTTTTAACGCCGTCAGATTTGTATGATGCGGTGGCCGCAGAGGACGTGACCGCCATCGCCCGCGCCCATGGCGTCGGCAAGAAACTCGCACAGCGCATTGCCACGGAACTACAGTCGAAAACCGGCGCCATCGCCGCAACCGGCGAAGTCCTGACGCTGGCCGCGCGCCGCAAGAGCGCCGAAGCGCCCACTGATCCGGCGCTGGCCGCGAGGGCGGACGCGGTTTCGGCGCTGGCTAATCTTGGCTATGACGGGATCGAGGCGCGC
>BQJG01000008.1 GCA_021604585.1 Hyphococcus sp.
TTCTACAAACATGAAAGCTGCGGCCAGTGCACGCCTTGCCGCGAAGGCACGGGCTGGATGTGGCGTGTGCTCGAACGCATGGCGATCGGCGATTCCACTACGGAAGAAATCGACAAGCTGCTGGAAGTTTCAACCCAGATCGAAGGTCACACCATCTGTGCGTTGGGCGATGCGGCTGCGTGGCCGGTGCAGGGCTTGATCCGTCATTTCCGCGGCGACATCGAAGAACGCATCAATCTTTATCGCCGCGATCGCGGACACGTCGCCATGGCCAGCGTGGCGGCGGAATAGTGACGTCAATTCGCCGCGCAACAATCGACGATGCGAGTGCGCTGGCCGAACTTGGTGTTTCGACCTTCAACGAAACTTTCGCGCATTTGTATGCGCCGGAAGATTTGAACGCCTTTCTCAAATACAATCACTCCGTTGAATATTACACCGAATTTCTGAACGACCCTGAAGCTGCGGCGTGGGTGGCGGAAACGCCGGAAGGCGAGCCTATCGGTTATTGCACAGTCGCGCCCTGCAGTCTGCCGGCGCCGGATATGCCGGTCAGTTCAGGCGAGCTGTGCAGACTGTATATCGATCAGCATTATCAGGGCGCTGGGCTGGGCAAAGCCTTCATCGATGTCGCGCTGGATTGGCTCGAATGCCATTTCAAACACCTCTATGTGGGCGTCTATTCAGAGAATTTCGGGGCCCAAAAACTCTATCAAAGCTACGGTTTTGAGAAGGTCGCCGAGTATCATTTTCTCGTCGGCAATCAGCCCGACCTCGAATGGATTATGAAAAGAACCGCCAAAAAGGCCTAAAAAGTTCGATTTTATAGGCTTAATTACGATTTTCAGAGTCTCACTCTCGCGCGAATCACACGCAATAATGCTGATACAGCAGGCAGAGACATGATTTTGCCTGGCTTAACGCTTCACTGATTACAAAGGATATTGAAATGGCCGTTAAACGGAAAACTGCAAAAAAAGCCCCGGCTAAAAAGGCGCCTGCCCGCAAGGCGGCGAAAAAAGCCCCGGCTAGAAAAGCGCCTGCTAAGAAAAAAGCAGCAGCTAAAAAAGCATTGCCTGATGTGCTGACGCTCAAGCACCTTGCTGCAGAACTTGCTGAAGCGCATGACATGCCGAAAAAGCAAGCCGAGATGGTTCTGTCTGATTTTGTCGATCGCATGGGCGGTTACCTGAAAAAAGGCAAGAAGATCCGCATCTCGGGTCTCGGCATTCTTCAGGTTCGTCATCGCGCAGCGCGCATGGGCCGCAACCCTGCGACTGGCGAAGCAATCAAAATCAAAGCGTCGAAGAAAGTAGCCTTCCGCGTGGCGAAAGATCTTAAAGAGCGCGTTCTTTAAGTTTGATTGCATCGGATCAAAAGCGCCCGGCCTGCGAGATATCGCGGCCGGGCGTTTTTATTTGCGGAAGCGTTTGCGCAAATCGAGGAAACGCTTTTCATAAAGATAAAAACTTGCGCCGGAAACCAGCGCAGTTAGGGCGAGCGCCAGTGGAAACTCTGTCCACAATAAGGGCAATCCGGCTTTTTCGATCGCGACGCGAGCAATGTGTATGCACCACATATGATAAAGATACATGCCGTAGCTGACGGCGCCGATAAATACGACCGGCCGCCAAGACAGTATCTTGGTGAGGTTTGAGGCAGGCGCCAGAACGATGGACGCGATCCAGCCCGTCATCAGCAGGTGCAGCAACAGTCTCGGCGTGCCGGAAATGTCGCTGGCAGGGATGTTTAAAGCCGCCAGCAGGAGAGCGCCGAACACGAATGGCGCAAGCCTAAAACCGGCGAGTTTCGAGGCGAGGTCAAAAGACTTCCGGTGATGCAGCACATGCGCCAGGCCAACACCCAGCAGGATTGGCGTGAAAGTCGCTTCCAGTATTTCCGAGCTCGCGCTTCCGGCGCCAAACACGCTTTCAATGGCCGGGTCGAGCAAGCCGAAGTTGATGAGCTGGTTCACGATGAACGCCGTCACCCAGAACCCCGCGGCGAAGACCGGCGCGAAGAACGCTTCGACCAGTGGCCAGACGAGATAGAATTGTTCTTCCGTGGCGAGCGACCAGGTGATGCCCAGATTATCCGCGCCGGGATGAATCCAGTTTGACAAATAAAGAGCGTAAACCGGAAAGCCGTCCGCCAGACGTGCCGTGCTTGGATCGCCTGGTTTGAAGATGAGATAGGCGGCGAGCAGCGAGATGAGAAGAAGATAATAGGCTGGCATCAGACGCAAAAACCGCCGCGCCCAGAAATCACGTAGCGAGATTTTTCCGTTTTTTTGTTTTTCGCGCACGAGCAGCGTGGCGATCAAAAAACCGCTCAAGACGAAGAACAAATCAACCCCGGTAAAGCCGCGCGCAAACATCGGCAAAAAATTCGGATGCGCGCTGTGATGCCAGACGACGCCAATGATGGCGAGCGCGCGAAGACCGTCAAGACCCGCGAAATGCTTCAGCGATTGATAGGAACCATAATCTAGCTGCATGACGCGCCTTTGCTGCAGGATATCCTTATGCCTTTAAAGGCGCGTCTTGAAAAATTCGATAACATTAACCGGATCAGTCCCGGCCGAAGACATGCACGGCGCGCCATTTAGAAAGATCGAAGCACCGTTCCTCGCCAGCGCCGTATTGGAAGCCGGAAATATGGTCAGCGGTTTTGGCGTCCAGCCGGCACATAAAGACCGGACACTCCGCCGCATTTTCGTCTGCAGGCAAGATCAGCGCATCCTGTCCGACCGCAGCCATACGGGCAGGATTCGCCCAGATCGTTTCGCCCGCATAGATTCGCGGGGCCATGGCGTCGTCTGGCGCATAGAACCCGAACACTAGCGCTGCGCCATAAAATTGCGGCGCTCGCTCGCGCCGTTCAATGACTTCACCGCGATCGAGGCGCCAGAATCCACCCCCATTCACGCGGCAGGCGTGCATGGGCGATGATGACCTATTTTTCCCGCTCTGATCCTGGGCTGAAGCGTGCGCAAACTCATCGTCTGCTTCTGCGAATCCAGTTGGCGGGACGAGAGGCTGACTGACGCCCAGATAGTCGGCGACGCGCTGCGCCTCTTCAAACTTGAGGCGGCGCCCTCCACGCAACAGTCTTGAAACGCCAGATTTGTCGATATTGAGGACGGCCGCCAAACCTGTTCTGGTCTTTGACGGGCTGCGCTCGAGAGCCTCGATAATCCAGCCAACTTCTTGTTGCATGGTTCGCAACATGAAAGGCGAAGGGTTGAATTGCGATGGATAAAATCGCAACAATTTGTTGAATATGTTGTGAATATCGCAACTTTAGAACGATTGAGCCAATCTGGCGGGAGGAAGTCCGAAATGGGAGCTAGCCTTGAAACCATTGAACGGCGTTTGCGGGATATGGCCGGGACGCAACAGCGGGTCGTTGAGTCAATCGCGTCTATCGAAACCCGGCTCGACGTTTTGACGGATGAACTTCAGCGCACCAGCACAGCGATTTACCGGTTGAATCTATCTGATGAGCGCGCGAGGAATTTCTTGCAAAAGCAAGACAAAGCCCTCAACGATTTGACGAAACTTCTCCTGACTATCAAGAAAGAAAATGACGCTGAATAGATCGCCGCGATTAGCGGCGCCGTCCCGGGATTGGCTGTTTTGACATGACGCAGACATTGCTGCTTTGCATCGGCGCTCAAAAAGCCGGCACGACATGGCTTGCCGATTTTATGCGCACACAGCCGCAAGTGCACTTGCCGCCAGTGAAAGAGGTTCATTTCTTCGATGCGCGCTACGCCCCGAAATGGTGCGCGAAATACGAAGAAGAAATGCTCGCGGAATTTCAGCATGACGTTGCGGCGCTGACGCTTGCAAATTGCGGCGATCCGGCATTGCAGCACAAGCTGCATGCAATGCTGCTCCGATTTCGGATGATCGCCAATCCGGGCGAATATCTGCGGTTTATGAGCTGGGGCGCGCAGCAGCGCTCTGTACTGTTCGAGGCGACGCCGGATTACTCAATGCTGGACAGGGCCGGCTTTCAGGCTATGCGCGACATGCATCCGAATACAAAGCTGATTTTCCTTTTGCGCAACCCGGCGGACCGGTTCTGGTCGTCGATGAAGTTCAACCGTACCCATAACCCTGCCTTCGATATCGACGTCATGTTTGACCGTCTGATTGAACGCGAGGATTTCATGCTGCTCGCGGACTACGGCCGCACGTTGCGAGAGGCGCTTGCGGTGTTTTCGCCGGAGCGGGTCCATGTCGAATTCTATGAGCGTCTGTTCGATCAGGCGGCGGTCGACCGGATTTGCCGCTTCGCCGGCATCGCGCCCGGCAAGGCTGATTTCGGCGGCCGCTCAAATGCGTCCTTTGCCGGCGATATGCCGGACGATCGGCGCAGGCAGGCGATCAAGGCTTATGCCCATATCTATCGGGATATGGCGGCGCGATTTGGCGAGGCGCTGCCGGAAAGCTGGCGGCGGGACCAAGCCAGCCTGCCGGGCTGATTTTGCACACCCCTCCGCGCTGGAAAGCGCCGGGAAATATGTCTAAGAAGCCGCCATCACTTTGGGCCTTGGCGACGAGGCTGGCTTCAGGCGGCTACGAAATGGAAGATCGAACGATATGAGCGAAACGCGCGTCATCAAAGTCAACGGCGAGGAAGTGGAAGTCGCCTCAAACCTGACGCTGCTGCAGGCTTGCGAAGTGGCTGGCGAAGAGATTCCGCGCTTTTGTTATCACGAGCGCCTGTCGGTCGCTGGCAATTGCCGCATGTGTCTGATTGAAGTGAAGGGCGGGCCGCCAAAGCCGGTCGCTTCCTGCGCCCAGAATGTCAAAGATTTGCGTCCCGGTCCTGACGGCGCGCCGCCGGAATTATTCACCAATACGCCGATGGTTAAAAAGGCGCGCGAAGGGGTGATGGAGTTTCTCCTGATCAACCATCCGCTCGATTGCCCGATCTGCGATCAGGGCGGCGAGTGCGATCTTCAGGATCAGGCTATGGCCTATGGCCGCGACGGCTCGCGCTATGCGGAGAACAAGCGTGCGGTTGAAGAAAAATATATGGGCCCGCTGATCAAGACGATCATGACCCGCTGCATTCAGTGCACGCGTTGTGTCCGCTTCGCGACGGAGATCGCCGGGGTCGATGATCTCGGTCTCGTTAATCGTGGAGAGAACGCGGAGATCACGACCTATCTCGAAAAAGCGGTTGAGTCGGAACTCACCGGCAATCTCATTGATGTCTGTCCGGTCGGCGCGCTGACCTCCAAACCTTATGCGTTTAATGCGCGTCCGTGGGAATTGCGCAAAACGGAATCGATCGATGTGATGGACGCTGTCGGATCGAACATTCGCGTCGATGCGCGCGGGCGCGAAGTATTGCGCATTCTGCCGCGCCTCCATGAAGGCGTGAACGAAGAATGGATTGCGGACAAAACGCGATTCATTTGGGATGGATTGAAACGTCAGCGTCTTGACCGGCCTTACATCCGCAAAGACGGCAAGCTGGTTCCCGCCAGGTGGGACGAAGCTTTCAAGCTTGCTAGCGACAAAATCAAAGCAGCGCCGAAAGACAAAGTAGCGGCGCTGGCAGGCGACCTCACGCCAACCGAAGCAGTAAAGGCGCTGAAAGATTTGATGGCGGCGATCGGTTCTCCGCATATGGATTGCCGTCAGGATGGCGCAAAAATTGGAATCGGTGATCGCAGAAATTATCTCTTCAACACTGGCATCGCCAATCTTGAACAGGCTGACGCGATCCTGCTGATCGGAACCAATCCGCGCGCGGAAGCGCCAATGATCAATGCGCGCATTCGCAAAGCCTGGCTCGGCAATCTCGGTGTGAAGATTGCGCTGATCGGCGAAAACAAAGAGCTTTCTTACGACTATGATTATCTCGGCGCCGGGCCGGAAACGCTGGCCTCGCTAGCAAAAGGCGAGGGCGCGTTTTTCAATGTGCTGAAGTCAGCGAAAAATCCGGTCGTGATTGCCGGTATGGGTGTTCTTGCGCGTGAAGATGGCGCTGCGATCCTCAACACCGCAGCAAAACTTGCTGACATGGTTGGCGCCATTCGCGGCGACTGGAACGGCTTCAATGTGCTCCACACGGCTGCGGGCCGCGTTGGCGCGCTTGATCTTGGTTTCATGCCGGGTGACGGCGGCAAGGATTTCGCCGGCATTCTCGACGGCGCCGCCAGCGGCGACATTGACGTCATTTACAATCTCGGCGCTGATGAATGCGACACGGCGAAACTGAAAAACGCCTTTGTGATTTATCAGGGCAGCCATGGCGACGCTGGCGCCCGCTACGCCGATGTGATCTTCCCGGCGGCCGCCTACACCGAACAAAATTCGATTTTTGTGAACACCGAAGGACGAGTGCAAATGGCGAACCGTGCGAGCTTCCCGCCGGGCGATGCGCGCGAAGACTGGGCGATCCTGCGCGCGCTGTCCGGGCGCATTGGCAAGCCGCTCGCCTATGACGATTTGTTCGCGCTGCGTCAGGCGATGATCGCCGACGCACCGTCGCTCGCCCGCATCGACCAGATTGGTAATGTGGAAGAACGCTTCGACGCCAATTCGGTTGGCGTAGCGGGAACGCTTGGTTCAGCGCCGTTCGTCTCACCAGTTGTCGACTATTACCTCACCAACCCGATAGCACGCGCCTCGAAAACAATGGCGGAGTGCTCTGCGGTGATGAATGGCGGCAAACGCCAAGCGGCGGAGTAGTTTGCTTTGGCGCCGCCGAGCGACCCTCAGCAACTGACCATTGAACAAATCCGCAGCAACATTGCGTTTGAAAATATGGTCGTGTCGGTGCTGGCGGGCGCGTTCTCCGGCGGAGTCATGATCTTCGCGCTGAAGCTCGTTCAGATGCTACTCGGTGAAATTTCGTTTTCGGCGGTGGTTTCGATTCTGCTGGAAACGATCTTTGTCGCCATTGCGATTTTTCTCATGGGCTTTTTTACAAGCGTCGCCGTGGGCGCGCCGCTCTATAATATTCTTGAAAACAGCAAACGCCGCACAGTTTGGCCTTATCTCGTCGCGGCGCTCTCCGTCGCCATCATCGTGTTTGCTTTTTCTGTTGGCGGTTTGCCATCAATCGCCGATGTGAAAATTGAGACTGCACTCGCCATTTTCGCCCCGGCGATCATCATTGCGCTGACCTTCGCCCGGTTGATGAAGCCCCATTGGCTTGCGGCGAAAAAGGCTGAAGACGCGGCGGCGGGGCCGGTCTATTTTCGGCTGCATTAATATCGAACTTTCGATAAATCGCGCCCGGCTTGCGACGGGCCGAACTTCACGCGACCGAGTTCTTTCGCTACATTAGTCACAGAAGATGGAGGCGACCCATGAAAAAGTTTCTGACTATGTCTGCTTGTGCGCTGGCGTTTATGGCTGCGGGAGCGGCATTCGCAGATGACGATGAGAAAGTTTCAAAAACCTATGATTTGTCGGGGTTTGATTCGATCGACATCGCTGGCGTTTATGAGCTCGATGTCCGCGTCGGCGGCGATTTTTCAATCGCGCTGAGCGGACCGGCCTATGAGATGAACCGCGTTGAAGTCTCCGTGAAGGACGGCGTTCTGGAGCTTGATCAGCGCAAACGACAGCGCGGCGAGAAAAAGCAGCGCCACCGCGATGGCGTTGAAGCTGTCATCACGTTGCCAAGCCTGACAGGCGTGAATGTTTCCGGCGTGGTCGACGGAAAGATTGCAGGCGTAGATGCGGACAGTTTCAAGGTGAGAGTTTCAGGCGTCGGCGATCTGAGCATCGGTGGCGAATGCGGCGCGCTTGACGCGAATCTGTCGGGCGTTGGCGATCTGGATGCAGAAGGCCTCGAATGCCGCACCGCTGACGTGCGCGTCTCTGGCGTCGGCAGCGCGGCCGTCTTCGCGAGTGAAGAAGTCGATGCGCGGGTCTCTGGCATGGGCGATATCGATGTCTATGGCTCGCCGGAAAAAGTCAGCAAGAATAAAGGCATGTTCGCGGATATTACCGTTCACTGACGAAAACAAAACTAGTGCATGTGAAAACGCCGCGCATCTGCGCGGCGTTTTGTATTTGACTGCTCGCAAGAGAATCGACAGAGCGAATGGGATGCGCGCTTATTGGCATTCTACCCCGCGCCTTATGGTGATATATGATGCCTTCGGGGGACGGGTATTACGGGAGGCGACCCATGCGAGTTTTTTTTGGAATTATCGTTGGATTGGTTTTGGCGGTGGTGATTGCCGCTGCCGCCGCGCATCACGCGTTTGGCGGATTGGTGAATGTCGGCGAGCGCGACAAATCGAAAGACGTGACGCAAACGCTCGATCTCGCCGGCTTCGACCGGATCGACATTGCCGGTGTTTTTGAATTTGACGTCACTGTCGGCGGCGACTTCTCGGTCACTGTGTCCGGCGCGCCATCGGAGATGGAGCGGCTTGAAGCAACGGTAGTGGACGGCGAGCTGGAGCTCGACCGGAAGGATGGCGAGCGGGGCATGCGCCGTTGGCGCGACTTCGGCCTGACAGCTGAAATCACTTTGCCAGCGCTGACCGCAATCGACATAGCAGGCGTTGCTGACGGGAATGTAACCGGCATCGACGCTGACAATTTCAAAGTCGACCTGTCTGGCGTTGGCGACCTGACCTTGTCGGGGACGTGCGGTCATCTGGACGCAAATGTTTCGGGCGTTGGCGATCTTCAGGCCAAATCTCTGGAATGCCGCGATGTGGATGTGGATGTCTCGGGCATTGGCGACGCCAGCGTTTTCGCCAGCGACTCTGTCGATGCATCAGTGAGCGGCATTGGCTCGATCGATATTTACGGTTCGCCCAAGCAGGTCGAGAAGTCGAACAGCTTTATCGCCAGCATCACTGTGAAGTAAAGTTTCCACAACAGATCCGGGAAAAGGGGCCAATTGCGACCGATTGGCCCCTTTTTCATACGTGACTAGCGGGCCGAGACCCATTATGACGCGGGCCCATGGAACAGATATGGACAAATCTGGTCACCCGCCCAACCGATCTCGGCTGGGGCTGGTGGCTCGCTTCGACCACCGCTGGCGCGCTGGCGATCCTGCTGACGCTGCTCGTGGCGCAGGCGTTCCTCATGTATTTCGACCGCAAGGTCTGGGCTGCCGTGCAAATGCGCAAGGGCCCGAATGTGGTCGGACCTTTCGGCCTGCTGCAGTCCTTCGCTGATCTTCTGAAATTCGTTTTCAAGGAAATCATCATCCCGGCGGGGGTGAACAAGGTCGTGTTCATTCTGGCGCCACTGATCACCTTCGTTCTGGCGCTGGTCGGCTGGGCGGTGATTCCGGTTGGCCCGGGCCTTGTCGGCGCCGACATCAATGTGGGCATTCTCTACTTATTCGCGGTTTCCTCGCTCGGCGTTTACGGCGTCATCATGGGCGGTTGGGCGTCGAACTCGAAATATTCATTCCTTGGGTCGCTGCGGTCTGCCGCGCAGATGGTCTCCTATGAGGTGTCCATCGGTTTCGTGATCATCACCGTCCTGCTGCTGGTCGGTTCGCTCAACCTTTCCGACATTGTTGAAAGCCAGTCGCGCGCCGGCGGCGGTTTCTGGAACTGGAACTTCCTGCCGCTATTCCCGATGTTTGTGGTGTTCTTCATTTCTGCGCTGGCCGAGACCAACCGGCCGCCCTTCGATCTGCCGGAAGCTGAATCCGAATTGGTCGCCGGCTATCAGGTGGAATATTCCTCGACCCTGTTTTTGATGTTCATGATCGGCGAGCTCGCCAACATCGTCCTGATGTGCGCGATGCTGACCATCCTGTTTTTTGGCGGCTGGCATTCGCCAATCCCGGTTGAGTGGGCGCCGTGGCTGGAATGGGGCCCGTTGCCGGTCCTTTGGTTCTGCTTCAAAGTCGTGTTCTTCTTCTTCATGTTCGCCATGGTGAAGGCGATCGTACCGCGTTACCGCTATGATCAGCTTATGCGGATTGGCTGGAAAATCTTTCTGCCGCTTTGCCTGTTCTGGGTGGTGCTTGTGTCGGGATTGTTGATTATGTTCCCTGACGCGGTTGATTATTTGCAGAGCTGGAGAAGCTAGATGGCCCGCATCGCCCAAGCGCTCAAAGGCTTTATGCTCCTTGATTTTCTCAAGGCGTTCGGCCTCGCAATGAAATACTACGTGACGCCGAAATCGACGTTGAACTATCCGTTTGAAAAGGGCCCGCTATCCCCTCGCTTCCGCGGCGAACATGCGCTGCGCCGCTATCCGAATGGTGAAGAACGCTGCATCGCTTGCAAGCTATGCGAGGCGATCTGTCCGGCGCAGGCGATCACCATCGAGGCCGAACCGCGCGACGATGGTTCGCGCCGCACAACGCGCTACGATATCGACATGACCAAATGCATCTATTGCGGGTTCTGTCAGGAAGCATGCCCTGTCGACGCCATCGTCGAAGGCCCGAATTTCGAATTCGCGACGGAAACCCGTGAAGAGCTGTTCTATGACAAAGACAGACTGCTCGCCAATGGCGACCGGTGGGAACGTGAGATCGCGAAAAACCTCGAGCTCGACGCTCCCTACCGCTAGGCGCCGTTACTCGGCGGAGGGTTGTTCCGCAAGCCGCTCAAAACGCATCTCCTGTGCCGGAACATCGATCCTGACGATGCGATGCGGTTTTGCCGTTGTGAGATAAATCACATTGGCCGGCTCGGCGTTGAGATTGACTTTGAACGTCTCAAACATGCCTGACGGAACCTCAATCGTCTCGCGTCCCGCGACCACAAGTTCCGCATCGGCCACGACGCCGCCCAATTCTTCAAACCATTGCAGCTTGAATGTCGCACCGTCCCGCCACGGCAGCCCCGAAACGAATCCAAAGAGCGATGTGCGAGCAATGGCGTCTTCCGGCAGCTCGATTTCAAAGGGCCGCTCCGCCTTTTCGATATCCGTGGGGCGCTTGTATTTACGGACGCCAGTTCCCTTGCGACCGTCAAAAGTGAGGTCGATATCGAGAATGGTGCGGCTGAAGTCGCCGTCAATGACGATCCTTTTTGGCAGAAGCGTTTCCGCATCCACGACCACCGTGCCGGATTCCCGCACATCCGGGAGCAGGGTGGTGCCATCATGGATGACGATAACATCCTCTTTCCGCTCCATCGCGAAGTACATTTCGCCGGCTTTTTCCCCATGGTGGATCAGCTGGTATCGCGCCGGCGCAAACTCTACCTGCGACAGATCGACAGGGAATGGCTCTGCGACCGCCGCCACAGGAATGAAGATCGCGGCCAGACTGGCGGCTGCGAATACGGTGATCCGTTGGTTTGTCATGATGCCCCTCTCAGTTGACGTTTTAGCCACCATAGGCGGGCGCTTCGGCCGGTCGATGCGCCTTGCGGTAGACCGTTTACGTGGCGCGACGAGTGAAGTGCAGGTTCTGACATTCCCGGCGCCACTGAGCCCGCAGAAAACCCCTGAAATTCCGCGAAAATGCGGCCCTTCGCCCTTTGCAAAGCTTGGCCAATGCCTCTAAAAGCGCCGCGAGTATGGCCTGCGCCATGAGTCGCCTGAAATTGAGGGAGGTGACGGGGCGGGCAAGTCAATCCTGGAGCGCCATTCGGCGCATTTCGCATCGTCCGCCACAAAGAGCATCGCGCGCAAAAAAATGTCGATAGCCGCCTTCGCCTTTTGCCTGTTCGCCTTCGCCGCCATTGCCTCGGGGCTGATGGTCGTCGCGTCGAAAAACCCCGTCCATTCCGTGCTGTTCCTGATTTCGGCGTTTATCGCCGCAGCCGGATTGTTCGTTCTTATGGGCGCTGAATATCTCGCCATGGTGCTTGTGGTTGTTTATGTGGGCGCCGTCGCGGTGCTGTTCCTGTTCGTGGTGATGATGCTCGACGTTGATTTTGTCGAGATGAAGCAGGGTTTCCTCCAATATCTGCCGATCGGCGGTGCGCTGGCGGTATTTCTCGTTATTGAATTGATTATGGTGTTCGCCGTTTGGGAACTGCCGTCCGACACTGAAGTTGCGCGCGCGCATCCGTCGCCCACCGCTGCGATGACGGTGACCGACCCGAATGGTCCGAACAACATCGAGGCGCTCGGGCTGATCCTTTACACCGACTACATTCACTATTTTCAGATCGCTGGCATGATCTTGCTGGTGGCGATGATCGGCGCGATCATCCTGACCTTCCGGACGCGCGAAGGCATCAAAAAACAGGACGCCGGCAAGCAGATCAATCGCAAGCGCGATGAGGGCTTTGAGCTTGTGGACATCAAGCCGGGCCAAGGGCTGTCGTAAGGGGCTCAACGCAAATGGTAATCGGACTCTTTCATTATCTGTTCGTTGCGGCGGTCTTGTTCGCGATCGGCATGGCGGGCATTTTTCTCAACCGGAAAAACGTCATCGTTATTTTGATGTCGATCGAGCTCATGCTGCTTGCGGTGAACATCAATCTCGTAGCGTTCTCGCAGTTTCTCGGCGATCTCACGGGGCAGGTCTTTGCCTTCATGGTCTTGACTGTCGCGGCGGGCGAAGCGGCGGTCGGGCTTGCGATTCTTGTGGCGTTCTTCCGCAATCGCGGCGACATCGCTGTCGAAGACGCCAATCTGATGAAGAATTAGGGGCAGGCAGCGTTCATGGAAGCCTTTGTCGTCTTACTGCCGCTGTTCGGCGCCATGCTGGCCATGCCGGTCGGTCGTGCGCTCGGCTATCGCGCGGCGGAGCTGCTCACCACGGGTTTGTTGCTGGTCGCGGCGATCATGTCATGGTTCCTGTTCTTCGATGTCGCTCTTGGCGGCAATGCGCGGACCATCGAGCTGTTCAGCTGGATTTCGTCGGGCGGGTTCGAGGCGAAATGGGCGGTGCGCCTGGACACGTTGTCGGCGGTGATGCTGGTCGTTGTGAACTCGGTATCGTTCCTCGTGCACACCTATTCCATGGGCTACATGAAGGACTATGGCGAGCAGTCGCGGTTCTTCGCGTATCTGTCGCTGTTTACCTTCGCCATGCTGACGCTCGTGACGGCGGACAACTTCCTCCAGCTTTTCTTCGGCTGGGAAGGCGTCGGCCTCGCTTCCTATTTGCTGATCGGTTTCTGGTTCAAAAAGAAATCCGCCAATGACGCCGCCATCAAAGCCTTCGTCGTCAACCGGGTTGGCGATTTTGGTTTCGCGCTTGGCATCATGTGCATTTTCTATGTGTTCGGCACGATCCAGTTTGACGAAGTGTTTCAGGCGGTAGCGTCAAACGCCAGCGTGACGCCATGGAACGCAAGCGCCGGCGGTCCCATTCAAGACTTGTCGATCGGCTTTCTGTCCTGGAATTTTCATGCACTGACGGTGATTGGCGTCTTGTTGTTTATCGGCGCCATGGGCAAATCGGCGCAGTTCTTCCTGCACACCTGGCTGCCCGACGCCATGGAAGGTCCGACGCCGGTTTCCGCGCTGATCCATGCCGCAACCATGGTGACGGCGGGCGTGTTCCTTGTTTGCCGTTGCTCGGTGATTTATGAATATGCGCCGAACGCCGCCGCTCTGGTGACGCTGGTTGGCGCCGTGACGGCGTTCTTCGCCGCGACGGTGGGCCTGCTGCAGGACGACATCAAGAAAATCGTCGCTTACTCTACCTGTTCTCAGCTTGGCTATATGTTCTTCGCCGCCGGTGTTGGCGCTTATGGCGCGGCGATGTTCCATCTCTTTACCCATGCTTTCTTCAAGGCATTGTTGTTCCTTGGGTCAGGCGCGGTGATCATCGGCATGCATCACGAGCAGGACATCAAAAAAATGGGCGGCGTCAAAGCGCTGATGCCCTTCACGCATATCCTGATGGTGATTGGCACGATTGCGATTACGGGCGTTGGCATTCCGGGCTTGAAGCTTTTCGGCGCACCACTCGGCACGGCTGGGTTCGTTTCCAAAGACATGGTCATTGAAAGCGCGTTTTTCGCGGGCGAAGCGGGCAAAGCGTTCGGTTATTTCGCCTTCACCCTCGGGCTTCTTGCGGCGGTGATGACCGCGTTCTATTCATGGCGCCTGATTTTTCTCACCTTCTGGGGGCCGTCGCGCGCGCCGGAACATGTGCGCAAGCATCCGCATTCTGTCCCTGATGCGATGATGGCGCCGCTAATCCCGCTAGCGCTCGGCGCGCTGGTCGCGGGCATGGCGTTCTATGGCAATTTTGTCGGCGACGGCGCTGACAAATTCTGGAATGGCGCGCTCTATAAAGCAGAAACGCATCATGAAGCCGTCGCATCCGACGAACATTCAACGGCGAACGATCATGGCGGTGAAACTTCTCTTACGCCGGCAACCGATCATGCTGTCGCCGATGACCACGGCGCGGCGACAGAAGACCATGGCGGCGCTGAAGGGGGCGGTCATCATGTGCCGCTTTGGGTTTTGTGGGCGCCATTCTTCGCCATGCTTTCGGGCTCATTCGCGGCGGGCTGGCATTATCTTCGCGGCGATCCGCTGCGTCCCGGCTTGTTGCGCGAAGGCGGCATGATCTACGCCTTCCTCAAAAACAAGTGGTATTTCGACGAGATTTACGACTTCCTGCTGGTCAAACCGGCGCTCGCTTTCGGCCGCTTCCTGTGGAAGGACGGCGACGGCAAAACCATTGACGGCGTCGGGCCGGACGGTATTGCAGCGTTTGTCGCCACCAGCGCGCGCCGTATCGTTAAAATGCAAAGCGGATATGTTTATCACTACGCCTTCGCCATGCTTGTCGGCATCTTGATCCTCGTCACATTTGTTTCGTTCCGGGCGGGGGGCGGCCAGTGATGACGGAAAGTTTCGCCAACCAGTCCTGGCTGTCATTTGTTACATTCGCACCGCTGGTCGGCGCGATGTTCATCATGCTGCGCCGCGTGCTGACGCGTTCCGGCGAAAACGGCGCCGTTGCGGCCGATGTGCAGGCGCAAGTCGACAACGCTTCGCGCTGGGTCGCGCTGATCTTTACGACGGCGACTTTTCTTTTGTCGCTTGCCGTCTACGCGATCTTCTACGATCCGTCGATTGCGGGCTATCAGTTGGTCGAACAGCTCCCCTGGATTGGTGCGGGCATCAGCTACAAGATGGGCGTTGACGGGATTTCGATCCTGTTTGTGTTGCTGACGACCTTCTTTATGCCGATCTGCATTCTGGCGTCATGGAACTCGATCCAGAATCGCGTTGCCGATTACATGATCGCGTTTCTAATTCTCGAAACGCTGATGATCGGCGTGTTCTGTGCGCTCGATCTGTTCCTGTTCTATTTCTTCTTCGAGGGCAGCCTTATTCCGATGTTCCTGATCATCGGCGTCTGGGGTTCTAAAGGCGTGAAGGAATTCGCGGGCGTTTCCATGCCGAGCCGGATTTATGCGTCGCTGAAATTCTTCCTCTACACGCTGATCGGTTCGCTGTTGCTGCTTGTCGCGATGGCGTGGATGTATGCGCAGGCCGGCACGACAGACATTCCAACCTTGCAAGGCTTTGACTTCGGGGCAGGCGCGCAGAAATGGCTATGGCTCGCCTTCTTTGCGTCTTTCGCCGTCAAAATGCCCATGTGGCCGGTCCACACCTGGCTTCCCGACGCACACGTTCAGGCGCCGACCGCAGGCTCGGTGGTTCTGGCGGCGATCCTCTTGAAGATGGGCGGCTATGGCTTCCTGCGATTCTCGCTGCCGATGTTCCCGCTCGCCAGCATGGACTTCGCACCATTTGTGTTTGCGCTGTCCGTGATTGCGATCATCTATACCTCGCTTGTCGCGCTGGCGCAGGAGGACATGAAAAAGCTCATCGCCTATTCCTCCGTCGCGCATATGGGCTTTGTGACCATGGGGATTTTCACCGGCACGGAGCAGGGGATCGAGGGCGGTCTGTTCCAGATGCTGTCGCATGGATTTATCTCCGGCGCACTCTTCCTTTGTGTTGGCGTCGTTTACGACCGGATGCACACGCGGGAAATCGCCGCTTATGGCGGTCTCGTTCACCGCATGCCGCTCTATGCCTTCCTGTTTCTTTTCTTCACCCTCGGCAATGTCGGCATGCCCGGCACGAGTGGCTTCGTTGGCGAAATCCTGTCCATGACCGGCGCCTTCAAGGTGAATTCATGGATCGCCTTCTTCGCGGCGTTCGGCGTCATCTTGTCAGCGGCTTATGCGCTGCGCCTCTATCGCCAGGTTGTTTATGGCAAGCTCGAGAAGCAGGCGTTGATGGAAATCGCCGATGTCGATAAGCGCGAACTGGCGATGCTCGGCGTGTTGATGGCGTTTGCGCTTTATCTTGGCTTTAATCCGGGGCCGGCGCTTGATGTCTTCAGCCCGGCGGTGGATCTGTTGATTGAAAACTACAATACGGCGCTCGCCGCAGCGGGGGCAAGCTAATGGGCTTGTTTGAGACACTGACATTCGCGTGGCCTGAACTGGTGCTGGCTATTGGCGCCATGACATTGTTGATCACAGGCGTCTTTCTCGGCGACAAATTCGCGCCGCAGATTTCACTCGCTGCTGTTGCGCTGCTGGTCATTGCGGGCGCGCTGGCGGTGATCGCGCCGGGCGGCGCGGGCACGACTTCGCTGTTTGACGGCGCCTTCCGGGTCGATGCATTCTCGACCTTCTGCAAAGTCTTGATGTATGGCGCGGCGGCCTTCGCCATTTTGATGTCCGACCGCTATTTGGCCGGCGAGCAGCTCGGCCGGTTTGAATATCCGGTGCTGATCGTGCTCGCCGCACTCGGCATGTCGCTCATGGTGTCGGCGACTGATCTCATCTCGCTCTATATGGGCATCGAAACGCAGAGCCTCGCGCTTTACATTCTCGCGGCGTTCAATCGCGACAGCCGCCGCTCCACCGAAGCGGGTCTTAAATATTTCGTGCTGGGCGCTCTCTCGTCATGTTTGCTGCTGTATGGCGCGTCGCTGGTTTACGGCTTTACCGGCGCGACCGGATTTGAACAGATTGCCCGGGCCGCACAGGCAAGCGGGCCAAACGCCGGGTTGATCATTGGACTTGTGTTCATGATTTCGGGGCTGGCGTTTAAGGTCTCCGCCGCGCCGTTCCATATGTGGACGCCCGATGTCTATGAAGGCTCGCCGACGCCGGTGACGGCCTTCTTCGCAGCCGCGCCTAAGCTCGCAGGCATGGCGCTGTTTACGCGCGTGATGATGACGTCTTTCCCCGGCGCAGTCGATGACTGGCAACCGGTGATCGCGCTCATCGCGGTCGCCTCCATGATGATCGGCGCCTTCTCGGCGATTGCGCAGACCAACATCAAACGCCTGATGGCGTACTCTTCTATTGGCCATATGGGCTACGCACTGATTGGTCTTGCGGCCGGAACGGTGTCTGGCGCGTCATCGGTGCTGATCTATATGGCGATCTATATCGCCATGACGGTCGGAACATTCGCCATCATTTTGATGATGCGCCGTCGCGGCGGCATGACGGAAAATGTTTCTGATCTCGCCGGCCTATCGCGCACCAATATGCCCATGGCGCTGATCTTGACCGTGTTGTTGTTCTCGCTTGCGGGCGTGCCGCCAACTGCCGGGTTCTTCGGTAAGTGGTATGTGTTTCTCGCCGCCGTTGATGCGGGTCTTGTCTGGCTCGCCGTTGCGGGCGTCATCGCCAGCGCCGTTTCCGCTTTTTACTATCTGCGGATTGTCTGGTTTATGTGGTTCGACGAACCCGCGCCAGCCTTTGAACGCGATCACGGTCCAGCGTTGACAGTTGCGGCCTGGGGCTCGGCGCTGTTGATGTTCCCAGTGCTCACCGTTTTGATGGGCGTCCTGCGCCAGATTGCGGAAACAGCCGCCGCATCGCTGTTCTAGCGGCGTGGCGAAGCTCGCTTCCGGAACGCCGCTTGAAATTTTCGACACGCTGGATTCGACCAGTCTCGAGGCAAAGCGCTGGGCCAATGATGGCGGGGGCGGACCGCGCTGGTTTCTCGCGCTGACCCAGACAGCCGGTTACGGGCGGCGCGAACGCGCTTGGGAGCAGCGGGCAGGCGACTTCGCGGCGACACTTTTGATGCGGGCGGAAGAGACGTCTGAAACGCTCGGGCAAATTTCGTTCGTCGCCGCATTGGCGTTGGCGTCGGTGTTTGATGAGTTGATGCCTGAGGACAAGATTGCGCTCAAATGGCCCAATGACGTTTTGATTGAGGGCGGAAAAGGCGCTGGCATTCTGCTGGAAAATCTCGGCGCGACGATCCTTATCGGGATCGGCGTCAACATCGTCAGCAAGCCCGAAGGACTTGCCTATAAAACGGCGCGTCTGATTGACCATACACCCTCGGCGCCTCCGCCAACGGCGCTCGCAGCCCGGCTCGACGAACATTTTTGGAGATATTACGGGCAATGGCGTAAGGAAGGCTTCACGCCGATCCGCGCCGCCTGGCTGGCGCGCGCCGCGGGCCTTAACCAGCCCATTACGGTGCGGCTGCCAAATGAAGAGATTAACGGTGTTTTCGGCGGCATTGATGAAACCGGCGCGCTGATATTGCGCTTGGACGCGCGAACGCGGACAATCGCGGCGGGTGAAGTCTTCTTCGGCCGAAAAGGTAAGGAATAGCGTCCATGCTGCTTGCAATCGATGTCGGCAATACGAACTCGGTGATTGCGCTTTATGACGGCGACACATCCGTGGCGCAGTGGCGCTCCTCAACATCGACGGTGCGGACCGCCGACGAATATGCCGTCTGGTTGTCGCAGTTGATGGGCTTTGCCGGCTTCAAGCTGGCCGACATATCCGAATGCATCATCTCCACCGTGGTGCCGCAATCGCTGTTTCATTTGCGCAACCTTTCGCGGCGCTACTTCAATTGCGAGCCGTTTGTCATTGGTCACGACAACATACCGGGCGTTGCGGTGCGCATCACCAAACCATCGGAAGCGGGGGCGGATCGATTAGTCAACGCGGTCGGCGCCTTCACCAAGCATGGCGGACCGCTTGTTGTCGTCGATAGCGGCACGGCGACGAATTTTGATATTGTCGGGGCTGATGGCGGGTTTGAAGGCGGCGTCATCGCTCCGGGGATCAACCTCTCCATGCAAGCGCTGCATGAAGCCGCGGCGCGCTTGCCGCGCATCGCCATTGAAAAGCCGGATAAGGTCATCGGCACCGATACGGTCGGCGCCATGCAGACCGGCGTTTTCTGGGGCTATGTCTCGCTCATCGAAGGACTGATTGAGCGCATCAAGGCTGAATATGGCGCGCCAATGAAAGTTGTGGCGACGGGCGGCATTGCGTCCCTGTTTGAAGGACAGACCAAAGCGATTGATGTTTTCGATCACGACCTCACCATTCGCGGGCTCTTGGAAATCAGCAAACGATTGAAGGCCAAATAATGTCGCGCAAGGAACTTGTTTTCCTGCCGCTTGGCGGCTCTGGCGAAATTGGCATGAACATGAACCTTTACGGGTTCGGCTCGGCCGCCAACCGGCAATGGATCATGATCGATTGCGGCGTCATGTTTGGCGATCTCTCAACCCCCGGCATCGATCTGATTTGTCCTGATCCGTCTTACATTCTTGAAGAGAAAGAAGCTTTGCACGGGCTTTTGTTGACCCACGGTCACGAAGATCATATCGGCGCCGTGGCGCTTCTGGCGCCTAAACTCGGCTGTCCGGTCTATGCGACGCCGTTCACGGCGGCGCTTGTCCAGCGCAAATTGGAAGAAGCGGGCGAGGAGGGCGTCGAGCTTCATGTGATCGACATGAATTCGCGGTTCACACTCGGGCCGTTCGATATTGAGTATCTAACGCTCACCCATTCGATCCCGGAACCGAGCGGTATTATCTTGCGCACTGAGTTTGGCGCCGTTTTGCATACAGGCGACTGGAAGATCGATGCGACGCCATCGCTGGGTCCAGTGACCGATAGCGAGACCATTAAATCGCTGGGGCGCAATGGGCTGCTCGCCATGGTGTGCGATTCAACCAATGTCTTGTCGGCGGGAACTTCCGGATCAGAATCTGACGTGCGCACATCTTTGACCAAGCTGATTGCCCAGCAGGAAGGCCGCGTCGCGGTGACGACATTCGCATCGAATGTGTCTCGGGTCGTATCGATTTGTGAAGCGGCGGCCGCCGCCGACCGAAGCGTGTGCCTCCTCGGGCGCTCCATGTTGCGTATTGTCGACGCTGCGCGCGAGACGGGCTTGCTGCCAAAGGGGCTAAGTTTCGTTGAACCGAAAGACGCGGGCCACCTGCCGCGCCAGCATGTTTTGTATCTGTGCACCGGCAGTCAGGGCGAACCGCGCGCGGCGTTGTCGCGCATCGCTCGCAATGACCATCGCGACCTGACCTTGTCCGATGGCGACACGGTGATCTTCTCGTCAAAAATCATTCCCGGCAATGACCGTGAGATTTACAATCTCCAGAACGATCTGGTTGAACTTGGCGTTAAAGTCATCACGGAGAAAGACGAGTTTGTGCATGTCTCCGGCCATCCCTGCCGCGAAGAATTGCGCGCCATGTATGAATGGGCGCGGCCGGAGATCTCAATCCCGGTGCATGGCGAGGCGCGGCACCTCGAAGAGCATGCGGAATTTGCGCTGGAGCTCGGCGCAAAGCAATCTTTCGCGCCGCGTAACGGCGATCTCATTCGCATTGCGCCCGATGGCCCTGAACGGATTGATGAAGTTCCGGCCGGGCGCATCTATCTCGACGGCGATGTCTTGATGCCGGATGGCGCGGCGCCCATGCGCGAACGCCGCAAGCTGTCGCAAACCGGCGCGCTGGCCGTGTCCCTGGTGATCAACAAGAAAGGCGAACTCATAAGCGTCGCCGCTGAGGGTATTGGCGTCTTTCAAGGTGAGGATGAGGAATCCGGACAGGACGAGCTGGAAGATGAAATTGAGGCGGCGGTCAGCGGACTTTCAAAGTCCAAACTTCAGGACTACGAGGCTGTTAGTCTGGCGGTGAAGCGGGCGGCGCGTGTCTATTTTGACGATGTCTGGGGCAAGAGGCCCGTGATCATGACTCAAGTGCACTGGACTGCATCATGAACCCTGTCGGCGCAATCGTGATTTACATTCTGTGGTGGTGGCTGTGTTTTCTCGGTGTCTTGTCGCGCGGCGTTGAGGGCAGGTGGGAGTCGCCCGATGACGGCGTTGACGGCGCCGATCCCGGTGCGCCCGCCGACCCCAAGCTGAAGCAAAAAGCCTGGCTGGCGAGCAAGATCGCGCTGGCGTTCTGGGCGGTGACGATTGCGATCATTCTCAGCGGCGTTTTCAATTTCCGCGACTAGTTCGCGGTAATTGGCATTCGCAGCTCTTGCGTTCAATCGAGGGCTAGAATAGCAAAAGCCAAGGTCTTCCCATTCACCTGACTCCGGTCTCAACTGCGAAGGGCAGCCATGAGCGACACTGCGCCCATCGACGAAGAAACGCGTCCGGACGATCTGCCGGCCGAGGGCGACGGTCAGTTTTCCGAAGACCGGACGTTAACGCCTGAATTTGTGCGTTCTGTCGCCGATGCGATTGAAGCGGAGGACGCCGAAGCCTTTGAAGGGCTGACCCGCGAGCTCCACCCCGCAGATATCGCCGACTTGATCGGCCTGCTTCACGAAGAAGACCGCGAGGCGCTGATCGCCTTGTTGGGCGGTGCGTTGCCCTCTGAAGTTCTGGCTGAGCTCGACGACGATTTGCTCGAAGACATCATCGAAGCCATGGAGCCGTCAAAGGTAGCCGAGGCGGTCGCCGAACTCGATACCGATGACGGGGCGTTCCTGCTTGAAGATCTCGATGAAGAAAAGCAGGCGGAAATTCTTTCCTTCGCGCCGATCGAGGATCGCCTCGCACTGCGCGCCGCGCTCGATTTTGAAGAGGAGAGCGCCGGGCGGTTGATGCAGCGCGAGTTCTTCGCGTCGCCGGCATTCTGGACCGTCGGCCAGATCATCGACCGCATGCGGAGCACTGAAGAACTGCCGGACCGGTTTTACGAAGTTTTTGTCGTCGATCCGGCGTTCAAGCCGGTGGGCTCGGTGCCGCTGTCGACCCTGATGAAATCTCCGCGCGAGACGGTGATCGAAACCATCATGACCAGCCGCGACATGCGTCCAGTTCCGGTAAGCATGGACCAGGAAGAAGTCGCCTATCTTTTCGAGCAATATAATCTCATCTCGGCGCCGGTGGTTGACGACGCCGACCGGCTGATCGGCATGATCACCGTCGATGACGTTGTCGAAATGGTCCGTGAAGAAACCCATGAAGACATGCTCGCGCTGGGCGGCGTCGAGGCCGACACAGGTCTATCGGACACGGTCTTCGAGACGGTTCGTTCGCGCTTTTCATGGCTGGCGATCAATCTCGCCACCGCGATCCTCGCTTCGCTGGTGATCTCCATGTTCGACGTCGCCATCGGTCAGATCGTGGCGCTGGCGATTTTAATGCCGATTGTCGCGTCCATGGGCGGCAATGCCGGCACGCAGACGCTGACAGTTGTGGTGCGCTCGATGGCGACCAAGGATTTGACCGCCTCTAACGCTGCGCGCGTTGTGTTCAGGGAGGCGCTGGTTGGCTTTTTAAACGGCCTCATCTTCGCGCTCATCATGGGCGCGCTGGCAGGCGTCTGGTATTTGATGAGCGGCTGGGGCGATCAGGCGGAGGCGACCCGCCTTGGCGTGGTTGTGGGTGCGGCCATGATCATCAATCTGTTCGCCGCAGGGCTCGCGGGAATTCTCATACCCATCGGCATGCAACGCGCCGGGGCCGATCCGGCGGTCTCTTCCGCCGTCTTCGTGACGACCGTTACGGATGTTGTTGGCTTTTTTGTGTTTCTCGGATTGGCCGCTGCAGTTCTGTTGCCTGCAGCGGGATAATCCATTTACGCCGTGTGCTGAGTTTTGCGGCGATAGAGCCAGCCGGCGAGACCGCCCATCAGCAGCAAGTAGAACAGTCCGGGCTCCGGCGCATCGACGGGCGGTTCTTCCGGCGTGCACTCTTCATCGACGCCTTCTTCGCAAGGCGGATCAACCGGCGGAATGAAGACAGGCGGCACAATCACGGGCGGTATGGTCGGCCAGCCGGGATAAA
The DNA here is from genome assembly GCA_021604585.1 of Hyphococcus sp. Classification (GTDB taxonomy): domain Bacteria; phylum Pseudomonadota; class Alphaproteobacteria; order Caulobacterales; family Parvularculaceae; genus Hyphococcus. The sequence goes on from BQJG01000008.1 coordinate 22,971, forward strand.
ATACCGGCGGCGGCGGATACACCGTCTCCGTTGTCGGAGGAGGCGTCAGCGGCGTCTCTGATGGCGGAACCCGCCGCGTTTCCTGTGGGGCGACCGGATTATATCCGGCGAGCCTGGTCGGAACCGGACGGGGCGCTAAAAAGACCCGGAGGCTTCCTTTCGTGGCGCCTCATCGCCGCAGCAGCCGCAATTCACGACGATATCATTGCGGATATCGCCGACAGCGCGCGCATACCATGCGGTGAATTCTTCTTCAGACATCGGTGCGGACTTGCCTCGATCCCCGCCAAAGCCGCCGTTCCACAAGATCGCAATAGCGATGATTGCGGCGGCGATGATGTTTGTGAATCCGTTACCCAACATATCTCACCTCAACGCCCCGCCCGGAGATTAACATTGTTTGCGCCAAAAGAGACGCTCCCAATCGGTGGGAAGGGGCTTTCCGGCTCTATTCTCCCAAGTCTTGTGCCAGAATCGCGCGCTGCGCGAATCGCAGTTTGGGCGGGAATAATACCTTAAATTCAAATGGTTATAGTAATTTTTGCCTCACTGTGGAAAACCAAGACGGGAATTTTATTACGTCTATGCGGACAGAACTGTGCCGTTTCGGCGCCCTTCTGGCCTTAAATTCAGGCTGAATCGGGCGGCTCACTACCCAATCCGGCCCCACCATGATAGGAATCGTTAACTGCGATGAGTGGGGGAGTCGCGCAGCTAGCCGCTTGTGCGGCGCGGCGTCCTGAGTAGGCTTGCAGCCAGGCGAACTGGCCGTAAGCGAAGTCCAGAGGGGGTTTGAGCGGGTCTGATGCGGACGGGAGATACCGGTCTTAATCTGATCAAGGGGTATGAGGGCTTGCGCATGTCGGCGCATTACGCCCCTACCGAACAATGGACCGTCGGCTACGGCCATACGGGATCAGCACGCCACGGCATGAGCGTTACGGAAGGCGACGCGGAACGTCTGCTCAAAGATGATGTCCGTCCCATCGAACAGCTTATCAGCGATACGGTGCGCGCGCCGCTCAACCAGAATGAACATGACGCGCTTGTCTCGCTGATTTTCAATATAGGGGAAGACAACTGGAAGCGGTCGACGGCGCTGCGCAAGCTGAACGCGGGCGACAAGCTCGGCGCGGCAAACGCGTTTGAACTTTGGACCAAGGCGTTTGTAAACAACGAGCTGACGACGCTTGACGGCTTGGTGCGCCGGCGCGCCGCCGAAAAATCTTTGTTCCTGATGCCGACAGATGCGGCGCTGGTTGTTCCAACCTCGGATGTTAACCCGGCGGCGGAGTGCGAACCGGAATTCATTTCCGACCGCGTCTACAACGCCAAACCGCTTGTCGATTTTGACAGCCTTAAGTCTGACGCGAAAAAATCATTGTCGCCGGAAGAACGCGCCGCAAGGACGCGCGCCTTGTTCGCCGCGACGCAGGCGCTGTCCGGCGATCCGTCGAAAATGATTGTCTCCAAGGCCGAAGAGCGCGCCGATATGGGCGTCACCTTTGGCGCCTTGCTCGCAGGGTTGCTGGCTTTCGCCATGACAGGCGTCGGCGCGGTCTTGCTGCTTGGACAGGAAGCGCCCGGCATCGCGGAGGCGATCGGGCTTAATTATGAGCGCTTTACAACGATCTTTGAAAACCTGCCGGTCTGGCTGTCAGGCATCGGCGCGGCCATGTCCTATTTCATATTGTATATCCTCGTGAAACGCGCGGCGCGGCACGACCTTAAACGCCAGCGTGCCCGGGATCTCGCGCGGCTGCGCGTTGCGGAATAGCGCGTCGTCAAGACGTTAAGATGACTTTGCACCTCGTTAAACTTTGCGCCGGCGCTGATGGCGTTGAAGACCTCTTCGCCAGAATAGATCATCGATCCAGCGTGAACGAAGCCGCTGGGCTGGGGAGGGTCCATGACCATGTGACTCGCATGCATCCGCGCCGGGAAAGTGAGTTGCTAGAGGGCGGGTCGATTTACTGGGTGATTAAAGGCGTTATCCTTGCGCGTCAGAAAATCCTCGGTTTTGAACGTAGAACGGGAACGGATGATATCGAACGCACGGCGATTCTTCTCGATCCAGACTATGCGTTGACCGAACCACAACCGCGCCGCGCATTTCAGGGTTGGCGCTATTTGCCGGGCGAAGACGCGCCGCACGATCTGAACAGACGCAGCCGCAAAGGTGCGAACAACGAAGCGAATCAAAAACTTAAAGCCGAACTGGCGGGATTGGGGCTCTTGTAATGTCGATGATGCGAATGGCTCTGATGGGAACTGGGGCTGCTGGCGCGGCGGGCGTGGCCGTGTTTGGCGGACCGCTCATGAATGGCAAGACGCCGGAAGTTGCGCCTGCAACCGCTGAACGCGAAATATGTTTGAAGGGCGAACTCGCGCTTTTTGAAGGTGTTGGCGCGAAATGCTATTCGCGTGCGGAGTTCCGTGTGCTGATGGATCGTCCGGTGATGGACCTTCAGGGTCAGCCGGTTTCACTCACCATGTCGCACCCTTCGGACATGAAAGCAGAGTCCGCTGCCTGCAACACGTGCCGCGATTTTCGCGAAATGAGTTTCGACGGCTGGTATGCCGCGTCTTCTCGCGAGATGCGGCGCGAGGCCTATTTTGTGCGGGCTTGCGGCACGCTCGCCGCGTTAGACAAAGCGCAAGAGGCGAATCGAACCTATTTCGCGGGCGGATCGCCGACGGCGGAGGAAGTCGCCGCCATGGCTTCGTCCATGCGATTTGGCGAGGCGCGTGCGGCTGCGGAAGATATCCATGTTGATCAAGCCGCAGGCCATGTCTGGCGAATCAGCGCAGACGCCATTGCCGTTCAGATCCACGAAATCGCCAATGCCGATTTTGACAATGACGGTGTCGAAGAAATTCTCGCCTTCAGCAGCGGCGCTCCGGTTGGCGGAACTGCCTCATTTTACGATGTCGGGCTGATTGAGAAGGATTCGGCCAAAGCGGCGCTTGTGTTCACACATTTGTCCTATGGCCGTAACGAAGCTGGCGGCGTCGGCGGTTGAGAGAATTTCGCCTGCGGCGCCCGCAAAAGCTTGGACCTCCCTAAAGCGATGACTATGATATAGGCGATTCTGGATTTTTAAGGAAAACCGGCTTTTGTCTTTCATGAAAAAACTCGGCGCACTGGCGCTGTTGACTTCGATGTCGGCTTGCGCCTCGCTTCCTGGAGGCGGCGGCGCTGCGCCTCAAGCTGTTGAAGATGCGGAGGCGGCAAGGGTTCAGGTGGCCTCGCTAGAGGCCGAAGTCGCCCGGCTAAAGTCACAAAACGCCCGCCTCGCGAATGACCTCCTCGCCCTGAAACGCGAGCGTGATCAACTCGCGCTCGAAGGTGGCGAGGGTGCGGCTCAAGTCGCTGCAAATGATTTGCCGCCAAAGCCCGAATATTATGCGGATGAGCCGGCGCCAAAACCGAACGCAGTTGTCGACGACGCAGCCTCTCCGGCGCTCGCCAAGACCGATGTTCCGGTGGAAACGGCGCCGCGTCTTGTTCAGCCGACATTCGCCTCAAACGAAACTGTCTTTGAAAACGAAGCGGAGGGCGGCGATATTCACACCGAAAGCGTTCTGTTCGGCGTACATCTCGCATCTTACCGGCACATGGAAGAAGCGCGCAGCGGCTGGCGGCAATTGCAGCGCGAAAACCCGGATGAACTTGGTTTGCTGGAACCGCGCGTTGAAGGGATCACCGTCGCGGGCAAGGGCGATTTCCTGCGCCTGGTTGGCGGCGGTTTCGCCTCTCGTGACAAAGCCGAAGCGCTGTGCGGGCAGCTGAAGGAAAAAGGGCTGTTCTGTTCGGTGACAAGCTTTGAAGGCGAGCGCCTGTCGCTGGCGGAAACAAAAGGCTAGGCGGGCGGGCGCTCTATTCGTTGTCGGGCGGCGCCACATCGAATGTGCGTTGATCGAAAATGACGCCTTCAAATTCTGCAGCGCCCTCATAGCGAACCTGCAATTCACCTGCCCCGAGCGATAAAAATCCAAAAGGAATTGAAACCTTTCGGCTTTGCGCATCGGTAAAGCCCGCGACATTCTCGCGGACGCCGAGCAGCTCTTTTTCGCCGTTCTCCGGCGTGAAGGTCACGATCATCCGGCCAAAGCTCGACCATTGACCTCCGGGTTTGATGGTGGTGTCGAGCATCAACAGCCCGTCATCATCGCGCAGCAGTTTTACGTCAGCGATCTTCGCATCGGCCTTGCCGCCATTACGCACGATCACCGGCGCCGACATGCCGAGACCGACGTCAACTTGCAGTCCGGTGCTAGCTTTGCGGATCAGCGTTCGAGAGGCTTCGGTCTCGATAAGCAAATGCGAACGGCGTTCGCCCTTGGGAAGTTTCGCATGGTCTTTAATTCGCACAGTGACGATCTGGCGGGCGCCGGGCTTTAGCCGGAAATTCGCCGGCGAGACGACCAGCCATGGCGCGGCGCTTAAGTTTTCGCGAAGCTCGGGCTCGGCGGGCTCATAACCTTTTTCCGTGGCGGCCAGATCGACCCAGGAGACGCGCGCATCCATAATCCGGTCGGATGGGTTGGAGATGACGAATTGCGCGCTGGGATGGTCCGCGCTCAACACCTGCCGCAAAGGCGCCAGCCCCATATCAGCCGTTGCGGTGGATACAGAGATCAGGACAGCCGCCGCCCACAGGCTCAATGTCTTCACTATCGCCATAGGCCTCAGAATCGTCTCACAATCAAAATCATAGCGGTGAAACTAGTCTGGGAGAGTTTCCCAGCCGTAAGCAAAAACCATGTAATCCGGCCTTTCGGGGCCGATAGCGGATTCTTTGAATGACACACGTAATCGTGCTCGGGAACGAAAAGGGCGGATCGGGCAAATCCACAACCGCAATGCACCTTGTGGTGGCGCTGTTGCGCTCCGGTCACAAGGTTGGCGCGGTCGATCTGGATCTGCGTCAGGGCAGTTTGACGAGATATCTGGAGAACCGGAAAAACTTCTCTGAAATCAAGGGGAAAGAACTGGTTTCTCCGGTTGTCGCGCATGTGGAGCCATCCTCCATCGACAGCCGTGCGGAGTCTCAGAAGAAAGAGACGGAAAACCTTAAGGCGGCTTTGGAATCCTTAAGCGGCTGCGATTATGTGGTGATTGATTGTCCTGGGGCGAACACCCATCTGTCGCGCCTTGCCCACCTTCACGCGGACACCATCATCACCCCGCTGAATGATAGTTTTGTCGATTTCGACCTGCTCGCCCGGATCGACCCGGAGAGCGGCAAGGTGGTTGGCCCGAGCCTTTACAGCGAGATGGTTTGGACCGCCCGCAAGCATCGCGCGATGATGGGCATGCGCGAAGGCATCGACTGGATTGTCATGCGCAATCGGCTCTCGGCCACTCGCGCCCGCAACAAGAAAACCATGGGCGACAAGCTCGAGGAGCTTTCTTCGCGGATCGGATTCCGGCTGGCGCGGGGGTTTGGCGACCGGGTGATCTATCGCGAGTTGTTTCCTATCGGACTCACGCTGCTAGACCTCGGCGGCGTCGATTCCCCGGTGCGCCTGTCGACCATGAGCCATGTGACCGCACGCCTCGAAATCCGTTCTCTGGTGGCGTCGTTAAAGCTGCCTGCCGGGGAACAGGCGGGAAATACCGGGCCGGGCTCTGGCGCCAAGGAAGAAGCCGCCGCCGCATAAGGCCCGCCGATAAGTTTCGCGCATTGTCGGGGAACCGGCTAAGGTGAGACCATGTTTCCTGCGCTTCTCGCCATCCTTGTTGCCGTCGGCGCTGCCGGATGGCTGTTGTTCCGCCTCGCGGGCAATCAGGATGCGAGCGGCGAACGCCCTGTAACCATGCTCAAGATTGTAATCTGGCTGGCGCTCACGGCGGCGCTGCTGGCGGCAAAGCTGTGGCCGCTGGCGTTCATGGTGCTGATTGCGGCAGGAGGCGTGACGGCGATTGAGGCGTGGCGGAAGCAAGCCGAAACCGATGATCTCAGCGAAACAAAACTACCGCAGCCAACATCCAAGCTAATGAGCGAAGACGAAGCGCTTTCGGTGTTGGGACTGGAGGCGGGCGCCGATGCCGAGCAAATACGCGCAGCGCACCGCAAACTGATCGCGCAGTTGCATCCGGACAAGGGCGGCACGGATTATCTCGCGGCAAAGATCAACGAAGCGCGTGATTTTCTGCTGCGCCGCGTTGAGGAATAGATGGCGTGGCGTCCAATTGAAGCGAAGTGCATGTGGGGCTGATTACGCCGCGCCTTGTTTGGCCTCATTGTCCGGGGCTTCAAGATCTTTCTCGTCCTGCACACAATTTCGCCCGGCGCTCTTGGCCGCGTAAAGACAATTATCGGCGCGCTCGATGAGCGTTTCCATCGTGTCTTTGGCTTTTTGCTGGGCGACGCCCATGGACATGGTGATGACGCCGAGATCTTCGTCCGTCCGGCGTTTGCGTAAACGCCGCGATTCAACCGCGACGCGGATTTTGTCAGCCAGCTTGTGAGCATTTTCAAGCGACGTGCCCGGCAGGACAACTGCAAACTCTTCGCCGCCATAGCGCGCCAGCATGTCCATGCCTTTGACATTTGCGTTCATCACCTCAGCGACGAGGCGCAACACCTGGTCGCCGGTCTGGTGGCCCCATGTGTCGTTGAACTTTTTGAAGTGGTCGATATCGCCAAGCACCAGCGCCAGCGGCTCGTCCTTCGCCTTCGCTTCACTCATGTATTTTTCAAGCGATTTGTCGAAGGTGGCGCGGTTGGCGACGCCAGTGAGCGCGTCCTTCATAGCCTCGCGTTGAATCGAAGCAACGTCGCGCTGAAGCATATTCACTTCCTCAGCGGAAGCCGCGAGGCGTTGCTCCAGATTGTCGTTTTCTTCACGCATGGTCTTTGCGACAGAAAGAACGCCCTCCAGCAAGGCGCCGACATCGGGCAGGGAGTCGGAGTTGGAAAGTTTCTCAGTCATATCTGAAAGTTTTTCGGAGTGGCCTTGAGTGCTCTCGCCGGTAGACTCGACAAAATCGCAAAGGTCGGCGACTTCAGACTGAAACCGCGCCACCAGCTCAATGACATTGTTGGAGATTTCCGAGTGTTGAATGAGCTTTGCATAGAGCGCATCAGCTTTTTCCTGCGTGACCTTGCCTGCGGAATCCATTGCTTTTTGGATATGCGCCGACAGAGCCGGGTTTTTCCCCTCCGCATGCGCGTACCAAAGTTCGTAATTGCGCGGCGTTGCTGACAGCCCCGTTTTTCTCAACGCCGCAAGCGCGAGTTCCGCAAATTGATGCGTTGTTTCATTATCAAAACTCATGACACCCCTGAAATTCAGTTCGGGGAGATTCTTCCCCGCATTGGGGATCGAGACTAGGCGAACGCAGTAAACGTTTGCCTAAGTTGAAGGCCGTTTTTTAACGGCAATCTTTTGAAAACCCCGCTTAAGACAGGGTTAACGGGCGACTTCCTTTAAGATGAAGGCCGGCACGTGATCGCCTAGCCCCACGACCGGTTCGGGGGCTGCTTCGCGGCGTCGCGACGGGCGTGTATCGGAACGATCGCGCTGTGAGGAACGAGAATCGTTACGCTCACGACGTTGTTGCGGTCGAGCCTCATTGCGCTCTCGCCGTGGTGCGCGGGTGTCGTCTTTCGACGTCGCCTGCGGCTGCGGCGCAGGTGCGGGTTCCGTTGTGGTTGACGGCTGTTCGTCAACCAAAGGGGATTTCTCGGCTTCCTTGGGGGCGTGGTCGCGTTTTGCATCTCTGCGTGGCGAGCGGCGTGAGCGGCCTTCAGAACGGGAACGCCCCTCCGGTTTGCCGCGACCGCGAGACTCGCTGACCGGATTCGCTTCAAAGAATTTGCTGAAATCAATCGCTTCGATTTCCTCGGCGCCAATTGTTTTCAAGATCGCGTCGAGATGTTTCCCGTCTGCGGGCGTCACGAGCATCATCGCCGCGCCTTTGAGGCCAGCGCGGCCGGTTCGGCCAATGCGGTGAACATAATCATCGGCATGGATCGGCACGTCATAATTGAAGACGTGGCTCACCGCCGGAATATCGAGACCGCGCGCAGCGACATCAGAGGCGATCAGGAACTGGACTTCGCCGCTGCGGAATTTGTCGAGCGTTTCCGTCCGGAACGCTTGCGCCAGATCGCCATGGATCGGGCGTGCGTTGAAGCCGTGCTTTTGCAGCGATTTCGCGACCACATCGACGGTTGACTTACGGTTGCAAAAAATGATGCCGTTTTTGACGTCGTCAGCTTTGATCATTTCGCGCAACACGTTGCGCTTCAATTTATCGTCCTTGCCGGGCACGCGAACGATGCGTTGCGTGATCGTGTCGGCGGTGGATGCCGGGCGCGAGACTTCGACGCGTACCGGATTATGCAGGAACTGATCGGTAATGCGCTGGATCTCCGGCGGCATGGTGGCCGAGAAAAACAGCGTCTGGCGCGTCATGGGCGTCATTTTGAAGATTTTTTCGATGTCGGGAATAAAGCCCATATCGAGCATACGGTCGGCTTCGTCGACGACCATCACTTCAATGCCGCTGAGCAGCAGCTTGCCGCGCTCAAACTGATCGATGAAACGGCCCGGCGTCGCGATCAACACGTCAACGCCGCGCATCAGTTTCGCGTCCTGATCGCCGAACGAAACGCCGCCGATCAGCAGCGCCATGGTCAGCTTGTGGTTCTTGCCGTATTTTTCAAAGTTCTCGGCGACCTGTGCTGCGAGTTCGCGCGTCGGGGCCAGCACCAGCGAGCGAGGCATGCGAGCTTTGGCGCGGCCTTTGGAAAGGCGCTCAATCATCGGCAAGGTGAAAGACGCGGTTTTACCCGTGCCCGTCTGTGCAATGCCGAGGACGTCGTGACCGGCGAGCGCCGGCGGAATCGCCTCTTTCTGGATGGGAGTCGGGGTGGTGTAGCCGGAAGCTTCGATAGCCTCGAGCAATTTCGGCGATAGGCCGAGTTCGGCAAAAGTCATTCAGTCTCCGTTTGGTTTTGTGCTGGCGGGCGCATTTATGCGGTAAGCCAGTCTTTCGCATCGGCGGGGGTTTAAAATTCAACGCCCCGCTTTTCCGCCGTGGAAACGATGCGTCATCAGTGCAATGGGCCTTTGGTCTAAAAGACCGGGGACCGGTGAGCGTGCGAAAAAGCGCTGCGTCTTATGGTGGGGCCCTTAATCCGGGGCCGGTCGCGCGCGCTGCACTGCAACATTGCGAGGCTGGAAGTAGGGGGCTTCCGGCGATAAGTCAACGTTCGCGGGCGTTTTTACGCTCATCCGGGGTGACGGGAGGGCCAAATGTTGCCTAAAATCCGCACATGCGCGCTGCTTACCCATCGATTCCAACGGGTTTTTTGTGCCTCGCCCTGGCTTTGCCAAATGCGGTGCAGGCGGAGGAATTCGACAAGGAAGCCTGCTCTTTTAACGGATTTCCGCTCTATGGCGATGTTCAGGTGGTGGAGAGCTTCCCCGACATCAAAGTCCAGATCGTCGACAGTTTTCCTGATTTGAACGTGCAGGAAGTGACGAGCTTTCCCGATGATTGCGGGCAATGGAAATTCGTCACGAGCTTCCCGGATGTGAAGATCCAGTATGTGACGAGCTTTCCCGACATCAAGATCAAGATGGTGACCAGCTTTCCCGGCTGGCCTTGATCAAGGAGACATCATTCATGCGTTCGATTTTACTCGCGGCGCTTTTTGCGTTGAGTGCTTGCGCTGACGAAAATTCAGCGCCCGTTGCGCCTGCTGACGCCTTCATGGCGAATATCGCGAAACATTGCGGCAAGTCCTATGCGGGGCGCGTTGTGTCGAATGATGCAGCCGATGCGGATTTTGCGAAGGAGGCGCTGGTCATGCAGGTGCGCGAATGCAGCGACGATGAGTTGCGCATTCCATTTCATGTTGGTGACGATCATTCGCGCACATGGGTTGTCTCGCGCACCGAAGAGGGATTGCGGCTCAAGCATGATCATCGCCATGAAGACGGGTCGGAAGATGCGGTGACGCAATATGGCGGAGACAGCGGCATGGTGACGCCAGCGCGCGCGGAGTTTCCGGTGGACCCGTTTTCCATCGAGCTGTTTCAGCGTGAGGGGCTGACAGCGTCGGTCACCAATGTCTGGGCGATGGAAACAACCGGCGCGATGTTCGCTTATGAATTATCGCGCGAAAACCGGTTTTTCCGGGTTGAGTTCGACTTGACCGAGCCGGTCGCCGCGCCGCCGGCGCCCTGGGGTGCAATCGAATAATCTGTCGCGCAACCAGACGTAGCAAATATCGACGGGATGCGCTCTTGCAGGGAAATTGCGCAACTTTCTGCGACGCCTTGCGGTTGAATTGCGCTGAAATTGAGCGCGCGCTGCTGACTGATATCGCTTAGTGATTGCGTGCATCGCGGCGCAACCATTTGGCGAAGCAAGCCTTCAACACGAAATTTTTTTGGATTTATTTCGCCCACCAGTTTCCGGCAGGGCGTATCATGCGTGCATTCCTGACTTGATGTGTTGTTCAACGGCCTCCGCGGATTGCGGCGGCCGGATGATCAATCGCGATTCAGGAAAGGAACGAGTTGAACCGGATAGCGAAAGCAAAAGATGGCTGGAAGCACCGTTGAATTCAGGCTGCCCTCAGAGTGCGCCTTGCGGCGTGCGCGAGTCGCGCGCGTAAAGCGCTTCGCGTTCTTCCGGCGCCATGCGCATGGCGTCGATCCGGGCGCGTTCGGCCTTGAAACGGTCCAGCGCCGCGCCGGTGAGCTGTTTGCCGGTGGCGATCTTGAGGCGCTGCGGGTTCACCGCCGAGCCATTGTGATGAACTTCATAATGCAGATGCGGACCGGTCGAGCGGCCGGTCGTGCCCACATAGGCGATAATGTCGCCCTGGCGCACACGTTTGCCCGCGCGCATGCCGCGCGCAAAGCCATTGAGATGCGCATAGGCTGTTTCATAGCCATTGGCGTGGCGAATTTTTACGTAATTGCCAAAGCTGCCATAGCGATTGGCGCGCAGCACCGTGCCGTCGCCAGCCGCCTTGATCGGCGTGCCGCGCGGGGCGGCGAAATCGACGCCCTTATGGGCGCGGGCGTAGCCAAGGATCGGATGTTTGCGCGTGCCGAAGCCGGACGAAAGCCGCGCGCCGTCAATCGGCGTTTTCATCAAGAGGCGTTTCGCGCTCTGACCAGTCGCGTCATAAAAATCGCCACGATCACCGCCATCTTCGGCAAAGCGGTAATACCCCTTTTCGCGCGACAGGCCGCGCCATTTCAGCCGCGCATAAAGAATATCGCCCGCCGAAACCAGCTTGCCGCGATCATCATACCGGACCTCGAAGATCGCCTCGAATTCATCGCCGCCGAAAATTTCGCGCTGGAAATCGACATCATAGGCGAAAGCGTCGGCGAGATTGGCGATCACCTCGTCCGGCGCGCCCACATGTTTGGCGGACATATAGAGGCTGCCGTTGATGCGGCCCGCGATCGACATGACGCGCGTCGTGAGCGGCACGGTTTTCGTTTCCGCCGACATTTCGCCGGAGGGCGAGGTGCGCAACAAGATGCGGTTTTCCGGATCGGCGCGGAATTCAAGCGCCAGCAAATGCGCTTCTGGCGCAGAGCGGCTCGACGCCAGTTCAAACAAGGTTTGGTTTGGCCAGCCGAGCGTCAACGAAAACTCCTGGCCGGGCAGCAAGCGCCTAAGGTCTTGATGTTTGCCGAAGGCGTAAGCGGCGGTGTTGGCGTCCGCCGCGCTGACGCCGGCGCGCTTCAATGTGTCGACAAAATTCTCGCCCTTGTTGATCTTCACCCGGACTTCTTCCGGCGCCTGGGCGATGTCACCGGCAAGCGCGATAACGGGCGAGACCCGGATAATTTCCTTGCGGTCAATGTCGCTGGCGAAAAAGAACGGCGCCGGGCCGTCAGCGGCGGACGCGTAATGAACGCCGCCGAGTTGCATCGGGCGAACGCCGCTATTGGCGGCAAGTTCTATTGCGCTCACCGGATCTGTGCCGAGCGGCTTGATGCTGGGCGCAACGCCTGCGGTTTCGATAATGGTTTGCGCAGCAGATGGCGCAGGCATCTCACCCGGTGCAATCGCTGTGGGTTTGATGCGCGGCGTGAGTTCGCCTTGCTGAATGATTTCATCTCCGCCAGCCAGCGAAAGCTCAGCGCGGGCCGCACGCGATTCCGCCAGGGCGCCTTCGAGGCTGAGATCAGCGGCAGGTTGGCCCGAAACAGGATTATCGGCGTCCACAGCGAGCGGAGCAGCGACTGGCGTGGAGAGGGAGGCCTCTGCAATCCGGATCGGCTCCTGGCTGGCGGAATAGACCAGAAATCCACCGCCCGCGAGCATGAAGGCGAGCGCCGCGGCCATCGCGGCCGGGCCCCGGCGTTTGCGCTCAAGCGGGCAATAGGCGTCGCCATGCCCGGTAAACGTCTGACCTGTATGAACAAACTCGTTCGACATTCGCGCTTCGCCGCCGCCTCTATGCGCCACGATAGCCCTCAGGCGGCCGTCTTGCGCTTTATCCTCGCACGCCTCGCCATAGCCCGCAATTTTTTGCATGCTATGCTAGCCGCGCGGGGCTCATTAAACGAAATTGTCGTTAATCAACAGAGAAAACCGGCGGTCGTGTTTGAGGGGGTAAGGTAAGGCCATGCGGACGGCGCGCTTTCTGGCGATTGTCTTGCTGCTCGTCGCGGTCCTCGCGGCGCTGGCTTACGTATTTCGCCTCCCGCTGGCCGGTTGGGCGGTTCGAGCAGGCATGGCGTCCGCCGGACTGGAACATCCGCAAGCGCGGGTGACTGCGTTAACGATTAACGGTGCGCGCCTTGAAGGTGTGGCGGCGGGCCCATCCGGATCGCAAGGTTTCTCTTTTGCTTCCGTTGAAGCGGACTATCGCTTGATGCGCTTACTGTCCGAGCGAAAAATTGATGCGTTGCGCATCGGCCCGGGCCAGCTGCGCGCGCGCATCGATGAGTCTGGCGCCATTTCATTGCCGGGCGTCAATACGAGCGGCGGATCGGGCGGAGGCGGACTGCCCTTCGACAAACTCAGCCTTAGTGATGTCGCTCTCTTCATTGATACGCCGCAAGGCGCAGCCAAAGGCGACATGAGCGCCGACTATGACGCGGTGAATGGCGGCAATGCTGCGTTCAGCCTGCTGGCGGAACACGTCACCTGGAATGACGTCGCCGTTGAAAATGCAGAGATCGCTGGAAATGTTATTTTGTCCGCAGACGGACAAGCCTCATTCAATGGCGTGTTTTCCGGCGACGCTGAAACATCTGGCGCGACGGCGCGCAGGATCAACCTGACGGCAAAAGGCGCTGCAGCGTCGTGGCGCGAGATCGCTGCGGGGACAACCGACAAGCTCGCCGGCGCCGTTACGGTCAATTTCGCCGCACCCGATATTGAATGGCGAGACGAGCAGGTGCGCGCGCTGGTCAGTGCTGCGCAGATGGAGACGATTTTTGGCGAACAGCTTCAACGCGCCGCGCTGACCGGCATGCTGGAAGCGCAATTTGATGAAAACGGCGTTGAAGTCCGCATCCTCGAAGACGTCGCGCCGCTGGCGCTGACCACGCCGGACGGTTCGTCCCTGACATTGCGCGGGCAAGGTGAGGCGCCGCTTTACAGCCGCAGCGCAACCCGCGAACTGGCGTCGCTGCGCTTTGTCTTGATCAGCGACGGCGTGAATGCGCGGGGCGGTGCGGATTACGCACGCGAGGACGGCGTGTGGCGGCTCTCAGCGCCGATTGATATCGATGAATTCAACGCGCCGGATATTTCGCTCGACGGCAGCCGCATTGACGTGGCTGCGACGGGCGAAGGCCAGGAATTTGATGCGGATGTATCGCTGAAATCCGGCTTGCGCAAAGCCGTGATCGGCAGGCTGCAAATCAATGACGCGCCGTTCAATGGCGCGTTTCGCGTACATGGCGACATGGCGGCCAAGCGCGCGACGATTGTTTCCAAAAGCGATTGCTTCGCAATTGACGGCGTTCGCAGCCGGATCGCCGAACAGGATCTCGACATCAAGATGTCGGGCATTACGCTTTGCAATGCGGAAGGCCCATTGGCGGTTTACACTTGGACGGGTGAAATGGCCTGCACGCTATCAGGCGAGCTTTCTGCAAAGTCAGGTTCAATACGGCTTGGCGAAACCCACGCTTCCGGCCGTCCGCCTGTCATCCGGTTCGATGCGCAATACCACCCGGCGCGCAATACGACCTCAATCACCGGCGGCATCGTCAACGGCGCCATGACCTTGAATGACGTGCTTGATATGTCCGGCGTTCTCGGACGTTTTGACTTCAAACTCGATGCGGCGGCCATGCACGCAACCGCAAATGTCGACCGGTTGCGCATGACGCAGCACATCACCGACCCGGCGCAGATGTTGGTCTTCGCGCCGGTGCTGGCGGCCGGTCAGGGCGAACTCGAAGGCGACAAGGCCGAGTTCAGCTATACGCTGACCACGCCTGAAGGCTATCGCCTGGGCGCCGGCGCGGGTGTTCACGACATGAAAACGGCGCGCGGAGAAACAACGATTTCCATCGAGAACCTCACTTTTGCACCGACCGGTCTGCAGCCAAACCAGATTTCGCCTGCGCTGAAAGGCATTGTCGACGCCGCCGATGGCGCGATGCACGGGGAACTGGTTTTCAACTGGGCGCCGAAGGAGCTGACCTCCACCGCAGACTTTGAGTTCGAGAATATCTCGTTTGGCGGCCCGACGCGGGCCGTGACGCGAACACGCAACTTGAACGGCAGAGTTCAGCTCACGGATTTATTGCCCATTCAAACTGACGGCGTTCAGACTATCACGGTCGCAGGCGTCAACCTTGATGCCTTGAAGCTTGAAAATGGCGTCATGGAATTTTCCATGCCGGGCGACGACACGTTCATCCTGCAACGTGGTGAATTTCCATGGTTTGGCGGCGCTATCGGCGTTTATGGCGCCAAGGCGAGTTTTGCCGGCCAGGCGGAGATTCCGCTGCGCGCGCAGAATATCGATCTCAAACAAGTGCTCGACTATGTGAAAGTCGAAGGGCTTAGCGGCGAAGGATTGCTGAGCGGATCGCTGCCGCTGGTTTTTGAGGATGGCCGCGCGCGCATCGTCAACGGCGTTCTTAAATCGGAAGGTCCGGGCGTGGTGCGGTATACTGGTGCAGTGAGCGATCAGGCGTCGCAGGCAGGCGAAAACGCGGACGTCGCTTTCGATTTCTTACGCAACCTTCGCTATTCGGCGCTGGAAGTCACGGTGGAGGGCGCGCTCGACGGCGCCCTCAAATTCGGGATGCGCTTTGAAGGCGTCGGCGATGTGAGCATCAGAAACGGCCAGCTCAAGGATGTGCCGGTCATCTATCGTGTAAATCTGGCGATCGAGAATGTGGATCTGTTGCGCAAAGCGAGTCTCGCAAATGCAATCAAAGCACAGATTGAACGTGAGTTGAATGGGGAGTTCCAGTGAGAAAGCGGCGGTATCGGGGCGGGCGGCTTAATTCCGCCTATTTTTCGCCTCACCTGTCCGGTAAGATTGGCTAAAATATGTATAGAGTGAACAGCGACAGTGACGAACGACACAGGCAAGGCGGAGGGCGACTGATATGAATCGAATGAAGGACTTGAGGCTTGCGATGATTGCGCCATGCGCGGTGCTGATGATCGCCTGCACCAACACAGTAAAGCTTGAAGGCGGTGAGAAGCCGATTGAGGTCAATCTCAACGTCAACGTTTCGGGTGAGATTCTCGTCAAGCTGGATCGCGAAATCGACAATGCGATTGCGCAAAATCCAGACGTTTTCTAGGGGGATATTGAGATGGAACATTCAATGAAGAAAACAGTGATGATCGCAGCCGCCTCCGCCGGGCTGGCTGTCATGGCCGCGCTAACGCCGGTTTCTGCGGCAAGCGCCATGATCGAAAACGCCAAAGACAACTGCATCGTCGGCGAACAGGCGGACGGTTATCTCGGCATTGTGCCGGGCGCCAATGCGAGCGCGCAGCTTCGCGGCGAGGTTCGCGACGTCAATCAGCAGCGCAAGGCGATTTACGCCGATATCGCCAAGCGCACCGATGTCACCGTCGATGTCGCGGCGACGCGCACCGCATCGCGTCTCGTCAATGAAGCAAAACGCGGCCAGTGCGTGCGCGATGCTTCGGGCGAATGGCTGCAGCTTTAATATTATAAACGCGCCACGCGCGTGCGAATCGGAGATAAAGGGGACTTTCAAAGATTGAGAGTCCCCTTTTATGTCTGAAGCGTTTGACCTGACCCCGCCTGAAAATGACGATCCTGACGCGCTGGCGCTCTCTGCGCTGCTGTCGTCGCGGGTGTGCCACGATCTGATCAATCCGGTCGGCGCGCTCAGCTCCGGTCTTGAGGTGCTGGATGACCCTTCCATGGAAGGCGCCATGCGCGACGCCGCTATGGATCTGATTCGTTCCGGCGCCCAGAAGGCGATTGCGCTGCTCTCCTATGCGCGTCTCGCCTATGGCTCGGCTGGCGGCTTTGGCGCCCAGATCAGCCTGGAGGACGCGCAAAAGGCGCTGGCCGACCTCTTCGCAATCACCAAGGCGGAGCTCGAATGGGGCATCGGCAGCGGGCTGGCGGCTAAAGAGAATGTCAAAGTCCTGATGGTGCTTGCTTATGCTGCGGCGGATTGCGTGCCGCGCGGCGGCCTCGTCTCCATTGAGGGCGACATTCAAAATTTCACCATCACGGCGACCGGCAAAAAAGTGCTGCTTAATGATTCGCTGGTGAAGGCGCTTGGCGGCGATGCCGGCGAGCTTACCCCGAAATTCACCCCGGCGCTCATTGCGGCTCAACTGATCGAATCGACGGGCGGCGCCATCAAGGTCGAGCGAACCGAAGAAGCTGTGATTTTTCACGCAGTATTCGGCTCTTAACTGGTGTTAACAAAAAACCGCTCCCGGGTGTTAATCCGGCGCTAACGCCATTGGGCCAAAATTGGGGGCATTTCAGCATTTCAAATGGACCCCATTCGCCATGACTGCATCCAGAACCTGCCTCGTTGTTGATGATTCAGAACTCATCCGCGAAATCGCCATGCGGATTATTACGGATCTCGGGCTGGAGGCGGAGGGCGCAGCAGGCGCATCTGCGGCGATCGATTTCTGCAAGGACAACAAGCCAGCGGTTGTATTCCTCGATTGGGATTTGCCATCCATGGGCGCGCTGGATTTTCTGCGAGAAGCGGCGACCTTAGAAGGCGACCGGCCCGCGATCATTCTCTGCGCCACGGAAAATGACCACCAGCAATTTGTGCTCGCCAAGGCCGCCGGCGCAGCGCATCACATTCTGAAGCCTTTCGATAAAGGCGCGCTCGCGGCCAAGCTGGCGGAAATTGGGTTGATTGACCGCGTTCCGACCGCCGCCAACGGATAGGTCATTTCGCTTCCTCAAAATAATTTCCAATCGCCGCGACTTCGCCATAGTGCGGTCAAGGCGAATGCGTTTAAGAGCGCATCATGACTCTCATTCAGCTTGTGGTTCTGGCGATCATTCAGGGGATAACGGAATTTCTTCCGATCTCTTCTTCCGCCCATCTCATTTTGGCGCCGATCGCGGTGGACGGCTGGACAGACCAAGGGCCTCTTATCGACATCGCGGCGCATGTCGGCTCGCTTTTCGCCGTGCTGATTTACTTCCGATCCGAGACGGCGATGTTATTTCGCGGCGGCGTAGATACGCTCCGTTTCAAGCCCAGCGCTGATCGCAAACTGTTTTTGTTTATCGCGGCCGCCACCGTTCCGACGCTCCTGCTGGCGGCGGTGTTTGTCCTGTTGGACATCACTGAGGCCCTCCGCTCGCCAGTGGTGATCGGCTGGACCAGCATTATTTTTGGCTTGTTGCTTTGGCACGCGGATAGATCAAAGGGCGAACGCGAGGGACTGGAGAATATCACCTGGCGCGATGCGCTCACCATTGGCGGGGCGCAGATGATTGCATTGGTCCCCGGCGTCTCGCGGTCGGGCGTCACCATGACCATGGCGCGGTATCTCGGCATGAATCGCAGCGAAGCGGCGCGGTTTTCCATGCTGCTGGCGATCCCGACGATCATGGCGCTCGGCTTTTTCGCGGCAATCAAAATCGCCCAGGAAGGTGCCGGCGCCACCATGTCCGGCGCGGCTATCGTGGCGGTGTTGTCCTTCTTATGCGCCTATGGCGCGATTGCCATCTTGATGCGCCTGACGCGCAAGATCAGCTTCACGCCTTTTGTCATCTATCGCGTGATTTTTGGGATCATTCTGCTCGTAATGGCGGGCTCTCTCGCAACATCATAGCAAGCCGCGAGAGAGGCCAAAAAAGGCCTTGGTGGCGACGCGATTCATTGGCACTACTGGCTCCGCAATAATTCCAAAAGGGAAATTATGGACGCGCCGACACCCAATTCAACCGCCGCTGATTACGCCTCGGTCAGTGCGGACGGCGTACGCGCCGCCGTGGGCCGCATTCACGGCAAGGCCATTCGCACTCCCTTGATTGAGAATGAGGCGCTTAACGCCATCGCTGGCGGACGCGTGCTAGTGAAGGCTGAAGTGTTGCAGCATTGCGGTGCGTTCAAATTTCGCGGCGCGTACAATCTGATTTCACAGCTGAGTGACGAACAACGTGCTAAAGGCGTTGTCGCCTGGTCATCCGGAAACCATGCGCAAGGGGTGGCGCTGGCGTCGCGCATGATGGGCGCCCATGCGACGATCATCATGCCGGCTGATGCGCCTGCAGTGAAAATGAATAACGTCAAAGCGCTGGGCGGCGAGGTGATCACTTATGATCGCAGGAGCGAGAACCGCGAAGAGATTGGCGAACGAATCGCTGAAGAGCGTGGGGCGTCGATCGCGCCGCCTTTCGATCATCCCCACACCATCGAAGGTCAGGGGACGGCGGCGCTTGAAGCGTATGAAGACGCCTCAGTGCGAGGCTTGTCGCTTGATGCGTTTATCACCTGCTGCGGCGGCGGCGGATTGACGTCCGGCTGCGCGATCATTCTGGCCGATGTTTCGCCGCAGACCGATGTCTGGATCGCTGAGCCGGAAGGTTATGATGAGACTTGGGCGTCGATTCGAGACGGCGCCTTGCGGCGCGCCGATACAAGCTTTCCGACTATATGCGACGCCATCGCCACCCCGGCGCCGGGCAAGTTGACCTTGCCGATCATGTCCCGGTTGGTGCGCGGCGGCGTTACGCTGACCGAGGCGGATGTGCGCCAAGCGATGATTTT
Source organism: Hyphococcus sp. (assembly GCA_021604585.1). Lineage (GTDB taxonomy): Bacteria > Pseudomonadota > Alphaproteobacteria > Caulobacterales > Parvularculaceae > Hyphococcus. The sequence goes on from BQJG01000008.1 coordinate 42,189, forward strand.
CGCGTACCAGAATTTGAAGCTTGTGGTGGAGCCGGGCGGGGCGGTGGCGCTGGCGGCCGTGCTTTCCGGCAAGTTTGACGCCAAGGGAAAAACCACCGCACTGACCCTTTCCGGCGGCAATGTGGATGCGTCATTATTCGCGGCGATTCTAGACGGCTCTCTGCCGCCAAAGCGATAGATCTGTCTTTCAAGTATCTCCGCCGGCTCGGCCTCACGGGCCCGTGAGTGGCTGTGGAAATATTGTGGTTATTGAATTGTTACGCCGTGCGCCCATATGAGAAATACAGCGAATATGGCGTTATCGCCATGAAATTGGCGCAACAACGCCGTTTCTGACAGGTAAATAAAACCATCAGAATTCGCACCCGGCGTTCACGCTTTGCTAGCCAGTTTTCCTGCACAATCAGCAAACGCCAGAGATGCCGGGCGCCGGTTCTGACGGAGGATATAACGAGATGGCAATGTTCAAGAATGATGCAGATTTGACGAATGGCGATCAGGCACGCCTATCCGCCCGTGATTTTGCGGAATTGGGCGGACGCAAACTTGTTTATATTCGCACCGTGGCTGCCCGTGACGTGCTCGATGACCTTCTCGATGATGAGGGTGAGCTCACCCTTCAAGTCGAAGATGACGACATTCTTTATTCGGTGCACTCTTCAAGCGGGGAGCGCCTGGCGCTGGTTGGCGACCGTGAACTCGCTTTCGCCGCTGCGCGCCAGTATGAAATGAATCCCGTCAGCGTTCACTGACAAACCTCGATCACTAAAAATTGATGTTGCTTTAAGCGGCGTGGTGCTTCTGGTCAGCCGTCGCAATGGCGAACAACGCTTCGGCTGTATCCGCACCGCGCAGTGCCTCGCGCGCATCTTCATCACGAAACAGACGGGAGACCTTGGCGAGCGCCTTCAAGTGTGCGGCCGTTGCATTGGCCGGCGCCAATAACATGAACACCAGATCAACCGGCTGATCGTCGAGCGCATCGAAGCTGACCGGCGTTTCCAGCCGGGCGAGAACGCCGACAATTTTGCTGAGGCCGTCCATTTTGCCGTGCGGTAGGGCGACACCGTCGCCGACGCCCGTAGAGCCCAGCTGTTCACGCTCCAGCAGCGTCGACAAGATATCTGACGCCGGGCGGTCAATCAGGCTGCTTGCCTGCTCAGCGAGCGCTTGAAGCGCTTCACGCTTGCACTTGGCCCGGAGGTTATGGATGACGCCCTGCGGGCTTAGAAGGTCTTCAAGTCCCATCACTCTCACACAAACTCAATTCACCGGCTCACTGCCGCATCTGACTAGATCAAGTTTTTAAGGTTTTCCTTAAATCTGACCGCTTTCTGGGCTGGCCGGCCTGGATGCGGGGTCCAGTGCCAGCATCCGGGGGCCGCCTTTAACGCTAAGCCGTCGTGGGATCAACCCACCCGATATTGCCGTCCCGGCGCCTGTAAACCACGTTAATCCGGCCGTGGGCGGCGTTTTTGAAGACAATGGCCGGCTGTTCGGCCAAATCGAGCTGCATAACGGCGGCTCCTACGGTCATTTCCCGCAGGGCTGTCTGGCTCTCAGCCACAATCACAGGGGTCGGATCCGTGTCAGACGCCTCGTCGCTGTCCTGTTCCTCGGCAAGCGGCTGGAGCATGTAGTAGGAAGCGTTTTCACTCGGCATGGGCGGTTTGCCGTTGGCGTGGTGGTTTTTCAGCCGTCGCTTATAGCGCCGAATCCGCTTTTCCAGCTTTTCTAGGCTTTCTTCAAAGGCGCTATAGGCATCGCCGCCTTCGCCATGAGCCGCCAGAAACACACCCGAATCAAGGTGGGCCGTGACGTCACAATCGACCAGATGGCGCTCTTTGGAGAAAGTCACGGACGCTTCTGCGCCGCGGTCGAAGTATTTTTGTACGCTGTCTTCAAGTTTATCCGAAACATGGCTCTGTAAGGCGTCGCCCAAATCCATGTTTTTTCCGCTGACCTGAATGTCCATTGGACCTCCTGAAAGTTGGAACGGAACACGTCCGCCCCATCGCCATTATATCGGCGTTGGCTGCGCGGATTAAAGGGTTAGATCGCGGTTTGCAACATTGCGCGCCGGCGCTGAACCGAGGAGGGAATGTTCAATGTTTCCCGATACTTGGCGACAGTGCGGCGGGCAATATCGACCCCTTCTTCGCGCAGGATGTCAACGATCTTGTCGTCCGACAGAACCGTGTCCTTGGTTTCGGCCTCAATCATCTCGCGGATGCGGTGCCGCACGGCTTCGGCGGAGTGGGCGTCGCCACCGCTTGAAGACGCGATTGAGGCGGTAAAAAAGTACTTCAGTTCAAATAATCCACGCGGAGTGGCGATGTATTTATTCGATGTAACACGCGACACCGTTGATTCGTGCATTTCGATGGCGTCGGCGACGACCTTGAGATTCAGCGGACGCAAATGTTTGACGCCAAAGGCGAGAAATGCGTCCTGCTGGCGGACGATTTCGCTGGAAACTTTTAGGATCGTTTGCGCACGCTGATGCAGACTCTTGGCCAGCCAATTTGCGTTGGAAAAATGTTCCGCCATGAACATCTTGTCTTTCTCGTCGGCGCCGTTGACCGAAGAAATCTCGGCGTAATAGCGTTGATTGACGAGGATGCGCGGCAAGGTTTCGCTGTTCAGCTCGACCTTCCAGCCGCCATCGGCGGATTTGGTGACGAAAACATCGGGCGCAATCGCTTGCACGACGCCGCCGCCATAAGCATAGCCTGGCTTCGGCGTCAGAGCGCGGACTTCGGCGATCATGTCGCGCACGTCTTCTTCATCTGCGTCTGTTGCCTTCATCAACCCTTTGAGGTCATTGCGGGCGAGCAATTCTATGTTCTCGACGAATGCCTGCATCGAAGGATCGAACCGATTGGCGTCGATCAGTTGCAGTTTCAAACATTCTTTAAGGTCGCGCGCGCCAACCCCCGATGGGTCAAACTTTGTGATCATCGCATGGGTTGCTTCGACATCGGCGAGTTCGGCGCCCAAACGCTCTGCGATGGCGAGAAGGTCTTCGCGCAAATAACCGGCCTCATCGATCATGTCGATGACATAAGCGCCGATGAACAACTGCATCGGATCACGGGTGGCCATGTGCAACTGTTCGGTCAGGTGGTCGGCAAGCGAAATCTCTTTTTTCAGCGTCGCGCCGAATTCCTGATCATCGCCGTCAAAACCGCGGCCCGAAGACGCTGAAGTCCAGTCATTCGGTCTATAATCGCCGTAAGCGGCGTCGCTGCCGGTGCCGCTCGGATCAATATCTTCATATTCAACATCAAGCGAATCGCGCGCTTCTTTGGCGTCCGTTTGATCGACGGCGCCAGCCTCGGCCGGCCCTTCGGTCTCAGCTGATTTTTCACCGCGCCGCTCCGCCGGACCATCGGTTGGCGTTTCATCACGTTCGAGGAAAGGGTTTTGTTCTAGCTGATCGTCAACATACTCGGCGAGCTCAAGATTCGACAATTGCAGCAGTTTGATGGCCTGCTGCAGCTGTGGCGTCATCACAAGCTGTTGGGATTGTCTGAATTCTAGTCTCGGAGCTAACGCCACAATGCCCCCATATCCTTTCTTTACATCTGGAACCGGTCGCCCAGATAGACGCGCCGCACATCCTTGTCGCCAATGATTTCTCCCGGCGCGCCTTCGAGCAAAACTTCGCCTTCGTGAATGATATAGGCGCGGTCGATAATATCGAGTGTTTCACGAACGTTGTGGTCCGTGATGAGAACGCCCAGGCCGCGATCTTTCAAATGCGCCACCAGTTCGCGAATTTCCGCAATGGCCAGCGGATCAATGCCGGCGAAAGGTTCATCAAGCAGCATGAAAGACGGTGCTGTCGCCAATGCGCGGGCAATTTCAACACGGCGGCGTTCGCCGCCCGAAAGCGCAATCGCCGGCGCATTGCGAATATGAGTGATGTGAAATTCGTTCAACAGATCGTCAATGATGGCCTGTTGTTTGTCCTTGTTCTTTTCAACCAGCTCTACGACGGCGCGCAGGTTTTGTTCGACCGTCATACCCCGGAAGATTGAGGCTTCCTGCGGCAGATAGCCAACGCCAAGGCGAGCGCGCTGATACATCGGCAGATTCGTCACATCATTGCCATCAATCATGATGCGGCCGCGATCTGCGGGAATAAGCCCGGTAATCATATAAAAACAGGTGGTCTTGCCGGCTCCGTTCGGCCCAAGCAAACCAACCACTTCTCCGCGCTTCACGCTCATGGAAACGCCGCGCACAACGGGGCGGCGCTTGAACGTTTTACCCAGGTTTTCAGCAGACAAGGCGCCGCCGCCCTCAATGACTTTGGGCTTCAGCTTTTGCGGCGCTGCCGGGGCTGCGGGTATGTCTGCGGTCGGTTCCATCTGGTCGCTCATTAAGCGCATCTCTCTTTAATGTTCTGTGAAGGCCGGAATTAATCGTTAACGCTTTTTAGGATTGCTCGTCGTCTTTGCCAGTGAAGAAAAGGCCACGAATGCGTTTTCCTGCTTCTGGGGTAAAGAAAACCTTACCGGTATCGACCCAATAGGTGATCTTGCCCGCTGACATGACCTGCTTGCCCTGGGTGACGATGACGTTGTCGGTAATAACTATGGTGCGTGCTGCGTCGTTAAAAACGGCGCGCTCACCTGTGATGGCTTCCTTGCCATTGGAATAGCGGACCGACCCAATGGCGGTGATGGTCTCAAAATCGCCTTCGTCGGTGATGACGGCTTCGAGGCGCTCCGAGGTTAGAATGGTTTCGCCCTGCACAACGCGGACATTTCCCGTCCATACCGCATTGTTGTCCTGAAATTCCGCCGTATCGCCTGTAATGTCGATGGGCTCTTTGCTGTCGCCGGCGGCAATAAGCTGCGCAGAGGCGGCTCCGTAAAAAACTGTAAAGCCGGCAGCCAGTGCGAATATTTGGTGTTTGATCATTGAGGCGTCTCGATTTCCACGTCTTTAAGGGCCGGTTTTTGGGCGGCGGTTTTCGGATAAATTCTCATATGCACATTGCCTTCGAACACCACGCGGCCGTCGCCATTATAGGCTTTCATCCGTTCGGCGTTTAGTTCGCGCCCATCGGGTCCTGTTCCGCCAACGCCTGCATCACTCGTGACCACTTCGTCCTTGATAGAAACAGTCGCCGCTGGTGAGCGGAAAATGTAGGTGTCGCCGGAGACCTCGTGCTGAAGCGTTACTTCTTCGGTGAGTTCAAGAATGTTGGTGTCCGATCGGTAGACGCCGTTGTCTGCGCTGACAATCGTCGACCCTTTAGTCTCACCTTGTTTTTCCCCTTGAACAGCGCGGGGTTTATCGAGCGCGACGACGTCTTTCAGATTGGTGTTTTGCCGCGCTGTGTTTGCGGTGATCTCAAACGGTTTGCCTTTATTGTCGATACCGGCAAAGCGCGGGCTGGCCATGCTAAGTTCTTCTGGCGAGGCGTCGAAGTTTTTGAAATCTTCGAGCAATGCACTGTCGGCTTCGTTCGACCGTGTGTTGAACAAAAATGCAGCGACAAGAACCAGCGCAAAGGCTGGGAGCGCGATACGAAGGCGCCTGACCAGACGCGATCGCGCCGCCGCCTCGTCGCCCGTGGTTCGCGCGCGCGACGGCAGACTGTCGAGACGGCGGCGGCCGGTGGCGCGCGTCGCCGCTGCAGGCGGTTGTTCTTTATCCGTGATGACCGTGGTCATTCCCGCCACAAATCCTATGAATTCCAAAGGCTTCCAGTTGCAGGTGCAAGCCCCTGCAGTCTCCCCCTCATATAGTCGCGCGGGCGCGGGAGGGAAGCAAGAGGCGCAGATTTTCTCGTCAAAACCGGCGGTTGTGAGGGATATGCAAGGCAAAGATCAGGAATGGGCGAAAATATCGACCTCTGGCCAGCCTTCGAGGTCAAGCGCGGCTCGATAGGGCAGGAAGTCGAAACAGGCTTGCGCAAGGGCTGTGCGGCCTTCGCGGGCCAGCATCGCCTCGAGTTTTTCACGAAGCACATGCAGATAGAGCACGTCGGAAGCGGCATAGTCGATCTGCGCCGGAGAAAGCGTTTCCGCTCCCCAATCGGAGGATTGCTGCTGTTTGGAGATCTCCACGCCCGCCAGCTCACGGGTGACGTCTTTAAGGCCGTGCCGGTCCGTGTAGGTGCGGCAAAGCTTTGAGGCGATCTTGGTGCAATAGACCGGCGCTGTCTCGACCCCTAACCAATGTTTGAATGCGGCGACATCAAATCGCGCAAAATGGAATAGTTTGAGAATCTTCGGGTTGGCCAGCAGCGCCTTCAGGTTGGGCGCGTCATAGGTTTTCCGGTCGAGTTGCACGAGATGAGCATGACCGTCCCCTGAAGAAAGTTGAACGACGCATAGAGGGTCGCGATGGGGATTGAGCCCCATTGTTTCGCTGTCGATGGCGACGACGGGGCCCAAATCGAGGCCAGCGGGAAGATCGCCTTTATACAGTGTGTTTGTCATGCCATCCGTTTTCTTGCATCGCTGAGGTTGATTGGCGACGCCATAGCATTGTGACCAAATTTGTGAAGGCCGGATTAAGCGGCCTTGCGAACAATCACTGAGCCAGCGGAATATCCCGCGCCGAAACCGCAAATTACGCCGATATCGCCCGCTGCGAAATCGCTGTTGTGTTTGTGGAAGGCGATGATCGAGCCGGCGGAAGACGTATTTGCATATTCATCGAGGACAACGGGCGCTTCGATGCGGGTGGCGTCGCGGCCCAGCACTTTACGGGCGATGAACTCGTTCATGGCGAGGTTCGCCTGATGCAGCCAGAAGCGTTTGATGCTTTCCGGCGCAATGCCGGCATCGCTGAGATGGCCGGAAATCAGTTCGCTCACCATGGGCACGACTTCCTTGAAAACCTTGCGGCCTTCTTGGATGAACAGCTTGTCCGTAAAGGGACCAGCCTGGTCGTCCGCAGGCTGTCCGGTTTCTCGTTCGCAGTGATTGAGGAAGCCGAAATTATTGCGAATGTTGTTGGAGAATTTTGTTTTCAACCGCGTGCCGAGAATATCCCAACCTTGCGTTCGCGGCGCGGCGTCCGTGCATTCAAGGATAACCGCCGTGCAGACATCGCCGAAAATGAAATGGCTGTCGCGATTTCGGAAATTCAAATGCGCCGAACAAATCTCGGGATTGACCATCAAGATGCGCGTCGCACCCGCACGAATAAGCCCAAGCCCCGTTTCAATACCGAAAGCAGCGGAAGCGCAGGCGACATTCATGTCGAATGCAAAGCCTTCAATCCCAAGCGCATCTTGAATTTCGACCGCGATTGCAGGATAGGCGCGTTGCAGGTTTGACGCGGCGCAAATAACGCCGTCAATATCGCTGGCTTTGAGGTCGGCCGCACGGAGCGCATCGCGCGCGGCGTTTACGGCCATCTCCGCCAGAACAGATAAGTCCTCGTTTGGCCGCAGTTTGATGTGCGGCGCCATGCGATTGATGTCGAGAATGCCATCTTTGTCCATAACGAAGCGCGACTTGATGCCCGACGCTTTTTCGACAAACTCTGAGGAGGAGGGGCTTAGCGGCTCCATTTCGCCAGCGTTGATGGCATCGGCGTTTTGCCGGTTGAACAATTCCACATAGGCGTTGAAAGCGCTGACCAGCTCGTCATTTGAAATAGAATTCGGAGGCGTAAAGAGGCCGGTGGCGGCTATGCGAACATCGGCGCGGGGAGACTGAGACATGAAACAGGCTTTCAACTATTGGGTTTTCGGCAATTTGCGCCTTTCGGCTGGAGCGCGCAACTAGCGGGACAGCTTTTGAACCGCCTTCCAGCGCGGACAGTGGGTCTCGTGATCGTTGACCATGCCGATAGCCTGCATGAACGCATAGACAATGACGGGACCGCAAAACTTGAAGCCGCGCTTTTTCAGTTCTTTCGCCATGGCCTCGCTTGCTGGCGATTTGACCATGTGGTCGCGATAATTCTTCACTTTATTGATAACGGGCTGTCCATCGACGAAATCCCAAAGAAAACCGGAAAATCCATCCGGCTTAGATTCCATGATGTCGAGATAGGCTTTGGCGTTGCCGATAGCGGCGTTGATTTTCGTCTTTGAGCGAATGATGCCCGCGTCATTCATCAGCCGCTCGATTTTTTTTGGTGTGTAGCGAGCAATCTTTTCCGGATTGAAACCGTCGAACGCTTTTCGGAAATTATCGCGCTTATACAAAATTGTCCGCCAGGAAAGCCCCGCCTGAAAGCCGTCAAGGATCAGCTTTTCAAACAAGGCGCGGTCGTCATATTCCGGAACGCCCCATTCCTCATCATGATACTGACGATAAATGGGGTCGTCGACCGGGGCCCACAAACAAGGAGTTGACGTCTTTGTCATTTAGATATGGTGGAACAGTTTGAGCAGCCAGAACACAAGGATCAAGACTTGTACGATGAAAAATGCAAAACGGATTGTGACCCATAAGCGTTCGGTGGAAATCAAATGCGCGATCGATTGCGAAATGCGTGCGCCGAGAAAGATATAGGCGAGGCCGTCAGTGAGGCCCGTCTGGTTTGTGGCGATGGCGTAAAGCAGAACTGCGCCGGCCATAGGCAAGTTTTCATAGCAATTGGCGTGCGCGCGCGTCAGCCGTTTGCCGAATGCGTCCATGTCTTCGCCGGACGGGGCAAAGGAGTTAGGCGCGCGTTTGCCGCCGACGACTAAAGACGTGCGCTGCACGCCAAGGGTGACAAGTAACAAAATGGACCAGGAGACATAGGCGAGAAGCACAGTTGCGGTGGGGGTCATGATGAGTTCCTTCCCGATATTTCACGCCGGCTTGTGTTGTGCGCTCAGTTTGGACGGCCGGTTGGTCGGGAACCCTAGCCCTGTTCGAGATATGCGGGAAACCGTAAATGCAGTTCGTGATTTTCGCAGGTGATCGGCGTTTGCTCGCTTTCGGCTTTTTGCAGTCGGTCGAGGCGAATGGCGGCCAGCGCGATCCCGTCTGCGCCGCTGAGGACTTCGCCGAGCGTTGACGCTCCTGCGGTAATCGACGCGCCTTTTGCTGGCTCTGTCCCGCCAATTTCAGCGATGAGCGTGCGCCGGCGGATGTCGCCTTTGCGCTTCATGCGGCTTGTGACTTCCTGTCCGATGAAGCAACCTTTCTTGTAGCTGACGCCATTCAACAAGTCATAATTGACGTCGGTGAGGAACATTTCGTCAGAGCCGAAATCCTTGCCGAATTCGGGCGCGCCAACAGCGATGCGGCGCGCATCGTGGCCGCTGCCCAATGAAGGACTGGCGTCAAGATCAATGGATCTCCAACCGAGTGCATCGGCGCGCGGATCGACAAACCCGCCTTCAATCTCGTCTCCGCTTGCGGTCACCTTCAAGGCAGCATCGATCTCCAGCGAGACCTTTGCACGGAGCTTATACATAGACAGGCGCTTGAGCAGGGCGGGCGCGGTCTCGGCAAAGCAATCGATCAATAATGCGTCGCCGTGGTTCACCACAAAGAAGTCGAACAGGATTTTTCCCTGGGGCGTCAGCAGGGCGGCGAAGATGGCTTTCTCCTTTGCAAGGCGGTCTACATCTTGCGTGATCAAGCCTTGAAGAAAGGAGAGGCGATCATCGCCGGAAAGGCGAATGACGGTTCGGTCGGAAAGGGTTTCGATCTCGTTCATAGGCGCAGCATGTAGGAGGCTTTTGCTGATATTCAAAGCGCCACTTGCCTCACGCTCCCGCCGGGGCCTAAAAGCCTCGCCATGACAACGAATGAGGCTGGTGTGGCGGACCGTATCACTTTGCGCAGACCCGATGACTGGCATGTGCATCTGCGCGATGACGCCATGCTGGAGCAGGTCGTGAACTACACGGCTCGCCAGTTTGCGCGCGCGATTGTGATGCCCAATCTGGCTCAGCCCGTGACGAGCGTTGAGGCGGGCGAGGCGTACCGCAAGCGCATCCTCGCAGCGACCGACCCAAAGCTGGACTTCACGCCGCTGATGACGTGTTATCTGACGGATACCCTTAGCGTTGATGAGGTGAAACGCGGCCACGATACCGGCGTTTTTACTGCGTGCAAACTCTATCCGGCCAATGCGACGACGAATTCAAGTTTTGGCGTAACTGATATCGCGAACATTTATCCGGTGCTGGAGGCGATGCAACGCATTGGCATGCCACTGCTGGTGCATGGGGAAGTTACCGACGCCCAAATTGATGTCTTCGACCGCGAAGCGGTGTTTATCGAGAAAATCCTGTCAAAAGTGATCAAGGATTTCCCGGAGCTCAAAGTTGTTTTTGAACACATAACGACTGCGGATGCGGTGGATTTTGTCAATGCGTCGAGCGCTAATGTCGCCGCTACGATTACGCCGCATCATTTGCACATCAATCGCAACGCAATGTTTGCTGGCGGCTTCCGGCCTCATTTTTATTGTCTGCCCGTGGCGAAGCGCGAGAAACACAGGTTGGCGCTGCGCGCCGCTGCTGTTTCCGGTTCTCCGAAGTTTTTCCTTGGCACAGACTCTGCGCCGCATACCGACAATGCGAAGGAGTCGGCTTGTGGCTGCGCCGGCATCTTCAACGCGCCATTCGCGCTTGAGAGTTATGCTTCGGTTTTTGAAGAAGAAGGTGCGCTAGACATGCTCGAAGCCTTCGCATCGGAGAACGGCCCCAAATTTTACGGCCTGCCGCTCAATGACGGAACGATTGTCCTGGAGCGTTCAGGCGTTGCCGTGCCCGAAAATGTGGGGCCAGCGTCAGCCCCGGTCACGCCGTTTATGGCAGGGCAAAACCTCATCTGGCGAATGCGGGAAGAGGCGGCGTAACGCATGTGGGCTTGTTCGATTGCGCCAGCTTACTGCTGGTTCTGCGTGGGCGAAATCAGAAATGGCGACGGCGCGTAGTTTTCTTCCTCGCCTTCGCGCAACGCATCCGCCAAACGATCAACCACTGCATCACCTTGGGCGGCCCGCGCCGCCGCATAATCGCGAGCGCGCCGGTCGCAGGAAGGGTAACGTGACTGCGCCGCGCGATAGCCTTTGTTGAATTGCTGCACCAGCGCTTCGCGCTCGCTCGCTTGCGGTTCTTCAAGATCAATCAGCTTTTTCATCCGTTCGCGCCAGACATCAGCTTCAAAACTCGGATCGCAAGTGCGGCGTAAATGATGCAACTCGCCAAATAGTTCAGCAAGGGCGGAGAGGTCTTGCTGGCGTTGCTGATAGGCTTCGAGATCCTGTGCGACAGCAGGCGCAGGCGCCGCGGCGGCGGCTGCAGCAAGGATCAGGACAGCGAAAAATGGGCGTAAAATCATGGGTGTTCTTTCTCAGCAAATTATAGCCGGATTATGACCTTGTCTGAACCTTTTTGGCGCGAAATTCGGCTCGCCATTCTGCGGCCCGCGCCACGGCCTGACGCGTCACATCCCAGGCGAGGCGGGATTTGGCTTCCTCCAGACTGACAAATTCAGCCTCTGCGGCGTCGTCTCCGGCGACTGGATCACCTGAAACCCAGTCCGCCACATAGTCGATCATCACCACATGGGGATGGCCCGTCTCGGCGGGCAAGCCATCAAAAGCATCGAGCAGCCCCAGAACGCGGATCTCAATTCCGGTTTCCTCACGGACTTCGCGGATCACCGCATCCTTGAGGCGCTCGCCATATTCAAGCCCGCCGCCGGGGATCGACCACTGCCCCTTGAAGGGAGTCTTGCCGCGCTTGATTAGCAGCACGTCATCGCCGCGAAAGACGACCGCGCCGACGCCGATTCTGATTTGTTCGCTCACCTGAAGAATATCCACTATGCTGCACCTGAGAGGGTAATGGCATGTCCGGACGCTTTTACTTGAAATCGCCACCGGCGAAAGTCGCCGAGCGGTTCGGCGTGGCAATCCGCGAAGACTTTCCGCCGCGCTATAATATCTGTCCGACGCAACCGGTCGCGGTGATCCGTCAAAGCGAACTGCGCAAACGGGAGTTTGCGTTGATGCGCTGGGGCTTTGTGCCGTCTTGGGCGAAGGGCGAGTTTCTAGAAAATCTCGCCAAGCGGCCTTTATTCAACGCCCGCAGCGAGACAGCGACGGAAAAGGCGACATTCCGCTCCGCTCTGCAGCGGCGGCGTTGTCTGGTCCCGGCTGACGGTTTTTACGAATGGCAGTCGAAACCGGCGAAGGCGAAACAGCCTTTTGCGATCCACAAGCGCAAGGATGGCTTGTTTGGCTTCGCCGGGATTTGGGAAACGGCGGTGGACGGGGATGGCGGCGAGATCGATACGCTGGCGATCCTGACGACGCCAGCAGGCCCCGATATGAGGGTGCTTCACAGCCGCGAGCCAATTGTCATCGCGCCGGAATCCTTCAGCCTCTGGCTCGAAGCGGATGAGCGCGATTCCAGCATGATCGCCGCATTGCTGGCGCCAGCGCCAGCGGGCTTCTGGTCGTCTCATCCTGTCTCAACGGATGTCAATTCGCCCCGCAATGACGGGCCGCAATTAATTGAGTCACTCATCGAGAACTAATCGCGGCGCACTAATTTGTCGGGAAAGCAGAGCTGTTCCCGGTCGCGCCAGTCAGTTGTGACATAATTGAGGATCAGCGATTTCCGAACGCCGTCGATCTCGCGCGGCTCAAAGCCGTGATAGGTTTTGTCACCGGGCACAAAGCACATGGCTGAGTTGTCTTTGAACGGCGCGCGCTTCACGCATTGCTTGTTCGCGTCATAAATGTCGGTGCCAAGATCATCATGGGCCGGGGTGGCAGACAGATAGATCAACATGGTCAGCCGCTTTACGCCGAGATCGGTGTGCGGCTCCAGCCAGAAGCCTGAAACATCTTGGGCATATTCAATTCGCAACAGCGTGCCGTCGATTACTGTTTCGAAGAAGGCTTCGATTGCACGAACCATACGCGGCGCCTGGAATGCGTTGGCGAGTGCGGCGGCGCAGTCATTTGAGGCGATATTACCCGCATCGATATAGTGTCGCGTGTCGTTATGATATTCGCGTTTGCCGGAAAGGTCGCCGGGATTGTAAACTGGAAATTTCAGCGCCTTCATTTCGGCTAGAATGTCGGCCGGCAGCAGCTTGTTCACAAGCCAGTGACGATAGGGCGCCTCAAAGCGGTCTGCTCGACCCAAAGCAGCAGCGACGCTGGCGAAAATGCGGTCTTCTGCAGGCGCGGGGACTTGTGTGAGCGGTGCGTTCATTAAAGCGCGTCACGTCCGGTTTCGCCGGTGCGGATGCGTACGGCGTCGTCGATGGTGGAAATGAAAATCTTCCCGTCGCCGATACGCCCCGAATGAGCTGCATCCTTGATCGCCGCGACGGCGCGATCCACAGCTTCGTCATCGACGATCAATTCGATTTTCACTTTCGGCAAGAAATCGACCACATATTCTGCGCCGCGATAAAGCTCCGTATGCCCCTTTTGCCGTCCAAAGCCGCGCACATCGGTGACGGTCATGCCTTGCAGGCCCTGTTCCTGGAGCGCTTCCTTTACGTCGTCGAGTTTGAACGGTTTGATGATCGCTTCGATTTTCTTCATGCCGGCTCGCAATGTTGCGTTTTGTTAAGGTCAGAAACTTGCTAGACCCCAAGAGAAGCCGCTCGCAAAGAGGTGTCAAGCGTGAACCCATTCATCATTCTGTCAGCAGCGCAAATGCGCGCGGCGGAGGCTGCGGCCATCGCAGGCGGAACCGCGTCTGCGGCGCTGATGGAGACGGCTGGTGAAAAAACAGTCTCCGTAATCGTCCAAACATTCTCGCGGCGGCCCGTGGCGGTAATTTGCGGACCGGGGAATAATGGCGGCGACGGGTTCGTGATCGCGCGCGAGCTGGCTCAGGCGGGGTGGCCGGTGAAAGTCGCATTGCTCGGCGACCGGGCGGCGCTGACGGGCGACGCCAAACTGATGGCCGATCTCTTTGAAGGGGAGGCGCCGGCGTTTTCACCAGCCGTGCTGGAAGGGGCCGGGCTGATTGTCGACGCGATTTTCGGAACTGGTTTGTCGCGTCCGGTCGAAGACGCCGCCAAAGCGGCCATTGAGGCGATGAACGCGCACCCCGCGCCGGTTGTCGCTGTCGATATTCCCTCTGGCGTTGATGCTGACACAGGCGCGGTTTTGGGAACCGCCATTCAGGCTGTGCGGACTGTGACGTTTCACGCACGAAAGCCGGGTCATGTGCTGTTTCCCGGGCGGGCGCTCAGCGGCGCCATTGACATCGCTGATATTGCGATTGACGAGGAAGCGACGCAGAAGGCCGGCGTCGGCGCTTTTGAAAATCACCCTGCACTATGGGGCGGCATGTATCCGCGTCCGCAATGGGGCGGACACAAATACCATCGCGGCGCTGCGATGATTTTGTCTGGAGGCGCGCTGACCACCGGCGCCGCGCGCCTTGCCGCACAAGGAGCACTGCGAATCGGCGCCGGGCTGGTGACAATGTTGTCGCCCTCTGAAGCCGCTCCGGTTCACGCTGCACATTTAACAGCGATCATGTTGCGGATCGCCGACACCGCAGATCAGGTTCGCACGCATTTAGTCGATGCAGAGCGCATTCGCATGGTTTGCGTCGCAGGTCCGGCCACGGGGATGGGCGCGCTGACCAAAGAAAAAATCCTCGCGATCTTGAACAGCAAGGCCGGCGCGGTGCTCGACGCGGATGCGCTGACCAGTTTCGCCGACAACCCAACGGACTTGTTCGCGGCTTTGCGGCCGGGCGATGTCTTGACCCCGCATGAGGGCGAGTTCGCGCGCTTGTTTCCAGAAGAAACAAAATTGAGCGGCAAGCTGGCGATGGCGCGGGCGGCGAGCGAAAAGGCTGGCTGTGTCATTGTGCTGAAAGGCGCCGATACGGTTATCGCCGCGCCGGACGGGCGGGCCCTGATCAACACCAACGCGCCGCCGGATCTCGCGACGGCGGGCTCAGGCGATGTGCTCGCCGGGTTCATTGCGGGCTTAAAGGTGCAAGGTTCAGATGGCTTTGCCGCCGCCGGGCAGGGCGTTTGGATTCACGGGGCCTGCGGTCAGGTCGTGGGTGCAGGCCTCATCGCTGAAGATCTGCCCCAAGCCGTTCCTACTGTTCTTCGCCAGCTTTTCGCGCCGCCGCAACAGCCGGAGCGTCAGGCGAGCGGCGGCGAAGGCGGCGCGCAGCAATGAGCGGCGTTAATATTCGGTTGGCCGGGCCGGACGATTCAGCTGGGATCAACGACGTCTATAATCCCTTCATTTGCGATACGGCGGCAACCTTTGAAACCGTCGAGCACAGCGAAACGGACCGGCGCGCATGGTTCGCCGCCAGAGCAGGCCACCCGCGCCACCCCGTTTTGGTGGCGGAGAGGGACGGCGCGATTTTGGGATTTGCCAGCGCTTCGGCCTTCGATCCGCGCGGAGCCTATGAAACCTCGGTGAAAACGTCAGTGTTTCTAGCCCCCGCAGCGCAAGGTCAGGGGTTGGGTTTCCGGCTTTATTCAGCGCTCTTTGGGGCGCTGGCCGGGGCTGATGTCCACCGCGCCTATGGGCTGGTGGCGGCGCCCAATCCGGCCTCCGCCGCCCTGCATCTGCGGCTCGGCTTTAGCCATGTTTCCACATTGAGCGAGGTGGGGCGCAAATTTGGCCGTTTTCACGATGTGATGTGGTTTGAAAAACGGCTCTAATCCTTGGCGGACGCCTCGACAGGCGGGTTTTCTCTGTTATAGAAGCGCGGGCTTGAACAGGGGTCGCGAGCAAAGCCGCGACCCATTTTACGTTTGAGCATGAGAATTGCGGATGTGGCGGAACTGGTAGACGCACCAGATTTAGGTTCTGGCGCCGAGAGGCGTGGAGGTTCGAGTCCTCTCATCCGCACCAGGCTCCGCTCTGCGAGCTTTGTCTGGCGCAGCCAAAAGCAGCTCGCAGAGCGGAGCCTGTCCGGCGCAGCTTGAGCGAAGCGAGAGTGAAGACGGACGGAATAGAGGAATGTGATATGTTTATATCGTTAATAGCATCACCTTCCAGGAAGAAAGTTACATAGGGGCGTCAGAAGACTAAAAGCAAAGACTGAAGGACCATAACGCCGGAAAATCCAAACACACCGCCAAATTCATGCCGTGGGAGTTGGAATGGTATTGCGCCTTTCCTGATAAGGTTAAGGCTTTGGAGTTCGAGCGCTATCTGAAATCCCATTCGGGAAGAGCTTTTGCTGCTAAGCGCCTTCGACAGCGGCGGAACGAAATTCATTTTAAGAGAGACGAGAACCAAGATGGAAGTCATTGAGAAAAGCGCCGAAGGCCTCGACCGCAAATTCCTGATCAAGGTGCCGGCGGCCGAACTTGACGAAAAGCTGGTCGCCAAGCTGCAAGAAGTGAAGGGCCGCGTTCACCTAAAAGGCTTTCGCAAGGGCAAGGCGCCCGTCGCGCATCTCAAAAAGCTCTATGGCAAAGGGATGATGAGCGAAATCATCCAGGAGCTGGTGACCGAGACATCGCAGAAAGCTTTCTCCGATCGCGATCTTCAGCCCGCGACGCAGCCGCATCCGCATCTTATTTCCAAAATCGAAGACGTCATCGATGGCAAGGTCGATCTTGAGTATGATCTTCACGCGGAAATTTTACCGACCTTTGAGCCGATGGATGTATCGACTCTTAAGTTAACGCGTCCCGTTGCTGAAGTGCCTGAAAGCGACATCGAAGAAGCCCTGAAGAATATCGCTGCGCAGCAAGTGAGCTATAAAGCGCGCGGCAAGACTGCAAAGGCCAAGGACAAAGATCAGGTCGTCATCGACTATGTGGGCAAGATCGACGGCGAGGAATTCGCTGGCGGCAAAGGCGAGAGCGCAGAGCTGGTGCTCGGTTCTGCTACGTTCATTCCTGGCTTTGAAGAACAGCTAGTCGGCGCGAAGACTGGCGACGAAGTTGAAGTCAAGGTCACGTTTCCGGACGCCTATCACGCGAAAAATCTCGCCGGCAAAGAAGCGGTGTTCGACGTTAAAGTTGTTGAAGTCCGTGCGCCGGAAGACGTGGCGATCGATGACGAACTCGCCAAGAAAGTCGGTCTTGAAAGCCTCGATGATCTAACCAAGCGCGTCCGTGAACGGATCGAAAATGACTACAACGATCTCTCGCGCGGACATTTGAAGCGCACGCTGCTGGACAAACTCGATGACGCGCACTCGTTTGAGTTGCCGAAGGCGATGGTCGATGCCGAGTTCGAGCAGATCTGGAAGCAAGTCGAAGCTTCTGAGCGCGACGAAGAGGACAAAGACAAGAGCGACGAAGAACTGAAAGACGATTATCGCAAGATCGCCGAACGCCGCGTGCGGTTGGGCCTCGTGCTTGCGGAAATCGGCAAGCGTTCGGAAGTCCAGGTGCCTTCGGCGGAATTGCAGCAGGCGATCCAGCGTCAGGCGATTCAGGAAAGCCAGTATCTGCAGATGCAGGGCCAGCAGGTCTCGCCGCAGGAAGTGCTGAAATTCTATCAGCAAAATCCGGGCGCCATTCAGCAAATCCGCGCGCCGCTGTTTGAAGAAAAAGTCGTCGACTACATCATCGAACGCGCCACGGTGACCGACAAGTCCGTCACCAAGGACAAGCTGATGGAAGAGCCGGACGGCATTCTCGACTAAGGCCTGTCTTGACCCTCGGCGCCGCTGCGTTGATCCACGCCGGACCCTGCTGATAGGGTGGATGACGCATGTCGGCGATTCGCCGTTCCGCCTAGGAGTCTGCCATCGTCACTTTTGATGACATTCTGGCCCCGCTAAGCCGTGAGATATTCTTCCGGGACTACTACCGGAAGAAGCCGGTGCACATTCCTGCAGCAGCGAGTCAACGCCACATTTTCTCGCTTGCGGATCTGAATGCAATCTTGTCGCAAGCCTCACACTGGAATGATCGCAATCTGCGCATGTGGGTCGACCGCCTGCCGGTAAACCCTGATCATTATAACTCCATGACGCAGACGTTGGACGGCATGGTGCGCCGGCCCGACCCGGCCAAAATCGAAACAGCCTTCGCGCGCGGCGCGACGATCGTTCTCAATGAAACCGAACAGCTGACGCCGTCGCTGCGCGCTGTGGCGAATTGCCTTGAACACGCGCTCGTTGGATCGGCGAGCGCAAATATTTACTGTTCGCCGGGCGAGCGGCAGGCGTTTGACAGCCACTATGACGATCACGAAGTTTTTGCGTTTCATATCGCCGGAGAAAAGCGCTGGCGCATCTATGAAGGCCGCATCGACAATCCGGTCGGCCAGCCTTCGCCGCGCCCGAACCTTCAGCAATTGCATGATCAGTCGAAGGGCAAGGTGCTGTTCGAACAAACCATGAAGCCCGGCGATCTGTTGTATCTGCCGCGCGGGCAATATCATGATGCGCTGGCCAGCGGGGGGCTAAGCCTGCATGTGACGTTCTCGGTCTTTCCGATGAATGGTCTGGCGCTTTTCAAGCTGCTGGAGACGGCGTCCATTCCAAACAGCCTTTTCCGCGATGACTTGCCGGCGGGCTGGACGCCGGAAGCGAAGGCGCAGTTGCGGGAACGGCTTTCCGAACTGTCGGGAAGCCTCGGCGCGCTGATCACGAGCGAGGCTTTCGCTGACCAGGTTGAAGCCGCGCAACGGGCGCTGATCCGCGAGCGCCGCGAGGCGACTCTGAAGCCGCAGGGAGATAAACGTTAATTTTTGAGCCATTGAATTTAACGACGCTGAAACAATGCCGCGCAATCATTTCCTTGCATTTTCAAAAGAATAACCCTCGCTTAAGCGCCAAGCGCTAAGGTTGTGCTGAATAAGGGGCTGGCGCCGCGCGCCGGAGCCCCCATTTAAGGACGAAATCACACCGGCCGGACGAGTGTCCGGACGCAAAATCTGACGAAACAAGCCAGCTGCTGGGCTATTTGCTACGACCCGGCGGCCAATTTCTGGGACGCACAAGGAAGAGAATGTCGATGAAAGACCCCCTAGATATTTACATGAATACGCTCGTGCCGATGGTCGTCGAGCAATCGAGCCGGGGCGAGCGCGCCTATGACATTTATTCCCGCCTCTTGAAGGAGCGGATTATTTTCCTGTCCGGCCCTGTCCATGACCAGGTTTCGACCCTGATCATCGCTCAGCTGCTATTCCTTGAGGCCGAGAACCCGAAGAAAGAGATCGCCTTTTACATCAACTCCCCGGGCGGCTCGGTGTCCGCCGGATTGGCCATGTATGACACGATGAAATATATCCGCCCGGCAGTCTCGACTATGTGTGTCGGCATGGCCGCTTCCATGGGCTCGCTGCTGCTGACGGCTGGGGA
Source organism: Hyphococcus sp. (assembly GCA_021604585.1). GTDB lineage: Bacteria > Pseudomonadota > Alphaproteobacteria > Caulobacterales > Parvularculaceae > Hyphococcus. Next base: position 61,408 of record BQJG01000008.1, read on the forward strand.
AAAAGACATGCGCTTCTCCCTGCCGAACTCGCGGATCATGGTCCATCAGCCTTCCGGCGGGTTCCAGGGCCAGGCGTCCGATATTGAGCGCCACGCGCAGGATATTATTAAGATTAAGCGCCGGTTGAACGAGATTTATGTTCATCACACCGGCCAATCCTATGAAACTATTGAAAAAACCCTCGATCGGGACCATTTCATGGACCCCGAAGAGGCGGTCAGCTTCGGCCTGATTGATAAAGTTTTGACGGAACGCCACGTGCCGTCAGAATCTTGAGGCGAGTAAAGGCCTTATCCGTTAACCGAATAAGGAAATGGTTCCTTGATTGGTTTGGGCGGAATATGGTCCTATGGCGGAGGGCACTGAGTGGCCTTGGCGCCATTCGTGCAGCTTTGCCGGGGCGCGGCGTCGCCTTTGTGTATAGGGTGCGCTTGGTATATTAGGCGCGGCCCCTGGAGTGGGATTGTCTGCGGCGCTGACGAAGGAGTGCGGTGATAGTGAGCAAGATCGGCGGCAAAAGCGGCGGCGGTGACGGGAAAAACACCCTTTACTGTTCATTCTGCGGAAAGAGCCAGCACGAGGTCAGGAAACTGATCGCGGGACCGACAGTATTCATCTGCGATGAATGCGTTGAGTTGTGCATGGACATCATCCGTGAAGAATCCAAATCGTCGCTGGTGAAAGCCACTGACGGCGTTCCGAGCCCGCAGCAAATTCAAAAAGTGCTGGATGATTACGTCATCGGCCAAAAACAAGCCAAACGCGTTTTGGCTGTTGCTGTGCACAACCATTTCAAGCGTCTCAATCACGCTGCAAAAAACAACGATGTTGAGCTCGCCAAGTCTAACATTCTGCTGATCGGGCCGACAGGTTCGGGTAAAACGCTGCTGGCGCAAACGCTGGCGCGGATTCTCGATGTGCCGTTCACCATGGCGGATGCGACGACGCTCACCGAGGCCGGCTATGTCGGTGAAGATGTAGAGAACATCATTCTAAAGCTGCTGCAGTCAGCCGATTACAATGTCGAACGCGCGCAGCGCGGCATTGTCTATATTGACGAAGTCGACAAGATTTCGCGCAAGTCTGACAATCCTTCAATCACCCGCGATGTATCGGGCGAGGGTGTGCAGCAGGCGCTGTTGAAAATTATGGAAGGCACGGTCGCCTCTGTGCCGCCACAGGGCGGGCGCAAGCACCCGCAGCAGGAATTCCTGCAAGTGGATACGACCAACATCTTGTTCATCGTTGGCGGCGCCTTCGCTGGTCTAGAAAAAGTGATCGCCGGACGCGGCGCTGGTTCTTCGATTGGCTTTAACGCCGAAGTGAAAAGCGCGGATGATCGCCGCATCGGCGCCATCTTGCAGGAAGTTGAGCCGGAAGACCTGCTCAAATTCGGCTTGATCCCGGAATTTGTCGGACGTCTGCCGGTCATTGCGACGCTCGAAGATCTCGACGAAGATGCGTTGATCCAGATTTTGACGACGCCGAAAAATGCGTTGATCAAACAATATCAGCGGCTGTTCGAGATGGAAGACGTGAAGCTGACCTTCACCGAAGACGCCCGCTCAGCGATCGCCCGCCGCGCCATTCTACGCAAAACCGGCGCGCGCGGATTGCGCTCGATCATGGAAGGCATTCTGCTTGATTCGATGTTTGAGTTGCCGACCCTCGACGGCGTTGTCGAAGTGGTGGTGAATGGCGAAGTTGTCGATGGCAACGCAAAACCGCTCTATATCTACGCTGAGCGAGATAAGCAGGCGCTGGAAGCAGACGCCAGCGCCTAAGCGCCAGGAAGCTTCGGGGCTCGTCTGGCCTGGATTGAGATTTGTTGACGCCGCGTCGGCTTCTTGGGTCGCGCGGCGTTTCCATGAGGAAAATCAGCTCTTTCCCTCATCCTTGAAATTGCGTCAAAGACAGCCACATTAACCCGGAATTCGCGGCCGCTGCTGTATATATGTGGTCTGCCTAATCCGCCGGTTTCTTACGGCGAGTGGCGCGGCGGCTTTCCCCAAAGCGTTGCGCATCGAGGCGAACCGCCGCCCTAATAGGGCGGAAGCGAAATAACTGGGCGCGGGACCAATCCGCCGGACGCGCCAAATGGAGTGAGTTGATGAGCGAGACCGTAACCTATCCAGTTCTGCCGCTACGCGACATTGTCGTGTTTCCGGGCATGATCGTGCCGCTTTTTGTAGGGCGCGAGAAATCCGTCACGGCGCTTGAAAACGTGATGCAGAACGACAAGAAAATTTTGCTCGTCGCTCAAAAAGATGCGGGCGACGACGATCCGTTGGTCGAAGACATTTACGAGATTGGCGTTATTGCATCGGTGATGCAGCTTTTGAAATTGCCCGATGGAACGGTGAAGGTTCTGGTCGAGGGCGAAGCGCGCGCGATCATCGAAAATTACGTGCGAACGGACGACTTTTTCGAGGCCGAAGCTTCCTACATGGAAGAGGTCGAAGGCGACGAAGCCGAGATGGAAGCGCTGTCGCGTTCAGTGGTTTCCCAGTTTGAAGCTTATGTGAAACTCAACAAGCGCGTGCCGCCGGAAGTTATCGTCTCCGTCAGCCAGATCGACGAGCCCGCCAAGCTCGCCGATACTGTCGCTTCACATCTCAACATCAAAATTCACGAAAAGCAGGAATTGCTGGAAATTGCCGGCGCTGCCGAGCGCCTGGAGCGCGTCTATGCGCTGATGGAAGGCGAAATGAGCGTCCTTCATGTTGAGAAAAAGATCCGCAATCGCGTCAAGCGCCAGATGGAGAAGACGCAGCGCGAGTACTATCTCAACGAACAAATGAAAGCGATCCAGAAAGAACTGGGCGAGACCGATGACGGCCGCGACGAGCTGTCTGAGATCGAAGACAAGATCAAAAAAACAAAGCTGTCCAAAGAGGCGAAGACCAAAGCCGACGCAGAGCTAAAGAAACTGCGCCAGATGTCGCCCATGTCGGCGGAATCAACGGTCGTGCGAAACTACCTCGACTGGCTGACATCGATCCCGTGGAACAATCGTTCCAAAGTGAAAAACGATCTCGACAAGGCCGAAGAGGTTCTCGACGCCGACCATTACGGCTTGGAGAAAGTCAAAGAGCGCATCGTCGAATATCTCGCCGTGCAAAAACGCACAAACAAACTCAAGGGCCCGATCCTGTGCCTCGTCGGTCCGCCGGGTGTTGGCAAAACCTCGCTCGGAAAATCAATCGCTCAGGCGACGGGGCGTGAGTTCGTCCGTGTGTCGCTTGGCGGCGTGCGCGATGAGGCGGAAATTCGCGGCCACCGCCGCACCTATATCGGCTCGATGCCGGGCAAGATTATTCAGTCTATGAAGAAGGCGAAGAAATCCAATCCGCTCTTCTTGCTCGATGAAGTCGACAAGATGGGTCAGGATTTCCGCGGCGACCCGGCTTCTGCACTGCTTGAAGTGCTCGACCCGGAACAGAATTCGACCTTTGCCGATCATTATCTCGAAGTTGATTATGACCTCTCGGACGTGATGTTCATCACCACGGCGAATTCGCTTAACATGCCGCAGCCATTGTTGGACCGGATGGAGATCATTCGCATTCCGGGGTACACGGAAGATGAAAAGCTGGAAATCGCCCGCCGCCACTTGCTGCCAAAGCTAATGGAAAACCATGGCTTGAAAGAGGGCGAGTGGAAGCTGGATGATTCCGGATTGATGTCGCTTATTCGCCATTACACGCGCGAAGCCGGCGTTCGCAATCTTGAACGCGAGCTCTCCCGTCTGGCGCGTAAAGCGGTGCGCGAGCTTGAAACCGGCGCGGCGAAGTCCGTAAAAGTCACAGCGAAAAATCTCGGCGATTATGCCGGGGTTCAAAAATTCCGGCATGGCGAGATCGACGGCAAGGATCAAATTGGCGTCGTCACAGGTCTCGCCTGGACGTCCGTTGGCGGTGAAATCCTCACCATCGAAGCGGTGAAAATGCCGGGCAAAGGAAAGATGACCCCGACGGGCAACCTGAAGGACGTGATGAAGGAGTCGGTCTCCGCCGCCTCGTCTTACGTACGCAGCCGCTCGGCGGAGTTCGGCATCGAGCCGCCCTTGTTCGACAAAACGGACATTCACATCCACGTGCCCGAAGGCGCCACGCCGAAGGATGGACCATCGGCAGGCGTCGCGATGGCCACTGCCATCGTCTCCGTCCTCACCGGCGTTCCCGTGCACAAGGATATCGCCATGACAGGCGAGATCTCCCTGCGTGGCCGTGTGCTCGCCATTGGCGGGCTGAAGGAGAAGCTGCTCGCGGCGTTGCGGGCTGGGGTGAAAACGGCGCTTATTCCGGAAGAAAACGAAAAAGATCTCGCGGACATTCCGGATAACGTGAAAAAGGGCATCAAGATCATCCCGGTTTCAACAGTGGATGAAGTCCTGTCCCACGCGCTGACCCAAAAGCTCACGCCAATCGAATGGACCGAGCCGGTGGATCCTGCGCCGGCCGGCGATGCGGGCGATGGTGCTTCCGTTGTGACCCATTAGGCGCGCCTTTTGAAACCTGAAACGAATCGGCCG
>BQJG01000009.1 GCA_021604585.1 Hyphococcus sp.
GAGTGATGTAGCTATCCCGCTGTTTTCTTCGCAATCCACGCGTCGACATTTTCTTCGAGAATCGCCAGCGGCACCGCGCCGTCGCGCAGGACGACATCGTGGAACTCGCGCACATCGAACCCGTCGCCAAGGGCTGCTTCCGCGCGGCGGCGCAATTCGAGGATTTTCAGCATCCCGACCTTATAGGCCGTCGCCTGTCCCGGCATGGCGATATAGCGTTCGATCGCCTTGATGCAGTCGCCTTCCGGATTGGGCGTATTGTTGATCAGATATTCGATCGCCTCTTCGCGGGTCCAACGCTTGTCATGGAGACCGCTATCGACGACGAGACGCGCGGCGCGCCAGATCTCCATCGAGAGCCGGCCGAAATCGGCATAGGGATCGGTATAAAGACCCATTTCTTTCGGGATGTACTCTGAATAAAGACCCCACCCTTCCGTATACGCCGTAAATCCGCCAAAGCGGCGGAAGCTCGGCACATCCTCAAGCTCCTGCGCGATGGCGAGCTGCATGTGGTGGCCTGGAATGCCTTCATGATAGGCGAGCGCCGCCATCTGATAGGTTGGCATGTCGGCGGTGTTGTAGAGATTGGCGTAATAAATGCCGGGACGCGAGCCATCCGGCGCCGGACGCTGGTAAAACGCTTTGCCAGCGGAGCGTTCACGGAAGGGCTCGACGCGCTTGACGATGATGTCGGCCTTCGGCTTGGTCAGGAACAATTCGTCGAGACGGCCGCGCATGTCGTCGATGATGGCGGTTGCCTCCTCAAGATAGGCGGCGCGGCCTTCGTCGTTGTTTGGATAGGTGAAGCGCTCATCGGGGTCTTCGCGCAGATAGGCGAAGAACTCCTGCAGGCTTCCCTCAAATCCGACATCGTTCTTAATCGCTTCCATTTCCGCATGGATGCGGGCAACCTCAGCCAGGCCGAGCTCGTGGATTTCTGTCGGGCTCATATCAGTTGTTGTGAACTGTTGCAGGCGGTTGGCGTAGTAATCCGCCCCATCCGGCAATTTCCAGGCGCCGTCATCATTGGTCGCCGTCTGCTCCTGCGCTTCAAACATTGCGATTAGCGATTCATAGGCCGGCTTGACGCTGTTGAGCATGGCGTCGACAGCGCGAGCGCGCAGGTCGGCCTTAGCCTCTTCTTCGATATCGAGCGCATTCACTTTCTTGTTGAAGTCTTCAAGGATCGTCGAAGTTTTGCCGCCATCGTCAAATGGCGCACCAGAAATGATGTTCTGCGACGTCGCGATCATTTGCGGATATGCCCATTTCGGCGGATTCACGCCATTGGCGAATTGTTCCTCCGCCTTTTCCTGATGCTGGCCAAGATAGGTCTTCACGCCGTTGAGCCGCGAAATATAAGCCTCGGCGTCTTCCACGCTATCGACGCGATGCTGATTGATCAAAAACGCCGGCACTGATGAATGCGGGCCGCGGAACTGACTGAATTCGTACCAGTGATTGCGCCATGGGAAATTCCGCGCTGATTGATCACCTTCATATTCGAACAAGCGATACGAAAGCTGTGTCGCTGGATCGAGATCTTCGAGCGAGTAATTTTCGTGCATTTCCGCGAGCGCCGCCATTTCAAGCTCATGGGTTTCGCGCTCATATTCGTCGCTCGCATTGTCCCACTGGCCATAATTGGTCTTGCGCCCGAGAAATGTCTGGGTCATTGGCGAGCGTGCAACGCCTGCTTCAAACTGCTCCTCGAACCATGCGTTGAGCTGTTCAGATTTATCCTCAGCAGCAGGCTGCGCGATTTCCGAACTGGCGGCGGGCGGATCGCTGCGCCCGCAGGCGGCGGAAAGCGCCGCGAGCGCAACGGCGGCGAGTAGGGTCTTATGAGAAACAGTCATGTACAAGCTCCGGTTCAAAGCCGGCGGACCGGCAAGTTGACCGGGAGGCTAGGCGATGGCGGCTGGGGGGACAAGGCTTGGCGTGGTCATTCCCCCATGCTCAGAACGGCGGCGTAAGCATCAATGCCGTAAAACAAATTGCCGATGCGGATATTCTCGTCGGCCGAGTGCTGATTGTTATCGTAATTGGCGATTGGCAAAATTACGATCGGCGCGCCAGACGCTTGTTCAAACATGTAAAGCGGCAGAGAGCCGCCGAGACTTGGGGCGAGAATAAGCGTCCCATTTGCGGCGATATTCAACGCAGAAACAAGCGGGCCAACACGCGGATCATCCATGGCGCTGCGAACCGCCGGATATCCGCCCGAACGCGTTACTTTGGCAATCAGCGGGTGCGCCGCACGCGTCGCTGCATCAGGCTCATCCCGAACGATCACATAACCCTGCCGCTTAATGTGCGCCTCAACGAGATCGAGCATGTCTTCAGGCTGATTGCCCTTGACCAGCCGCAAGCCGATGGAGGCTGTCGCTGTCGGCGGAATTACGTTGCGCGAAAGCGCCCCGACTTCGGCGCTCTTGAGCCCTTTGAGGTTCAAGGCGGGCAACAGGAGCCGCTCGCCCAGAGGCGCATTGTTCATTTCGCTTTCAGCAAGTCCAAAGGTCTCGCGCAACGCACCATCGACCGCCGGAGCGGCTGCGATGGCGGCGCGCTCCGCCTTGGAGGCCGGCGCGCTGGACTTGTAAAAATCCTTGATCAGCACCCGGCCTTTTTCATCTTTCATACTGGCGAGCAGTTGCGCCAGCCGCCAGCCCGGTCCCGGTGCAAAATTACCATAATGACCACTATGAAGGCCGCGATTGGGCCCATACACCGTGACCTCCAATCCGGTGACGCCGCGCACGCCAAAAACCAGTTGCGGTTTTCCGCTTTGGTGGGTTGGCCCGTCGCAAAAGAGCCATAGGTCGATATCTGAAAATTTGTCCGCATGCGCCGCAAGGTAGTCATCAAGATGATCGGAACCCGCCTCTTCCTCGCCGTCAAAAATCAGTTTTATGTTTGACGAAAAGCCAATGCCGGCGCCATCGAGCGCATCAATCGCGGCGAGCAGCGCCGGGATGGGCGCCTTGTCGTCGCTGGCTGAGCGCGCATAGAGCCGCCAGTCTTCGTCGATAGCGGCGCCGGCTTCCGGGAGCGCAATCTCCACGCCGCCATCGGTCATCGCACGCGTATAGAGGCGTGGTGAAAATGGCGAATGCGTCCAATCGGCGGCGTCCACCGGCTGTCCGTCATAATGAATATATATGGCGATGGTGCGCGTCGCGCCCGGCGTTGCGCGCAAGCCGTAGATGAGCGGCGGCGCGCCATCAATTTCGAGCAACTCCATGGAAAACCCGCGATCTGCAAACAACGCGCTCACATACTCGGCATTGCGGCGGATATTCGGCGCATCATTGGCGTCATTGGGAAGCGACAAAAGTTCGGTAAATCCGCGGAGAATCTCTGCGCCATGCTCTGCCCGCCATTCACGCGCGGCTGCGACGGCCTCACCGGGTGTTTCCGCCGCCAGACTCAGCGATTGCTGCATCGATAGAGAAAGCGCCGCAACGCAAAACATCTTCAAAAATTTCATAACTCCCTCCGAACCTGCATAATAAAAAGCCCGGACGCGATCTGATCACGCCCGGGCGAAATTGACAAAATCAAACGGCGGCTAGTGGCCGGAATGAGCATCAGCGGTGCGGTCCATATAGTCGTCGAGATCGTCCGCAACTTCCGCGACAATTTTCTTGTCTTCATCCGATGCGCTCGAGATCGTCTCCATCATAATCTGCGCCTGCTCGAATTGTTGCTTCATGTCTGGCGGCAACATCGCCATCATAGACGGGTCCATCGCCTGCATCTGCGTCATGGCTTGCGGGTTTTCCTTTTCCATCTTGAGGGCCATATAGGCGATCATCACACGATCACCTGCGGCGCCCCACTCTTCCGCTGAAAAGCCGTGCGGCTTCACTGCACTATTGAGGCGCGAATAGTCGGACGGGTATTTTTCTTTAAGTGCAAAAACAGCATTTGAGTATGGTTTGAATTTCTCGTTTGCTTTCGGTTGAACGTCGATCATCAGCTTGTCGGCCTTGCCATTGGTCACAAACTCTTCACCAAGCGACTCTACTGACTCAAGTGAAGAAACAAACCGCTTCGCCGTATCAACAGTAAGCGGCGCGTCTGCTGCAAGAGCAATATTCGTGAAAACCATCACCGTCGCGGCGATCATAGAAATAGTGCGTATCATCAAAATCTCCCCTTTAGAAAACGAATGGCGCCAGCTTACCAGTTTCGCGCGCGCAGGCCAGCACGAAACACGCCTAGCGGCCGCGCTCCTTGACCATCTCCGCCCGATTCGGATTGACTTTCTCAGGCGCGTCATCATCGGGAAACACAAAGTCGGCGCGACGCACCACTTCCCCAGCACGATCATCAAATGCATGGCGAGCGAATTTTCCCGCGCGATCAACCCAATGCAGAAAAATCTGCGCTGACCATCTATTAGGATTTGGCGTCACCCGCCCATGAATATAGTTTATGCCATTATAGATCACAGCGTCACCCGTATTCATTACAACATTGTGAAGCTTGATCCGACCCTCCTGTTGCGCGACTTCCGCGGGGCGCTTTTCACCGGCTTCGTAGTATTTTTCGCTGATATCGAGCCCCCACATAAGATCGTCAGAGTAGCCGAGCGTAAGCGACATGGCGTGTTCGCAATTCATCGCATCACTATGCAAATGACAAACATCGCCGGAACGATAGACGCGAAAATATGCATGGGAAGGAAGTAAATCTTTTCCGACAACAGTCGACATGTATGGCGTCAGTCCCCATTGCAGCATCGCCATCGGCGTATAGTCGAACGAATAACACTCATAAGCTTTCTTGTCGGTAAGAAAGGTTTTGATGTAGTCGCCTTTGTAGCTTTCCCAATCGCCGCCCAGCTCCTGTTGGATTTTGTAAAGCGCCGCATCAGCGACTTCTACAGGCAAAACCTTTGGGGCCTTCGCCCACCCGTGGTCGCGATAATGCTTGCGCTGATTTTCAATGAGAGTGGCGCGGTCCATTATTCAATTATTCCTGTTTTAAAATCCGATTTACGATGCGCCAACATCAACGTCTTTCCCTGCACGCAGCCAGCCGGTAATCGAACACCGCAACGCGCCAGCAAAAGGCGCCACGTAACCTACCGAATGCGCTGCCGGCACCGAAAATACATTTAGCGCATTGAAAGCCGGCTTGTAAGCCGCTTCGATATTACCCTCCGAATCGAAGAAGTTGAGGTATCCGCCCCAATCGTTGCTCCAGTCGCCGGTCAGATTCAGGACATAGGCGGCGCGCCGGTTTTTGCCTTCAACAGCGTCGTCATGCAGGGTCAGAAAGTGCCCTGGCCCATAAAGCGTCGCCTGCGCATCTGCAAACGCGATATCATCAAATCCGGTCACGCGGCGCATAAGAGAAAGGAAATCCTCACTATTCAAAAACTCGACGGCCTCACATAGAAGACTCCCCATTGCGCTTTTCTGTCGCCAGCGATCATAAATCGGCAGATTCTCGTAATGATACGAAAACCCTTTCTGCGCCTCAGCGTTGATAATCTGCTCAGTCGTGCGTTTCTTTTCTACGCCGAGCGCGCGCCAGCCTGCACCATCGATATCGAAATGCCGGCCATTGGCGTAAAACACCATATTGCGGTGCGGTTCTTGTTCGATTGCCTTGCGCAGCGCGCGCGCATCTTCATCGCGCAGAATATGCGCAATGGATATGCGGCTGTCGCGTTTGAAGCGCGCTGAGAGCTCTTGAGCGTCAAGTTTGGGGTTTAACTTCATCTGTCGTTCCGGATTGACGGCGTATTGACGTTGCGCCATCCAACCGGACGGCGGCGTGAAGCGCAAGGGTGTTATTCGTCGCTGATGCGGCGGCGCTCTGTCTTTGTTACGCTACGCTTTTTCTTGTCGTCCAGGCGTTTGCGTTTTTGGTTCAGCGAGACCCTGGTCCTGACGCGTGGCCGAGGCGGCGTGGCGGCGCGCTCGATCATCTCCGTCAACCGCTCGCGTGCATCCTCGCGATTGCGTTCCTGCGAGCGGAAGCGCTTCGCCTCTATGATGACCTCTCCCTCGCGGGTCATGCGCCGCCCGGCGATGGATCTTAGCCGCGCCTTCACGGCGGGCGGCAGGGATGGCGAGGTCAGCGCGTTGAAGCGCAGCTGCACCGCACTCGCGACCTTGTTGACATTCTGTCCGCCGGGCCCCGAGGCGCGGATGAAGGTCTCCACAAGCTCCCAGTCGGGAATTGTTATGCCGCCGATTGAAATCGTCATAAGGCTCAATACACTTCACTGCGAAAGAACGGCAACGCATTTCGAGGAGTTGACGCCATGACCGAGATTTCACCGGAGCTTCAGGAAAAACTCGACGCCGCGGCGTTCCGGCGGCTGGTGTCGCATCTTCAAAACCGGCCGGACGTGCAGAATATCGACCTGATGATCCTCGCCGATTTCTGCCGCAACTGCCTCGGCGACTGGCAGCGCGAGGCGGCGGAAGCTGAGGGCGTATCGCTCACCAAAGATGAAGCCCGCGAGCGCGTCTACGGCATGCCTTACGCGGAGTGGAAAGCGAAGCACCAAAAGGACGCGACGCCGGAGCAAATGGCGGCGTTTGAGAAGAGGGGGAAGGGGAAGGCATGATCGCCCTTAATGCGCCCTACTCGAAAGACCCGTATCGCTCTTTGCAGTCCTTGCGAGCATCGTCCAAAAGTTTCGCATAGTCTTTGCTAAACGGCTCTACAAGCTGCTTCTCGAAACAGCCCAACAATGCATTAAGAGCCCCAATCTCGCTATCGTCTTCTGTTATCTGTTTTAAACGATCGCAGGTCTCATTATCCATTAATTCTCTCGAGAGAAACTCAAACAGAACGAGTGCATCTGATTTTTGAATTTTGATCGTCAGTTGATCGCCGCTCATAATTGATCAAACCCCCATCCGCTGCTTGCGCGCGTCGCTCGCTCTCTTCTTCACGCTTTCCGATTTCAACTGTCCGCAGGCGGCGAATATATCGCGTCCGCGCGGCGTTCTGATCGGCGAGGCATAACCGGCGCGGGATACGATCTCGGCGAAGGCTTCGATGCGCTCCCAGCTTGAACATTCGTAAGGCGCGCCGGGCCAGGGGTTGAACGGGATCAGGTTGATCTTGGCGGGCAGGCCTTTGAGGAGTTTGACCAGCGCGCGCGCTTCGGCGTCGCTGTCATTGACCTCGCGCAACATCACATACTCGAATGTTATCCGCCGCGCATTCGACGCGCCCGGATAGGTGCGGCAAGCCTGCATCAATTCGGCGATCGGATATTTGCGGTTGATCGGCACCAGCTCGTCGCGAAGTTTGTCATTGGTGGCGTGCAGCGAGATCGCCAGCATCGCCTGTGTTTCTTCGCCAAGGCGTTCAATATCCGGCACAACGCCTGACGTCGAGACCGTCACCCTGCGGCGCGACAATGAAATACCGTCGCCATCGGAAATGATGTCGATGGCGCGCGAAACATTATCGAGATTATAGAGCGGCTCGCCCATGCCCATGAAAACGATGTTGGAGAGCTTGCGCTCATCGCCGCCGGACGGCCATTCCTCAAGGTCGTCCTTGACAATCATAACCTGATTGACGATTTCCGCCGAGGTCAGATTGCGCACCAGTTTTTGCGTGCCTGTATGGCAGAACGTGCAGGAAAGAGTGCAGCCAACCTGGCTGGAAACGCAGAGCGCCCCGGCGCGACCGACATCGGGGATGTAAACGCACTCAACTTCGATGCCGGGGCCAAGGCGAATGAGATATTTTCTTGTGCCGTCAACGGAAACAAGACGCTCCGCAATCTCTGGCCGCGCGATGACGAATTTCTCCGCGAGTCCGGCACGCATCTCCTTGCCGATATCGGTCATCACGGTGAAATCCGTCACGCCGTAATGATAGATCCAGCCCCAGAGTTGGCTCGCCCGCATTCGCGCCTTTTTCTCATCCAGACCAAATGCGCCCGCCAACACGCCAGCCAGTTCGCCGCGGGTGAGGCCGGCGAGATTTTGCAGCTCTGCTTTTGCGGGCCGCGCGAAGAGGTCAAGTTCAGTCATGATGGCGGGGATATAGGCGCTTGAACGCGCGGCGGCAATCGCCCGGCGAAATCGCTACTTGGCGGCAAACTCTTCCTTGGCGACGCGCAGACGCTCAAGGCTTTCCTCCGGCCAGTATTCGCTCATTTTGTAGAAACCTTTAACCGCTGGAATCTCGTGAGAAAGCGGCAACCAGGGCTGCTTTGACGCCGTATAGATGTGAATATCGGGCGGAACTTGATCAGGATCGTCAAGCGTTCCCACACGGATGAATGCGATCGCTTCCCCGGCGCCGCCATAGTGGCTCCACAAAGCCACCTGACATTTTGGGCAACGGTGGATTTTCTGGCCGCGCCCGCTCTCTGACGGAGTCTCGATGCGGACGGGGTCCTCGCCGAGCATGTCGACGCAATCCATTTCGATCATCGCATTCAACGCGAAGGCGGCGCCGGTCTCGCGCTGGCACCAGCGGCAATGACAGCAATGAACGAAGAGCGGACTTGCCGTCAGCCGATACCGCACAGCGCGGCAACCGCAGCCGCCTTCGATGGAAAAGGATTCTGACATTAGCGCCTCCCTCTCGTCGCCGCGACAGTCTAGCGGTCTTGCACGCATGCGAAAACCAAAAAGCACGCATCTGTGTGCAATCTGGAATTGCCATGCGTTGCGGCGCGTGGTGAGTGTGTCCTTCCTGCCGGCGATCACCGGAGCTCCCGCCAGAATGTCTGATTCCACTCCACCTGATGCAAATACGGCGAGCGGCGTCACCACGCCGCGCCAGCGGCGCATCGCCATTGCGCTGCTGCTGGTCGGAGCGGTCTGCGCCGGCATGGGGCAAACGATTGTATTCTCGGTGCTGCCGCCGCTGGCCCGTGAAATCGGCCTGTCGAACATTCAAGTCGGCTTTATTTTCATGGTGTCAGCATCGGCGTGGGTCGTCTGCGGCCCGCGCTGGGGGAGAATGAGCGATCAACGCGGCCGCAAGCTGTTTATTCTCATCGGTCTGCTCGGCTTTTCCATCTCAACAGTGTTGTTTGGCGCTTCTGTGCAGTTAGGGCTGGCTGGAGCGCTCTCCGGCTTGCCGCTTTACGTGCTGATGATCGCCATGCGCAGCCTATATGGCCTGATCGGTTCGGCCAGTCCGCCAGCGGCCCAAGCCTATATCGCCGACCGCACCTCCAAGCGCGACCGCACAGCGGGGATCGCCAGCTTTTCCGCCGCGTTTGGTTTCGGCGCCATGCTCGGACCCGGCTTTGGCGCAGCAACGTCGCTGCTGGGGCCGACAGTTCCATTTTACGCCGTCGCGGCGATCGCCGCGTCCATGTCAATCGCAGTTTATTTTTTCCTGCCCGAGCGCACCGGCCCGACGAAGCGCAATCTGCCGGCGAAAGTGCGATTGACCGACCCCCGGCTCCTGCCTTTTTTCGCTTTCGCGCTGGCGTTCGGGGTGATCAACGCAATTCCGATCCAGACCATCGCCTTCTATTTCATCGACCGGCTCGGTTTCACGACCGCCGCCGCGACCGGCTATGTCAGCATCGGCCTGACGGCGGGCGCCGTTTCCTCGCTGGCCGCGCAACTCATTGTCGTGCAGCGCTTTCGCCTTCCGCCCGCAACTTTGATGCGTGTCGCTCCGGCGATGATGGCGTTGGGTCAGGCTCTGATTTTTCTCTCGGATCATCTCTGGCCGGTGGTGATCGGCATGGCGATGAGCGGTTTTGGAGCGGGCCTCGCTATTCCCGCCGCAACATCGGCGGCTTCGCTCGCTGTCAATGCTGATGAACAAGGCGGCGCGATCGGTCTCGCCGGCTCTGCCGGGGCGTCGGGGTTTATTCTCTCGCCGCTGCTTGGTTTCACGCTTTATGATGTGTCGCCTGCCGCGCCGTTTATGTTCACGTCGGCGGCGGCGCTGGCGTTGCTCTGTTATGCTTGGATCAGCCGCAAGATTGGCGGCGCCGTCCCGCCGCAAGCAGACGATGTGCCGGAAGAAGCGCTCAGCGACCCTGCGACGGCGCCTTATCAATAATCTGAGCTGGAAATTTAGTCGGGGTTGGAAACGCCGTCATCGTCAAAGAAAAGGATGTCGCCGGGCTGGCAATCAAGTTCTTTGCAGATCGCTTCCAGCGTTGAAAAGCGGATTGCCTTCGCCTTACCCGTCTTCAGGATCGACAGGTTGGCGATGGTGACGCCAACGCGTTCCGACAGTTCCGTCAGCGACATGCTGCGGTCCAGTAAGACGCGATCCAATTTGACGGAAATCGACATTAAACGGTTAGATCCTGTTCTTCTTTCATCTGCGCGCCCTCACGAAACACTTCCGACAACACAAAGACGGCGATGATCGCCAGCCAGGTGATGAAGGATGAATTGATGCTCACATCAGCATCATAAATGAGCGACAGAAACCCAAAGGCGAATTTAGCGCCCTCACCCATCAGCAAGGCGTAGCCAAGCCCGCGAAATCGGTCTGCATTTTCTTTCACGAAGGGCGAACCGAAGCGCAGCGTTTTTAAAATCTCGAGCAACCGGTTCACGACAAACAACATCACCGCGAAAGTAACGAATGCGCTCGTGACCTTGATGAAATCTTCCGCGTCGGCAAATCCGTCGCCGTCAAAAATAATAGCGTCGCTATCGGCGAACATGCTGGCGATCATCGGCGCCAAAGGTAGTATCATAAGCGCTAACGTTATACCGCCCAAGGCGATCCACAAGATGACGCGTGTGCCGTGCAGCCCCACCGCCAGGATCGACGAGAGCGATCCTTTTCCTATCGCGCGCATGTTGAATTCTCCGTCTTCGCTGTCACCAAGCGACCTTATCGCATTTCTGTTTAGAAAAACGCGATAAGGCAAAAGGTGCTTTCACAGCTTTCAAGCTTGGCTTCCGCCCCGCCTTCGCCTGGCGACGCGATGGCCAGCGAGTAAAGGCTGGCCGCCGCGAAGGCGGCGAATACCGCCGCCGAGATGCCCTGGATCAGCTTAAACATTACGCTGCTCCTGCGAATGAGCCGAGAGCGGAAAAATAGCCGACAGCGATGAATGTGATCAGGGTGAAAACAGTCAGTCCATTGACAAAGCTGCCAAATGTGCCGATGGTGGATGTCGAGTTTGCAAAGCGCATGGGTTTCTCCTTTTCTTTCCTGTGTAAGCGGCTCGTTTTTGATCTTCTTGAGCGGCATGGTTTTTTCCTGCCGCTCTTTTTTTATGGCTGGGCCCTTTATCTTGAGGGCGGGCCCATCCCCCGGGTTTCTCCTTTTTGGGCCATTTCGCCGGTTTTCCGGTCTTTCGGCCCCTTTCGTTTTTCGCCCTTTGGCTGTTAAGTCTGCCTGGGCTTCCTGTGCAGCGGTTGATCCGCCGTCTTGTTGAATATCGATATACACTTATTGAAAAACGATACAAGAGGTTTTTGCCGAAAAACGATAATTTTTTTTCGATAAGGGATAAATACATGGGCGAAAATGTGCGGAAACTGGGGCCTGGGCGCCTCGTAATCGCCTCTCACAACGATGGAAAAGTGCGTGAAATCAATGAGTTACTTTCGCCACTCGGAATTGAGGCGGTATCGGCAAAAAAACTTGGCCTGGATGACCCGGAGGAGACCGGAACGACCTTCCTTGAGAACGCCAAATTGAAGGCTCTAGCCGCCGCTACGGCCTCCAGCCTGCCCGCCCTTGCGGACGATTCTGGCCTATCTGTCACCGCTTTAGGCGGGGCGCCGGGAATTTTTTCCGCACGCTGGGCCGGCGAACCGCGCGATTTCAAGTTGGCCATGAAAAAAGTCGAAACCGCGCTTTTCGACAGCGGCACCGAAGATTTTTCCGCAAAATTTGTCTGCGTGCTGTGCCTCGCCTGGCCCGACGGCCACACGGAAAGTTTTGAAGGCGAGGTTTGCGGCGGTCTCGTTTTTCCGCCGCGCGGCGACAAAGGCTTCGGGTATGATCCGATCTTTTACGCCGAAGGCTATGACATTACCTTCGCCGAGATGGAGCCAGAAGAAAAGCATGCAATCTCCCACCGCGCCGATGCCTTCCGTAAACTGATGAAAGCCCATTTTTGATGTTGGTGAAAAAGTTTTTAGCGACCACTCTATTATTGAGCATCGCTGCGTGTTCAATCTTTGAAAAAGAACAGCCAACATCAGCCCTGCCCGCGCCGTCGCTGGAAAAAATCGCGGGTGGCGTCTGGATTCACAAGAGTTACAAAGATGTCCCGCCATGGGGGCCGGTTCTGTCGCAAGGGCTGGTCGTTAGAACCGAAGGTGGTGTTGTGCTTGTGGATACGGCGTGGACAGATGAAGAAACAGAAACGCTATTGTCTCTGATCGAAAGAGATTTGGGCGAGACGCCGGACATCGCGATCATCACACATGCTCATGAAGACAAAATGGGCGGCATGAAGGCCCTGCAAGAGCACGGCATTGGCGGGCGGGCGCATCCGCTCACTAATGAAGACGCAACGGCGCGCGGCCTGCGCAAGACCATGTTTTCCATTCTCGACGGACGCGACCGCGAAATGCTGCTTGGCGCGCAGGACGAGCAAGGCGTGACCGTGTTTTATCCAGGGCCCGGTCATACGCGCGATAATATCGTCGTCTATTACGCACCGGCGAAAGTTCTGTTCGGCGGGTGTTTGATCCGCCCCGGCGGAACCGACAATCTGGGCAATACCGCTGACGCCGATATCGGTCACTGGGCGAAGGCTGTGCGCAATGTCGCCGCAGCTTTTCCGGACGCCGAGATCGTTATCCCCAGCCACGGCCCCATGGGCGGTCGCGAATTGCTCGACCACACGATCGCGCTTGCTGAGGCGGCGGCGCAATGACCAACCCTCTCGGGGTTTATGTTCACTGGCCTTACTGCGCGCGTATCTGTCCCTATTGCGATTTCAACGTTTACAAAAACAGAGACATCGATGCGGCCGTATGGATCACTGCGCTTACCCGCGACCTTGAGGCCTATGCCGCACGGACTTCTGGCCGTAAACTTTCCAGTCTTTATTTTGGCGGCGGCACCCCTTCGCTGGCGCCGGTCACGATAATTGAAAGCGTTATCGAAAACTGTGAGCGGCTTTGGGGATTTGAAACGGCTGCGGAAATCACTCTTGAAGCCAATCCAACAGATGCGGAGCAATCGCATTTTGATTCTTTTGCCGCAGCCGGCGTCAACCGCTTGTCGCTCGGCGTTCAATCCTTGCGCGATGACGCGCTTATGTTTCTTGGCCGTGATCATGATGCAAAATCAGCTTTGGCGGCGATCGACGCGGCACAACAATCTTTTTCGCGCGTTACCTTCGACCTCATCTACGCGCGCCCCGGCCAACCGTTGGGTGATTGGCGCAGCGAACTCAATGAAGCACTGGCGTTAGGCGTCAGCCATTTATCGCTCTATCAGCTCACTATTGAGGCGGGCACAGCCTTCGCCAAGGCCGTCGACAAGGGGCGATGGACGCCAGCGGACGAAGAGCTTTGCGCCGACATGTTTGACGCCGCACAGGAAATGACGGCGGCGGCGGGATTGCCCGCCTATGAAATTTCCAACCATGCAGCGCCCGGTGAAGAAAGCCGTCACAACCTCGTTTACTGGAACTATGGCGACTATGTCGGCGTCGGACCCGGCGCGCATGGCCGCTTGAGCGAAGACCGCGCGCGCATTGAAACGGTCGCGCCGCTAGCCCCGGCGGACTATCTGTCGGGCTCGCCCTTTGCCGAAAATATTCTTTCCTCGCGCGAAGCGACCATGGAGCGCCTCTCAATGGGACTGCGCCTGGTGCGCGGCATTCCGTTTGCCCGCGCTGACGCCTATTTTAATGAGCCTGAAGCGCAGCAAAAGCTCGATCTGTTGATCGGCGATCAACTGTTAGACTGGGACGGCGCAACGCTCGCCGCCACCGCAGAGGGGCGGCGTATCCTGAACCGCGTCCTTTACGAACTCTTCGGATGAACGCACAAAGGCGGACATGAACGAACTTTCAAACCTCGCGCACACCATCGAACTGTCCGTCGCACCGGTGTTTCTGCTGGCTGGCATCGGCGCGTTTTTAAATGTCGTAGCCTCACGCCTCGGCCGCGTCGTCGATCGGGCGCGCAATCTTGAAGACCGGCTTCTCGCGACCCCAGAGCCGGAAGAAGTATCCCGGATCAAAAAGGAGCTTGTCATTCTCGACCGGCGGGTGCGGCTGTCGCAGCGTGCGGTCGTCTTGTTCTCCCTTGCAGGCTTGTTAGTCTGCCTTGTGGTTGCAACGCTTTTCATTGGGGAATTTATCGTGCTGCAAGTCGCGGCGCCGGTGGCGATGATGTTCATTGCCGCCATGTTGGCCATGATCGGCGGGCTAAGTTTGTTCCTGTTGGAAACTACGATCGCGACGCGCACCATTCGCGTGCGCGCAGAGTTGTTGTCGAAATGACCCCCGAAGAACGCGAACGCTATGCCCGTCATATCCTGCTCAAGGAAGTGGGCGGACAGGGCCAGCAGAAACTTGTCGCCGCAAAGGTGCTGGTGGTCGGCGCCGGCGGGCTGGGGAGTCCAATTCTGTCTTATCTGGCGGCGGCTGGCGTTGGGACTCTTGGCGTTTCTGATGATGATTTGGTGGCGCTGTCGAATTTGCAGCGCCAGACATTGTTTCGCACCGAAGATGTCGGCCGCCCAAAAACACAAGCCGCGCAAGACGCCATATCGCGCCTCAACCCGCATGTGAAAATCGAGCCGCAACCGCGCATTACTGAAACGAATGCATGCGAGATTGTCAGCGCCTATGATCTGATCGTCGAAGGCGTTGACAATTTCGCTGCGCGTTATGCCCTGAACACTGCCTGCATCGCCGAGAAAAAAACGCTGGTCTCGGCTGCGGTCGGGCGTTTTGAAGGCCAGCTTGCGACGTTCAAATCCTTTGCCGCGCCGGGCGTCTTGCCGTGCTATCGCTGTCTCGTGCCGGAAGAACCGCCGCGAGAGACCCAGATCAATTGCGCCGAAGAGGGTGTCATGGGCGCCGTCACCGGCGTGATGGGCACGCTCGCGGCCATGGAAGCGATCAAGGAATTGTTACAAATCGGCGAGAGCCTCGCCGGGCGGCTGATGCTATATGACGGGCTTGGCGGAACATTTCGCAGCGTGCGCCTTCCCGCCGATCCCGACTGCCCTGATTGCGGCGCGCCTTAAAAAAGGGCCTTCGCCCATGTCTTTTATTCGCCTGCTGATTATTACGTCATGGCTATTTGTGTCAGGATGCGCCTCCGCACTGGCGCCATTGGTCAAACCGGACGTTGAACAGGGCGCGGCGGCTTTGCGGTCCGGCGCCTATGAACTCGACACGGATCACGCCGCATTGTTGTTTCAGGTGAACCATCTGGGCTTTTCGGAATTCGCCGGGCGGTTCGACCGTTTCAACGTCAGCCTCGACTTTGACGACCAAAACCCGGAGGCCGCGAATATCGATGCAATGATCGATATGACCAGCCTGGATGTCGCCAATGACGCTTTCGCGGAAACCCTGATGGGGCCGCAATGGTTCGACGCTGCGGCATTCCCGCAAGCGCGCTTCACCTCCACCGCGATCACTGTCACTGGCGAGAATAACGGTATCCTGAACGGTAATTTGACGCTGCACGGCGTCACGGCGCCGGTGACGCTGGATGTGGCCTTCAATGGCGGCGCGCGCGACAGACTCCGCAATGCTTATGTCACCGGCTTTTCAGCCCGCGGCGTCATTAGCCGCGCTGCATTTGGCGTTGATCGCTTTTCAACGCTGGTCGGAGATGAAGTTAAGATTGAAATTCAGGCGGAATTCAAAAAACGCTGACACTTAGTCTTTCAGCGTAATGACAACCACGTCGCCCGGCGCCACCGCAACTTTCGTTTCATTGTAGCGGGGCTTGCGCAGCTTCGGGATGACGCCGTTGGAGAACGCCACCGGCTCTTTCGGCCGGCCAAGGACTTTGCCGCGATTTAAAATGCCGTCGCCATTTTGATCCAGATAGGCGGCAAAGGCGTACTCGCCCGGCTCCAGATCAGCGAGCGGCAACACAGCAACGCCATCTTCATCAAGGCGAGCTTCGTGCTTTGCGCGCGCTTCATGCAGGAAGGCGTCTTCGCTATCGTAGATGCTGAGACGAACGGCCTGTCCCGGCGCAGCGACAAAATCGGTCTTCACAGCCGCCACGGCGAAGGCAGGGTCTGCGTATTTTGCGAAAGGGTTGACGATGCCAGGCGCGGAATCCGCATGCGCGGCGCCGGCGACAACCAACAAAACCCCAATCCCCAAAACTCTACGCACGATCACTCTCTTTTTGTCCGCCCGATAGTCCGCATTGGGCGGTTTCAGGCATTGGTCACTAAGCGCCACGATCTTCGCACTTGCAACAAAAAATTTAAGGCAAATTCCGCAGGGCGCAAGCAGCTTTACCGTTCCTTAACCATATGATGCGCCCGGAATCTTGCGATTCAACTAAAATTGCGGTCACGCTGTCGCGAAGTGACGCAGTTGTTACCGCGCCGCCACGCCACCGGTCATGAATCCGGCGATTTTCGGCGCGCCCTTGGCATAATGCTGGTCGAGCTGCTCGATCTCAAAGCCTGCCGCCCGGATCAACGCTGCGGGATCCCGGTTCAAGTGACAGCCGCCCGCCAGCTTTCCCCAGATGCCATTCACGCGGTTTTGCCATTTCGCGACGCCTGCGTCCGGGGCGATCCCGTGCTCGAGAAAAACCAGCTTGCCGCCGGGCTTCAATACGCGACGCATGCCCGCGAGCGCCGCCTCCACGCCGGGAATGGTGCACAAGGCATAGGTGACCAGCACCGTATCCACCGAGGCGTCCGCCAAAGGAATTTCTTCACCCGGCAGGTCGAGCCACTCCAGCGGAAAGGAGAAATCGCCAATCCTTTTCAACGCACGTTTGCGCCACGCAGCCGATGGTTCCAGCGCATAAAGGTGGCTGATTGCGCTTTGATCATAATGCGGCGCGTTATGCCCGGAGCCAAAACCGATTTCGAGCACGACGCCTTTTGCTTGTGGGACGATTTTCGCGCGCTCGCGTGTGATCGCTTTCATCCCGCAGGCACAGGAGACCAGCATCGGTTCAATATGATTGCCGTAAAAACTCACGATCACATCCATTCATTCATTCAAGGGATGCGGCGAATAGCAAAAGGTTCGCATGAACGCGAAGAGTTTTCGCAGTCGAAATGCAGCTGACCGGCATATACGCTACGGCCGGGGCGCGATTCCGTCATCGAGGCCAAGAATGACGCGGTCCGGCGGCTTGTGGCCGTCAGCGAACATCTTGATGTTGATGATCATCCGCTCGCCCATTTCCATTCGGCTTTCCACTGTCGCTGACGCCATATGCGGCAACAACACAACATTCGGCGCCTTCAGCAGTTTTTCGCTCGGTGCGCCGCGTTCATAAACATCAAGCCCTGCGCCGGCGAGACGGCCTTCTTCAATCATCCCGGCGAGTGTTTCTTCATCGACGATCTCGCCGCGCGACACGTTCACCACATAAGCTTGCGGCTGCAATAATTCGAGGCGGCGACGCGACAGCAAATGAAATGTCGCAGGCGTATGCGGACAATTGACTGATACGATGTCAACGCGCGCCAGCATCTGATCGAGGCTATCCCAGTAAGTCGCGTCGAGTTCCTCCTCGATATGCGGGTTGATCGGCGTACGGTTGTGATAATGGATCGACAATCCGAAAGCGCGAGCACGCCGCGCGATCGCCTCGCCCACGCGGCCAAGCCCGATGATCCCGAGTTTTTTGCCGCGCACGCGCCGCCCCAGCATCCAGGTCGGCGACCAGCCATGAAATTGGCCCGTCTCCAGCGCGCGCACCCCCTCGACCATGCGTCGCGGCACGGCGAGAATAAGGGCCATCGCCATATCCGCCGCATCTTCCGCCAGAACGGAGGGCGTGTTGGTGACAGTGATGCCGCGCGCATTCGCAGCAGCGACATCAATGTGGTCGGTTCCCGCGCCAAAATTCGCCACCAGACGCAAACGATCGCCAACCGCCGCAAAGAACGCTGTATCCAGTTTGTCGCCGAGGGTCGCCGCCAGCACGTCTGCGCCGCTGGCCCGCTCCACCAAGGCGGCAGGCGAAAGCGGCGCATCATTTGAATGCAGCCGCGCATCGAATAAGTCGAGCAGCCGCGCCTCAACCGGCTCTGGCAGTTTCCGCGTCAACGCCACGGTGACAATCCTGGCGGTCATAAATAGTTTCCTGCATGCGCCGCGAACCGGCTTGCGATCTCACGCGAACCGGGAAATGTGCGTCTGGTTAACCCAAGATTAACGGCTTTGCCGTTGTGTAAGGGTTTATTCATCTTTCGCCAGATTTTCGAGCGCCCATTCATGCCGCGTATGTATTTGTTTTCGCCAGTTCGCCTTTTCAGTGTCGCCTATTTGACCGGAGCCGCCCTGTTGGCGCAAGCCGCGCCCGTGATCGTGTCCGCCTCTGCTTTAGCGGCGGCGCCGGAGAATGTGCGGCTCGATACGCCATCCGGCTTGCCAGTGCCGCGTATGGTGTCCCTGAAGGCGGAGAAAACTTTCTGCCGCGCCGGGCCGAGTTTTGCCCACCCTGTTCGCCTCACCTTCATGCGTCAGGGTTTGCCGGTGATGATCGTCGCCGAAACCCGTGATCACTGGCGCAAAATCCAGGATGCAGAAGGCGATGAGTGCTGGACCCACAAATCCAAACTCTCCGGCGATGAAACCGCCCTGGTGCTCGAAGATGGCCTGGCGCTCCGGGCCCGACCGGACGCCGGCGCGCCGGCCAGAGCCCGGCTGGGGCGCGGCGTCATCGCCAAGGTCGAAAGCGCCAGAGGCCCATGGCTGCGCGTCTCAGCGGACGGCGTGAAAGGCTGGGCCCGGGCGTCAGCCTTTTGGGGGGCGCGCGCTGACGCCCCCCTGGCCGCGTATCACCAGCCCTGAGATCTTACGGCTGAAACGCCCTCAGAAGGTTGCAATGAATGTTGCAACGCATAATTGACCCTATGCTGCGCCGCCTTTACCTAACGGCGGACACGCGCGACAATCATCCAAGCGCGAGCAACAAATAAAACAGGGCGCATGAGCGAAAAGAAAAATAGTTTCAGCCGCGAGGAACTCCTCGAATGCGGCTATCACGGGCTTCGCGGCCCTGGCTCGGCGCAATTGCCGGTGCCGCCGATGTTGATGTTTGACCGCGTCACCAAAATCACCAGCGATGGCGGGACGTATGGCAAGGGAAAAGTCGTCGCTGAGCTCGACATCAATCCTGATCTTTGGTTCTTTGACTGCCATTTTCCGGGCGATCCGGTGATGCCTGGCTGTCTCGGGCTGGACGCCCTCTGGCAGCTTGTGGGGTTTTTTCTGACTTGGTCGGAAAACCCCGGTCATGGCCGCGCGCTCGGGGCCAAGGAGATTAAATTCTCTGGCATGGTGGTTCCATCAGCGAAGATCGTTACATATGAGCTTGATATCAGGCGCATGATGGCGCGCCCTTTAGTGCTCGGCATTGCTGACGGCATTATGAAGGTCGACGGCAAGCAAATTTACGCCGCCAAGGATTTGAGGGTGGGCCTGTTCTCGCGCGAACAACTCGACGCCGGACTCGCGCTATAATATTTTGCGCCGTCAACCGCGCCAATTCGGTGCTCAAGTTAAGCAGACGTATTCGGTTGAAGACGAAAGGACTGATATGCGGCGAGTAGTCATCACTGGGATGGGCGTCGTCTCTTCCATCGGCTCGAATGTCGAGGACGTTAAAACGGCCCTTTATGAGAGCCGTTCCGGCATCGCCCATGACGCAAGTTTTGCCGAACATGGTTTCAAATGTCAGGTCTCAGCCCGTCCCGGCATCAATTACGAAGAGATCCTCGATCGCCGCACCCGCCGCTTTATGGGCGAAGGCGCCGCATGGAACTATATCGCGATGAAAGAGGCGCTGGAGCAATCGGGACTGAGCGACGACCAGGTCAGTCATCCGATGACCGGCATTATCATGGGCTCCGGCGGCCCTTCGACAAAGGCGATTGTCGAAGCCGCAGATATTACGCGCAACACCGGCAGCACCAAAAAAATAGGACCGACGGTCGTTCCCAAAGCCATGGCGTCGACAAACTCTGCAACGCTCGCCGTGCCGTTTAAAATCCTTGGCGTCAATTATTCCATATCGTCCGCCTGCGCCACATCTGTGCATTGCATTGGCGCGGCTGCGGAACAGATCATGTGGGGCAAGCAGGATATTGTCTTTGCGGGCGGCGGCGAAGAGCTTGACTGGACGCTCGCCAATATCTTCGACGCCATGGGCGCCATGTCGACAAACTTTAACGAAACCCCCGCAACGGCCAGCCGCGCCTATGATCGCGATCGCGACGGTTTTGTCATCGCTGGCGGCGCAGCGACTGTCGTTCTCGAAGAATACGAACACGCGAAAAAGCGCGGCGCCAACATTCTTGGCGAGATCGTCGGCTATTTCGCCAATTCCGATGGCTATGACATGGTCCAGCTTTCCGGAGAAGGCGCGGTGCGCTGCATGCGCGGCGCGCTTGAAACCGTCCGTCAGCCAATCGACTATGTGAACCCGCACGGCACTTCGACGCCGGTCGGTGATCAGAAAGAAACGCAAGCGATCCGCGATGTGTTCGGCTCGGACATTCCACCATTCTCTTCGACGAAATCACTGACGGGTCACTCGCTTGGCGCCGTTGGCGCGCAAGAACTGGTCTATGGCCTGATTATGATGCGCGACAAGTTTCTTGCAGCATCAGCGCATATTGAAAACATCGATCCGGAATTCGCCGACCTGCCGGTCATTCGCGAGCGCGTCGACAACGCCAAGATCGATGCATTCCTGACTAACTCCTTCGGCTTCGGCGGCACCAATGGCTGCCTCGTGGTCGCGCGCGCTTAGGCCGGTGACGCAGGAATCCCTTATCGCCGCCGGTATCGCAGCGTTCATCGCCTGCGTCGGCCTGTGGTGGTTCCGCCTGCTGCTCCCCGTGGTGAGAAAACAGCCCAAAGTGACCAGATTTGGCGTTTACGGCCTCGTCTGGCTCGCCTATTTCATCCTGACCATGATGGTGATCGCGCGTTCGAGCGGCGGCTGAGACAATCAAAGATAAAAGAGGGTAGAAGACAATGAGCGATGATATCGGCTTTCCCAAAGGCGATCTGATGAAGGGCAAGCGCGGCCTGATCATGGGCGTCGCCAACAAGAATTCTATTGCCTGGCACATTGCGCAACAACTGCATGCGCAGGGGGCGTCTCTGGCGTTCACTTACGCCAATGAGGCGCTTGAACGGCGGGTGCGTCCGCTCGCAGAAAGCATTGGCGCCGAGCTAATTCTCGAATGTGATGTGCTTGAGGACGCGTCGATGGATCAGGCGTTCAAATCCGTCAAGGACAAATGGGGCGAACTTGATTTTCTGGTCCACGCTATCGCCTTCACTGACAAGAGCGCGCTTGAAGGCTCCTTCGTCGAAAACACCACGCGCAAGATTTTCACCGACACCATGGATGTGTCGGCATTCTCTTTCGTCGATGCTGCAAACCGCGCATCGAAGATGATGAAGCCGGGCGGCTCGATGATCACGCTCACCTATCTTGGTTCTGAGCGCACTGTGCCGAACTACAATGTCATGGGTGTTGCGAAGGCCGCGCTTGAGGCTTCAACCCGTTATATTGCGCGCGATCTTGGGCCCAGGGGCATTCGCGTCAATGCGATCTCAGCCGGACCGATCAAGACGCTAGCCGCCGCGGGGATTTCCTCCGGCCGCCATATGTTTTCATTCAACCGCATGGCGAGCCCGCTGCGCGATGATACGGACCCCAAAGGCGTCGCTGGCGCAGCGCTCTATTTGCTTTCCGATCTGGGCCTGTCCTGCACCGGCGAAACGCATCACGTCGACGCTGGTTTCCACATTGTCGGGATGCCTGACGAAGCGTCAGCGAAAGAGTAGCGCGATAAGCGCTATCGGTCGGCTTTTTCCAGGTACGGAATAGGGTCTACGCGCGAAAAGCCGGGCGTATGATCAGCAAAATGATCGAGCCAGAATTTGTGGCCTGCGCCGTACACCACAACGACACGGTCGCCCGGCTTGGTGACTTGCGCGAGCTTTGAAAAAATCTTGGCGTTGCGCATAAACCAATAGGCTTGAAGTTCCGCGCCGGGTTGTGCTTCGCCGCGATCAAACTCGAATGTGCGATAATAAAAATCCGGAGACGACATTTCACCTTCATTCAAGGCGAGGAGCAGTCCGGCGACGGTGTTGTCTTTTTGCATGGCGCCGAAATCCGCCATCTGCGCCTGAACTTCAGTAATCTGTTGTGTGAGCGTGTCGCCTTGGCCTGTAGCCTCAGCATGCGCCATCAATTTATCAAACGGAAAATAGTCCGGTTCACCTTCGCTCGGCTGTTCGTCAATGCCGTAAACACGGCTAATGCCCGTTTCGTTCGCGAGACGGTAACCGATCTGATAGCGCTCATCGGCATTCTCGACCAACATCTCCGGCGTGAACGCCTCGAACTTCGGATCGATGTATGCCGGCGCATCTGTAATGCGTTCAACGGCGACGACATTGGGCTTAAACGCTTTTAGCGCATCAGACACTGCCGCAATTTCAGCCTGGCGTTTTGCCGTCAGCATGTTCTCAATATCAGCGTTGGCGACATCCTGTCCGGGATTTCCCATGTAAAACGAACCGATGACCATCACCTGAACAGTCTCTGCGCTTGAAGCCATTGATGCATCAACGACAGGCGCTGCGGCGCTGGCGCAAGCCGCAGCGCCCCACAAGGTAGCTAACGTAAACAACTTTTTCATAACCGCCCTCATCTTCCCGTTACCGGTCAGCCTGCCTGGATCATGAAACAGCGTAAAGTGATTTGCGATGAACGCTGTTGCGATTGCGGTAAGGTGATAAGCGTCACTCGTCGTTTTTGTGGACGACGAAGACGATTTGCCGAGACCCCTCTCCGCCTGATTGGCCGGAAACAGCAATCCGCGAGATTGAATCATAACCGAGATCGCTAATATCTGCGGCGGCGTGCCAAATTGAATCATTGGCGAAGTCGTACGTCATCAATAGCGTGCCGGTGGAGGAAAATGCGGCGGCCGGAAGGCCTTCCGCGCTAAATGTCAGGAAGAAATCCTGAGCGCCGGGCGGCAATGTCAGCAGTGGCTCGGACACGCCTGCCGCGACATCAACAGCGACGATTTCATATTGTCCGCTTTCATCGGAGCGCGTTGCAAACAACGTCGCGCCATCGGGGGAGGATTGCAGAACACGGCCGACATTTTCAAAAACGTCTCGCGCCTCGTCTGATGCAACATCAACAAACTGTAGCATCGGCGGTTCGCTGCGATAAAACACAGCGAGCGTCGATCCGCCCTGCAGCCATTCATAATAACCAACCGGGCCGGTCTCGATGACGGCGGCGCCTGTGCCGCCGGGCTCGTGGAGCGCATGCACGCGCGTCATTTCACCGTCTTCGCTTTCCTGAATGAACGACACGCCGCCATCGGGCGCCGGCTTGGGCGAGAATTCGCTTTTCTCAAGCGTAGTGGTGATCTGTTTTTTTGCTCCAGAAGCAAGGTCGTAGGTCCACAGATCGGTCTTTCCATTCTCGTTTCCCGCCACATAGTAGAACCGGTCCTGATCGGGGCCCACAAACATGGGCTGGCTCTGATAAGCCGGCGCCGCAAGGATCGCCGTAATATTGGAAATTGAGAAAGAAACGCCGTCCGCCGGGCTGGAAAGCTCCCCTGCCAGAATATGCGACACCGGCAAGTCGCTTGTCGCGGCGGCCAGATATGGCGCGGGCGCCGCAGACTCTGGACCCTTCGCATCATCAGGCTTTGGCTGACACGCCGCCGCAAGCACGAACAGTCCGGCGAAGGCGCCTTTCGCAATCCGGCTCATTGCTCGTTCCTGATGAAGGAACGCACATCTTTGGCCAGCGCTTCAAGAGAAGGCTGGTGGATATACATCATATGGCCAGCTTCATAATAGGTGATGGTCAAGCGCGAACGGTCAAAGCCAGGCTGCGCGAGCGTCATCTCTGTTCCGAAAAACGGCGTCGCCAGATCGTAATATCCGTTTGCTGACAATATTCGCAAATCCTTGTTCTGGCGCATGGCGCGCTCAACCCAGGGCGCGACATTGACATAGGCGTTCTCGCCGCCGCCATCCTCTGCGTCCCAGTTCCATCCGCGCACCCCGCCTAGCGTGGTGTAAGGGTCTTTAATATCCACTCCGAGATCGCGG
The DNA here is from genome assembly GCA_021604585.1 of Hyphococcus sp. Taxonomy (GTDB): domain Bacteria; phylum Pseudomonadota; class Alphaproteobacteria; order Caulobacterales; family Parvularculaceae; genus Hyphococcus. The sequence continues at coordinate 24,248 of BQJG01000009.1, forward strand.
CTGAAGTAATCGAGCATCCCCGCCGTGTAAGCCGCATCAATGCCATAGGCCGACGGATCATATTCAGGGTTTTCACCAACGCCGTCGACTTCAACACCGGTAAACCGCGAGTCAAGACGCCCCACCGCCATGCCTTCATCGCGCAACAATTCGCGCATAAACCGGCGCAAGGGGATGCGCATATTCGACCGCCTCACATAGGATTCGGAAAGACCTGTGAATGATGCAAGCCTTGCGGCGACGGCGTCACGCTCGGCCTGCGGCGCCATCTGACCTTTCAACAACGCGGGCATGTATTCATCGGTTGCGAAGGCGCGCGCCTCGTTCAAAAAGCGCTCAAGGTCGTCGCCCCATTGGCTGCGGTCGACTTTTCCATGATACCACGCTGTCGCCGCATAGCCTGGCATTAAGCCAATGTAGCCGACATCATTGCCGGCGTCAGTTGCATCAAGACCGAAATTGAGCACCGTCGAAATCAACACAACGCCATTGACAGCGATGTCCGTCCAGCCGCTTTCGAGTGCTTCTAAAAGCGCGGCCGAGCGTGTTGTGCCGTAGCTTTCGCCGATCAGATATTTCGGCGAATTCCAGCGCTTGTGCTCCACCAGCCAGCGGCGGATGAATTCGCGCACCGAAGCTGCATCCTGTTTAACGCCCCAATAATCGTCAGTCTTGCCCTCACCGAGGGTTTTCGACCAACCGGTGCCGACCGGATCGATGAACACCATGTCAGCAACGTCGATGATCGATTCTGAATTGGCGATAAGGTCGAACGGCGCAGCACCATCATCATCCGGGCTTGCGTCCGGCCCCGAAGGAAGGCGCACGCGCATCGGGCCGAAGACGCCCATATGCAGCCAAAGCGATGCTGAGCCGGGACCGCCATTAAAGATAAACGCCACCGGCCGTGTGCGCGGATCAGCGAAACCATCGGCGATGTAGGAGGTTGAAAAGATCGAGGCAACCGGTTCGCCCTTGTCATTCTCGATATAAGTCTCACCCGCGATCACCTTATAGGCGACGTTTTTTCCGCCAGCCGTGATCCGGCCTTTGCTTTCAAAGCTGCGCGGCTGGTCCTCTTCAGCGCTGACGGATGCGGGATCTTTCTTGCTTTCGTCCTGAGCCGCAGCGCAGCCAGCAGCAATCAACAAAAATCCAATAGCGGCGAGACTTCGAAAAAGCATGGCGTTTCCTGTTATTTTGAGTGTTCGCAGGGCAATCAGGCGGCCTGCTTTTGCTTAATCCAGCGATCGATTTTCCGCTCCAGCACGGGGAGCGGCATTGCGCCGGTCATCAACACTTCGTCGTGGAATTCGCGAATGTTGAAGTCATCGCCAAGCGCAGCTTCAGCGCGTTGGCGAAGTTCGTTGATTTTGAGCATGCCCAGCTTGTAAGAGCAGGCTTGGCCCGGCCAGACGGCGTAACGTTCGACCTCGCGCGTCACCTGATCACGCGTATCGCCGGTGATCCCTTGCATGTAATCAATCGCCTGCTCGCGGGTCCATTGTTTGTGATGCAACCCGGTATCCACGACGAGCCGGGTTGCGCGAAAAAGCTCCGACTGCAGCCGGGCGAGATCACCAAGCGGGTCATCGGCATACATGCCCATTTCCGCCGCGACCTGTTCGGCGTACAGCGCCCAGCCTTCTGAAAATTCCGAATAGCCAAGCATGGTGCGAATGGTCGGCAACCCTGCGCTGCGTTCCAGTGAACGCTGGAAATGATGACCGGGCACCGCTTCGTGATAGGTCAGCGTCTTCAGCATATGCTTTGGCCAATCCGCTGTATTTTTGAGATTGATCCAGAAAATGCCGGGACGCGAACCGTCAAGCGATGCCGCCGAATAATAGCCGCCCGGCGAGGAATCCTGTTCGTAAACTGGAATGCGCCGCACTTCGACCGACTGCGCCGGTAAAGTGGCGAACCAGCCGCCGGCACGCGCCATGATCTCGCTGACCTGACCGTTGAGATCGCCAAGCAGCACGGCGCGGCCATCATCATTGTTCGGATAACGCATGCCCGGGCGCGCGCCAATCGCCGCAAAGCGTTCAGCAACCGTTCCGCTGGAAAGCCCTTGCGCTTTCAAAATAGCATCCATTTCACCGGTAATGCGTGCGACCTCGGCAAGCCCGAGCTCATGCACCTCGTCGGGCAGCATGCCGCCAGCGCCGTAAGCAGAGAGGGCATGCGCATAAAATGCAGCGCCTTCATCGCCCAGCCGCCAGATACCTGCATCTGTTCCGGCCTGAGCCTTGAGGTTCTCCAGAGCGGCGGCAAGCCGGGCATAGGCCGGATAAACACTGGCTTCCACCGTGGCCGCCGCGCGCGCCACAAATTGCGCCCGTTCGTCGGCGGACAGCCCGTCAACACTCTCCAGCTTGGCGGCGAATGTCGCCGTTAAAGGGTTTTCGGCGGGCGCAGCAGCGGTGAAGCCGGCAATAGAGTTAAGCGCGCCGTTAATGGCGAATGATGGCGGCGTCACCAGCTGCGCGCCATCGCCGCTTATGGTCTCCACCGTTTCATCGAATACCCGGCTAAACTCAGCAAGGCGGGCAAGATAATTCTCCGCATCCTGACGGCTTTCAATCCGGTGTTGGGTCAGCATCAGGCGCGGAAGATAGAGATGCGGGCCTGACAATTGTGTGACAAGATAAGGGCCCGCCGAAGCGAAGGGCGTCGCCCCGCCGAAAGCAAATTGATTGCGGCGCGCGCCTGTCTGATAAGCGTCGCGTAGCACGTCATAAGTGACGAGCGCTTGCCCGGAGAGCGCGCTGCGGTCGATGCTGCGAATCTCCTGCAGGAAACTTTCGTTCATCGCGCGCGCTTCTTCAAAATCGGCGAAACCATATCCACCAAGCTTGGCGCGAAACCCCTCGCCCGCCAAATCTTCGCCAACGCCAAGCTGCGTCGCGGTTTCAGGCGATGCTTGCAGCACCGCTATGACATGGCGCCTGGCCATCGCTTCGAGCTGTTCATTTGCGGTGAGCATCGGCTCTTCGATAATGGTGGCGGGCGCCGGCGCTTTGGTTTCCGCCTTGCGGTTGCCGCAGGCGCCTAGCGCAGTCAGCGCCATCAACCCCGCCGCCGCCAATTTTGCATTTTTGAGATTGTTCATGCGCCGGTTCCCCTCCGAAATTTGCCGCCCGCGATCGACAGCGCCAAATAGCTTAGCGCTCATCGCTGAGTCGCCAAAGCATTGTCTCGCCCCGCGCTGGCGGAAAAAGAAAAAGCGGCGCCTGTTTGCCACAGGCGCCGCCTCTCATTATTTCTCAATGTTATCAAAGGCCTAGTCGCGCTCGATCTCCTTGCCCGTTTCCTGATCCACGACTTTCATGGACAGGCGGACTTTGCCGCGATCGTCAAAACCAAGGAGTTTCACGAACACTTCGTCGCCTTCCTTGACGACATCCGTCGTATTTTCCGGTCGGCCATCGGAAAGCTGCGAGATATGCACGAGGCCGTCACGAGCACCGAAGAAGTTCACAAAGGCGCCGAAATCCATGGTCTTGACTACTTTGCCTTTGTAGATTTCGCCGACTTCCGGCTCGGCGACGATGGAGTGAATCCATTTATACGCCGCTTCGATCTTTTCTTTGTCACTTGAAGCGATCTTGATCAGCCCTTCATCGTCGATATTGATTTTGGCGCCCGTCTCTTCGACGATTTGACGGATGATCTTGCCGCCCGAACCGATAACATCGCGAATTTTGTCTTTCGCGATCTGCATCGTCTCAATGCGCGGCGCATAATCGCCAAGATCGGCGCGCGAGGTTTCGAGCGCCTTGCTCATCTCGCCGAGAATATGCATCCGGCCGTCTTTAGCCTGGCCGAGCGCAACCTCCATGATCTCTTCGGTGATGCCGGCGATCTTGATGTCCATCTGCAGTGACGTGACGCCTTGATCCGTACCGGCAACTTTGAAATCCATATCGCCAAGGTGGTCCTCGTCGCCGAGAATATCGGAAAGAACCGCAAAGCGTTCACCCTCAAGGATGAGGCCCATAGCAATACCCGCCACCGGACGCTTGATCGGCACGCCGCCATCCATCATCGCCAGCGAGCCGCCGCAGACCGTCGCCATGGACGAGGAGCCATTGGATTCGGTGATCTCCGACACGAGACGAATGACGTAAGGAAACTCTTCTTGCGAAGGAATAACCGCTTTCAATGCGCGCCAAGCGAGCTTGCCGTGGCCGATTTCGCGGCGGCCGGTAAAGCCCATGCGGCCCACTTCGCCAACCGAATAAGGCGGGAAGTTATAATGCAGCAGGAACTGTTCCTTGTAGGTGCCGGCCAGCGCGTCGATGAATTGCTCATCTTCGCCCGTTCCGAGCGTTGCAACCACCAGCGCCTGCGTCTCACCGCGGGTAAACAGCGACGATCCGTGCGTGCGCGGCAAGATGCCGGCTTCGGCCACAATAGGACGCACCGTTTTGGTGTCGCGGCCATCAATACGGCTGCCGGTGTCGAGAATGCCGTTGCGGACGATGTCAGCCTCGATGGACTTGAACAATCCGCCGACAACCGCTTTCGACAACGCGTTTTCGTCTTCTTCGTCGCAGAATGCTTCAAAGGCTTTGTCTTTCGCGGCGTTCAGTTTCTCAACGCGGGTCTGTTTGATGCGCTCGCCATAAGCGGCCTTCACATCGGCCTCGACCAATGCACGGACCTTGCCTTCGTGCTCGGAGTAATCCGGCGCGCTGAAATCCCACGGATCCTTGGCGCAGTCTTCGGCAAAGTCGATGATCAGGCTGATCGCATCTTTCGCCGCCTTATGGCCGAAGGCGACCGAGCCGAGCATAACCTCTTCGGACAGCTCCTTGGCTTCGGATTCGACCATCATCACCGCGTCGGACGTGCCGGCCATGACCAGATCGAGTTGCGTTTCCGGCATCTGATCGATGGTCGGATTCAATACGTATTCGCCATTGATATAGCCGACGCGGGCCGCACCGATCGGCCCCATGAACGGCACGCCTGATACGGTCAGCGCAGCCGACACGGCGATCATCGCGACCACATCCGGATCGTTTTCGAGGTCGTGGCTCAACACTTGTGCGACGACCAGCACTTCGTTCTTGAACCCTTTGGCGAACAACGGACGGACCGGACGGTCGATCAGACGCGAAGTCAACGTTTCTTTCTCGGTCGGCCGCGCTTCACGTTTGAAGTAGCCGCCGGGGACGCGTCCAGCTGCGTAATAGCGTTCTTGATAGTGGACCGTCAGCGGAAAGAAATCGAAATTCGGATTGGGCGCCTTGGCGGCGGTGACAGCAGCGAGCACAGTCGTGTCGCCATAGGTGGCGAGCACTGCGCCATCGGCCTGACGCGCAATGCGTCCAGTTTCGAGGGTCAGCGTGCGGCCGCCCCATTCAATTGATTTTTTCGTGATTTTAAACATGTTTTCTCTTCTCTTCTTCGTAATGCGCCGTACGCGGATCGTATCGGCGCGCGGGGTATGTAACGTCGATGCAAAAACGCCGCCCTATTGAGGCGGCGCTGAGATCATCTCGGCTGCATTCTGATGGCTCCGTCGAGCCTGATTGTTTCTCCGTTCATCATCGTATTGCGGCAAATCTCCACCGCAAGCGATGCATATTCTTCGGGTTTGCCGAGGCGCTTCGGGAACGGCACCATTGCTGCGAGCGCGTCCTGAACCTTCTGGTCCATGCCCGCCATCATCGGCGTCCAGAAAATGCCTGGGGCGATTGTATTCACGCGAATGCCGATATTCATCAGGTCGCGCGCAATCGGCAAGGTCATGCCGACAACACCGGCCTTCGAGGCGCCATAGGCGGCTTGGCCGATTTGGCCGTCATAAGCGGCGACCGATGCTGTATTGATGATCACGCCGCGCTCGCCATCGGCTTGGCTGTCATTCTTTTCCATCTCGGCGCAGACAAGGCGAATGCAGTTGAACGTACCGACGAGATTCACGTCGATGACTTTCTTAAAGCTCTCAAGCCTATGCGATCCATTTTTGCCGATGGTCTTTTCGCCAATCGCAATTCCCGCGCAATTGACGAGGATCGACGGCGTTCCATGCGCCGCGACGGACTTTGCCAGCGATGCAGCCACGCTCGCTTCATCGGAGACGTTGGTTTTGCAAAAAACGCCGCCCAATTCCTTGGCCAGCTTTTCGCCGCTTTCCTCGTTCAGATCCCAAAGCGCAACTTTAACGCCTTCGCTGTGAAGCGCCTGCGCAGTCGCCGCGCCAAGACCTGATGCGCCGCCAGTGATGATGGCTGAAGTGCCCGAAAGTTTCATAAGCGCGCCTCCTGAGCGGCGTTTATTCGTATTCGCCGCTCATTCATGCGAACAACATGAGCGGCGCCAAACTCAACCGCCTAGCGGCGCAGGCCGAGTTCTTCGATGAGCTTCTTATAACGATCTTCGTCGCCACGCTTTACGTAATCGAGCAAGCGGCGGCGCTGGGATACCATTTTCAGGAGACCGCGACGCGAGTGATTGTCTTTTTTGTGCTCTTTGAAATGCTCTGTGAGGTTCGCGATGCGCTCGGACAGGATCGCAACCTGAACTTCGGGCGAGCCCGTGTCATCTGACTTAAGCGCGAATTTTTTGATGAGTTCGGCCTTACGGCCAGCCGTAATCGACATGTGGTTCTGCTCCGCGGCGCCGGGAAAATGCCGGCCCCGCCGGGACGCCGTCCAGCAGGGTCGTAGATTTGGGCGGCTTATGGGGGAAAAGGGCACAGGATGCAAGGGTGGCCCGCCTCAGCTTGCCGCGTTGCAGCTTGTTCTTCCGGCCCCCCGATGGCATAGCCGTTTATTGCAAAAACCCAAGCCATTGAGGCCATTCATGCGTCTTTTCTCTATTGCCGTCCTGTCATTCGCAGCCGCCTGCTCGCCACCACAGGAAGACCGGACCATCGGACCGGAAGACGTCGCCTGGTCAAGCGCAACATACCTGACGCAACTTTGGCTAGCCGAGGGTCTTTCCGACCCGGAAGGCGTCGCCGCCGCGCCGCAAGGCGGATATTTCATCTCAAACGTGGCGGGCGAGGCTGCGGAAAAAGATGGTCAGGGCTGGGTGAGCGTCCTGTCGGTCGACGGGCAAATCATTACCGACCGTTTTGTCGAGGGGCTGGATGCGCCGAAGGGCATGGCGGTGCTGGATGGCGTGCTCCACGTCGCCGACATTGATCAGGTTCGCCGCTATGACGCCATAACCGGAGAGGATCAGGGCGCAATCCCGATCGGCGGGGCAAAATTCCTGAATGATGCAACGGTCTGGCATGACGCTGTCTTTGTCTCGGACTCGGCCACGTCGACGATCCACAAAATTGAGGGCGACGCAGCGACGGTCTGGATCGAAGGAGACGCGTTCTCAGGCGTCAATGGTCTGCTCGGAACCGGCGAGACCATGCTCGTCACAACCATGGACTCCGGCTCACTACTGTCGGTCACCAAGGAAGGCGAGCTCACCGAAATCGCAAAAGGCATGAAGAACGCCGATGGCGTCGGCGTGGTTCCGGATGGCGGCGGTTGGCTGGTGTCGTCCTGGCCCGGCGCAGTTTTTCATGTCTCGCCCGGCGGAAGCTGGTTTGAAATGATCAACACGCGCGAAGAAGGAATTTTGCAGAACGATCTGACCATGTTTGGCGACATAGTGATCATTCCGAACTGGGAACCCGGCACGGTCACCGCCCTGAAAATCGTCCATTCGGTCAATTAGTTCCGAATCTTGATCCTTTCGCCGCCCAGCGCCAGCGCGGCACGCTCTGTGCCCGCAGTTGAAGCGCCAAAGGCGTTCATCCGCGCCGAAGCGGCCGGAATGGTGCCGGGTTTGGGTCCGAGCCCCTGTGGACTTTCGTAAGAAACACTCGTCGCGGCGCTTTCTTCCGCCTCGCCGAGCAACGCCGCCGCGTCGAACATGAAATTGCCGAGATAGGTGGTGAAATTCTCCGGTGTGACGCCGCCAGTCAACAACAACTTGACGCCGAGCAAACCGCGCCCATCCGGCATGATCATCAGCGTAGAGACGTTTGAAACGCTGAAGTTGAATCCATTCACCGCCTCAAAGGTGAAGCCGCTTCCTTCAAAAATTGCATAAGGCTTTACGATAGAGCACGGCGCGGTGGCGGCCTGGCTGGCGCAGTTGGAGAGCGCCACATACATAACAAAGCCGTCTTCAGAAACGAGTTGAACAAGCTGATCGCCGCCGCTCGCGCCAACCACGCTGCCGGTCATCTCAACTTCCGAAAAAATTGACACGATGCCGTTTGCGGAAACAGCATCCATCACCTTCGGTGAAACCAAACTGTTTTGAGCAGCAGCTGGCCCCATCCCGACTGCCATGGCAAGTCCAAACATGATTAAGGCGAATTTCGATCGCATTGATTATCCTTCCATTTCCCCTCGCCCTGCAGGCTATAGGAGAAACTCCGGGCTGTCTTGCTTAACTGCACCGCGAAATTCGATGGATTCAGGCGTCACGCGTTGAAAACCCGGTTCGGTTTTAATTTGAGACCATCAAGCTCGCAAATGGCGACGGCTTCGTCATGCAGCACCGCAAGCACGCCCTCAATGGCGCCCGCAGTTTCGCCGCGCACGCCCTTGGCGACAGCCGGAGACAAAATCGCTTCCTGACCGCGCCGCAACCGGTCGGCTTGCGGCCCGTCGATCGAGGCTTGCGGCATCTCGCTCAAGGCGCCGATGATCGGCAGCAATGCGCTATCGCGCTCTTCCACGCTTTCCATTGCTTCAAGCGCGGCAAGCGTGACCCCGTTTTCAGCGCGCAGCGGCCCCACCGCCAGTCGGCGCAGTTCGCTCACATAACCTTCCGTGCCGAGCGCGTGAGCCAAATCGCGAACCAGCGAACGCACATAAGCGCCCTTGCCGGTGATGGCTTCAAAAACCGTCTCGTCCGCTGACGGCGCATCAACAACCCGCAATTCGTAGATCATCACTTTGCGCGATTCGAGCTTAACGTCTTCGCCTTCGCGCGCGAGATCATAGGCGCGTTCGCCGCCGACCTTTATGGCGGAAAATTGCGGCGGAACCTGATCGATCTCGCCGGTGAACTGCGCCAGCACCTGCTCTATTTCCGCGACCTCTGGACGGCGCTCCGAGCGCGCGATCACATCGCCTTCTGCATCATCGGTCGTGCGCGCCTCACCCCAGCGGGCTGTGAAGCGATAATGCTTATGCGCGTCCATAACGTATGCAGATGTTTTGGTCGCTTCCCCGAAAGCGATTGGCAATACGCCCGTGGCCAACGGGTCAAGAGTTCCGGCATGCCCGGCCTTCTGTGCCTGAAACAGCCATTTGGCTTTCGACACCGCTTCTGTCGATCCGAAATCATAGGCCTTGTCGATGATCAGCCAGCCGGAGATTGGCCGGCCTTTTTTATTGCGCCGTTTGCCCATGATGCGGGCTCCTTGTCGATATTTAAGCCGTCATTCTTGAGATGAACAGATCCGCTGAACTGGTTCGGACAGTGCAATGGACAGATAACGAGCGACTTAAAAACAGGTTGGCGCCGAGACGTCAAGTCACGCCATCAAGGCTTGCGGAAAAGATATACGAACCGGTCAGTTCGACCACGGATACCTTCGTCAAACACAGAAACATCGAGTGGGTCTTCAGGATTAGCAAGAGCATCGCTTTCACCCACCCACTCAAAGCCAGCAGCGAGGATTTCTGGCTTGGTGACTCCTGGAAGCATCCGGTGCAGTTCTTTCGTGACCGCCTCATCTGAGTCCGCCTTGGCGTTATGATCAATGACAAGGTAAACGCCTCCAGATTTTAAGGCGTCAAAAATCGCATTATTCATGGCAGCGCGGTCAGCGCCAGTCCAGATCGTGTCATGATAGTAGAGTCCCATCACGACAACATCCAATGGTTCTGGGAAGGTCAACTCGTCAAATTTTTGAACAGAGTAATCAATATTGGCGCGCGGGTCCGCCTCAAGATAAGCCGGAAACGTCTTAGACGCGTTAGGAAACGCCTCGAAAATCCGCACCGGGTCAACCGCGAAGACTTTTCCATGATCGCCGGCAACGCGGCTAAGAATAGCCGTATAGTAGCCGCTACCGGCAGCGAGATCAGCAATCTGATCGCCGGACTTTACGCCAGCAAAAGAAAGGATTTCTTCGGGCTTGCGCGCGTCGTCGCGCGCACGTTGGGATTCAAGGCGCGTTGTATCTCTCACGGCGGCGGCGATATCATCATCGGCTGCGGCTGACGTCAGCATGCAGGTCAAAGACAGGCAAGCAGCAGTTATCATTCTCATGTTGACTTCCTTTTTCTGGGGCTCAGAAAAAAGACGTGAGCGCCTTATGAAAAGCGACACGACCATTGCTCGGTTCGTCGCAATATTCGTTCATTTTGGCGCAAAATCAACACGGTGAAGGCCCTAAAAGGGCTCTCTCACTTAAGGCCTTCCGAAAATTCCACAGGGGCCACAATGGGGCTGTTGAACAAGGTTTCTAGCCGCTTTCGAATATGTGCGTCGCCGAGTCCCGCGCGCAAAAGCGTGATGTCTTGAATTCCAATAGCGTCGGCGAGCATGAGAAACGCATTGTTCCACCAGCCATCATTGACGATCTCTACAATACGTCTCACCGGCCAGCCTATGGTGTTGTAGATGGCGGAGCCGTGATCGAAAATAAGCGTCTCGCTAAACTCCGCCGCCATCTCATAGTCAGCCTTTGACGCTGTCGCCGTGAGCAATATCCGGCCGCCGCGCGCCTCGACCAGCGCCTCAATCAAGGCGCTTGGATAGGTGCGGTGCGCGACTTGGGAAAGGTCGCCGCGTCGGGAAAGATAAACAATGCCGCCCGGCCTGGCGGGCTTAGCTGAACGTGGCCATAGTCTATGCAGCAACGCCGCATCTTCGCGGGGGAAGTGAACAAAATATTTTTGCTGCCGCAGAACTTTTGCATGCGTGATTTGCAGGGGGTGTTCAACCGGCTTCCAGTCCACGCCCCACTCCTTTAGGTCGCGGCGCACATAGCCCTGCGCCGACAACCGGCGTGGCAAGAACAGTGGCGCATTGAGCGGAAGCGCGCGCACAACAGGACACAAATACTCCGACACCCAATCGCCATATGTATCGTGATGCGCTGACTGCACTACATATCCACTGTCGATGATGCGCTTGGGCGTGCGATCTTCCGTCAACATGCGAATGCCGGGAACGCCAGCGCTGTAACGCTGGTGCAACTTGCCGGACAACCAGCCGCCGCCGAGCGGCGTCGTCACCAAATTCTCGACATTTTCACATTGTGGCGGAGCACTGCGAAACGCCATGCGGCTTTGCTCATGCGCGCCTGATCTGATCTGCAGCGGCGCGTCGCCTTTAAACCTTATGACGTCAGTACAAATAAGGACTTGTTCATCGCCTGGTATGGGTTGATACGCGCCCGCAACTGCAAAAATCCGGCGCCAAACTTCACCAACCGCGCCACGCAGCACAGCCACTGTGGTGGGGCCAGCCACGGCATGCAACAAATTAAGCGTGCTTTTCAAAACCTAACCAACATATCATTTAAGTGATCTGAACCCTGACGGTGCAAAAGGTAACCCGCCGCACGTGATCGGCGGGGTGGCGCGCAATGACGAAAACATTTTGTGAAGAGATCACGCCAAGGAACGCCTATGCGATCTAGTCGCCATCAAGGTCGCGCGCCACATCCGGGCGCGCGAGAAGGCTTTCGATTTTTTGCGCTTCCATGAAAGTCTCATCAGTGACAAAGATCAAAGCGGGGGTGAATTTCAGATCGATCTTCTTGCCCAAAAGCCCGCGCAGAAAAGCGGCGGCGCGATTAAGAGCGGCAATCAGCGCGACTTCATCGCCGCCGCCCAGCGGATAGGCGAAGACGCGCGCCTGTTTCAAATCAGGCGAGACCTGAACTTCGCTAATCGTCACAGAAACGCCTTCAAGAACCGGGTCACGCAACCCCTCACGCCGAATGATATCGACGAGCGCATGACGAATAACCTCGCCCGCGCGCAGCTGGCGCTGGGTTGGTCCTTTTTTGCTGGTGAAACGGCTGGCCATGTCATTCAGGATAAACGCACGCGCAGAAGATAAAAAGCCCCGGCGTTGAATTTTGCAGCGGCCGCTGCATTAGCGCGCGGCCTCCATCATATCCACGACAGTCAGGAGGTCGCGAACATTAACCTTGAATGCAGCGCCATCCTCTTCGCCGACAACCAGTCCGTATTTCATGCCAAGCGCCGACGACCAGTCTTTCGCTACATTGTTGAAGATCGTTGGCGGCGAGATCGCGACGTACCCGCCGCCTTCAGCATTTGTGTAAATACCTGGCGATGCGTGACTTCCCTCGATCGAAACTAGCGTTTTCGCATCCAGCAGCGCACTAACAATCGCATCGACGCTATCAACTTCGACATTGACGATAACAAAGCCATTATCGGCAAGCGCCTTGAGCACTTCGGCTTCATTGCTCATCACTCGTTTTATGGCGCCTGTTTTGCCTCGGTGCAGATAAACACGATGATTTCCATGCATTGCTTGTGCGTTGCGCCGAAGACGTTTGCGAATTTCACGATACCGCGCAGCCTTATGAGAATTCTGAGCGTAGTCGATGAATACGTACAAGTCGTCAAAATCCGCGCGGTCGACAATCGGCCAACTCACCTCGAACATATTCATATATCGTGGCTGATGCGGCCATGCCGGCGTGCGTACGCAAAAAGGCGGCGCAAAACTCTCCGCCAGAAGATGAGTTGTTGTATCGTCACGAAGCCAGTGTCCGAAATATTGTATGCCGCTATAGGTCGACGATAGGGCGTAAACCCCGCCCTCTATAGTGACTGGACCATCCTCATCGAAATCAACTTTCGGAAAATACCGGCTCCACTTTTTTTTATATAGCCCCGCATCCCGATACCGAACTCCGCTGATCCGGAATGCCTCCACCGCCGCATGCACGCCTCGCCCGCCATGAACGCGCCGGTCTTCTTGTTCCTGAGTTGTTTCAGGATGAATGCGGCGGATATTTTCCAAATGGTGCGGCAAGAATATCGACGGAGCGAAATCCAACGGCTCCTGCTGGCTCACGACGACCCGTTCGTCGGCGATCTCACGGATGTCGGCCGCCCCAAACAGGCGGCTTCGCAATAGGTAGCGAAGGTGAGCTGGTGAATAACTTCGCACGGGCGACGCGCCTTCTTGGGCTTAAAAGTTATCAATTTCAGGTAGAAGAATGCGGCTCCTTACCACGATTTGCAAATCTACGGCCCAATTGAGGTTTGGATATCCGCCGTATCAAAAAATTCCGCAGCTGGTCACCTATTTTATATGTCGATCCTGTATCCAGGGCCGCGGGTCGTCTCGCAGCAGACCTAAAATCACGCTATGGCGAAGACCGATATGCGTTTGCCAGTTTCCCCGCAACAATCCCTCACGCTGAAAGCCGAGACGCAGAAATAAATTCAGTGATGGCGTGTTGTCTTCATCCACATCGGCGAAAACCCGGCGCGCATCGCGATTGTCGAAGGCGTCCTCAATCAGGATGATCATCGCTTTTGAGCCGAGCCCTCGTCCTTGCGCGGCTGGCGCCAACATAATGCCCAACTCCCAGATCTGGCGCTCGCGCGGGATCAGTGTGACCCGTCCCAACGCAGGTCCGTCCTCACTTTCGACAACAACCCAAGTTGTCTCTTCGGTTCCTGCCTGCCATTTTTTCAGCAGACTGACGGTTTCCGCCACGGATTTTGTCGCCGTATCACCAAGATAGATGCAGCTTTCTTCATCGCCGAAAATGGCGTGCAGCGCAGGGCCATCGCGTTCGGGATCAAGAAGGCGGAGCATAACTCTGACCCTCTAGTTTGGTCAGCTGACTAAAGCGACCGCGTGATCTTCTCGACCGAGAAGCACTCGATCACATCGCCGGGACGCATGTCTTCATAATTAGCGAAGCTCATGCCGCATTCCTGACCGCCGGGCACTTCCTGCACATCGTCCTTGAAGCGCTTGAGCTGCGAGAGCTCGCCTTCGTGGATAACGACGTTGTCGCGGATAAGCCGAACTTTGGCGCCGCGCTTGACCGAGCCTTCGGTGACGCGGCAACCGGCGACCTTGCCATGCTTGGAAATCGAGAAGACTTCGAGAATTTCCGCATTGCCGAGGAACGTCTCGCGCAGTTCAGGATCGAGCATGCCCGACAGGACCGCTTTGATGTCGTCGATCAGATTGTAGATCACCGAGTAATACCGAATCTCGACTTTTGAACGCTCGGCTTCTTCGCGCGCCTGTTTGTTGGCGCGGACGTTAAAGCCAAGCACCGGCGCTTTTGAGGCTTCGGCGAGAATGACATCGCTTTCGGAAATCGCGCCGACGCCCGTATGCAGCACGCGCACGCGCACTTCGTCCGTGGAGAATTTCTCCAGCGAGCCGACAATGGCTTCGATCGAGCCCTGCACGTCGCCCTTGATGACGATGGGCAGTTCCTTGATCTCTGAATCCTGAAGCTGCGCCATCATCTGTTCGAGCGACGTGCCCGATGATTTGGCGGAGGCTTTTTCGCGGCGTTGGCGATGGCGGAATTCCGCAATCTCGCGCGCTTTGCTTTCGCTATCGACGACGTTGAAGGTGTCGCCCGGCTCCGGCACGCCATTGAGGCCTAGAATTTCAACCGGGAACGCCGGGCCCGCCGCATCGACAGAGCGGCCTTGGTCGTCGTTCATGGCGCGCACTTTGCCCCATTCCGAGCCGACCACGACGATGTCGCCGCGCTTTAACGTGCCGCGATTAACGAGCAATGTGGAAACCGCGCCGCGCCCCTTGTCGAGACGCGCTTCAACCACGGCGCCGTCAGCGGGACGATCCGGATTGGTTTTGAGATCGAGGAGTTCGGCCTGCAGCAGGATGGCCTCGAGCAACCCGTCGAGATTGATTTTCTTCAGTGCGGAAACTTCAACATCCTGCACGTCGCCGCCCATGCCTTCGACCTGAATTTCGTACTGCAACAGATCGGTGCGAACCTTGTTGGCGTCCGCATCCGGCTTATCAATCTTGTTGATGGCGACGATGATCGGAACGCCCGCCGCCTTCGCATGCGCAATCGCTTCTTCGGTTTGCGGCATGATCGAATCGTCGGCAGCCACAACGAGGATAATAATATCCGTTACTTTGGCGCCGCGCGCGCGCATCTGTGTGAACGCTGCGTGACCTGGCGTGTCGAGGAAGGTTACCTTGCGGTCATCGCCCACAGTAATCTGATAGGCGCCGATATGCTGGGTGATGCCGCCCGCTTCACCGGCGACCACATCGGTCTGGCGCAGCGCGTCAAGCAGTGACGTCTTGCCGTGATCGACATGGCCCATAATTGTGACCACAGGCGGGCGCGGCTTCAGATCTTCCTCGGAATCAGCAGCGCCTTCGAGGCCTTCCTCGACATCGGACTCAGCGACGCGTTTAACGGTGTGACCGAAATCTTCGGCGATCAATTGCGCCGTATCCGCGTCAAGCACCACATTCGCCGTCACCATCTGACCTTGCTTCATCAATTCCTTGATGAGGTCGACAGCCCGCATGGACATGCGTGCAGCAAGCTCCTGCACGGTAATGGTTTCGGGAATAGTGACATCGCGCAGCACGCGGTCGCTGCCGCGTTGCTGGCGCGCCAGTTTTTCGCGCTCCCGGGCGCGCTTGACCGAGGCAAGCGAGCGTTGCCGCTCTTCATCATCAAGGGCGTTCGCAATCGTCAGTTTGCCGGAACGGCGGCGCGGCGCCTCTTTCGCTTTGCCGGCGGCATCGCGGCGATCATCGCCAGCGCCCTTGCGTTTGGTTTTCAACCGGCCGCCAAGTTGGGCGAGCGGATTGTCAGGGTCCGGCTCGGCCGGCGCTTCCACATCGTCGCGGCCTTTCGCGCGCGCATCGGCCTTGGCCGCGTTGCGCTTTTTGCGCTCAATCTCTTCTTCCTCAAGCGCCTCTTGGGCTGCGGCTTCGGCCTTGCGACGCTCTTCAGCTTCGCGGGCGCGCTTCGCCTCATCAGCAGTCTGGCGCGCACGCTCTTCTTCGAGCTTTGCGCGTTCTTCAGCCTCGCGGGCTTCGCGTTCCGCGCGCTCTTCGGCTTCGCGCTTGGCGCGCGCCTGCTGGTCGCGCCGGGCAATCGCAAGCGCTTCAGCGCGCGCCTGTTTTTCGTCGTCTGAAAGCGTTCTGAGGACAGCGCCTTTTTTCTTGTCTTCAGCCTCTTTTGCGGCGGCGGCCGCCGCGGCGGCGGCGTCTTTAACAGCTTTCGCGGACGCAGATTTCTTCTCCGGCGCTTCCTTGGCTTCCGCCTTTTTCTCAGCACCCGTCTTTGGCGTCAGCACGCGCCGCTTTTTCGTCTCGACAACAACAGTCTTCGAGCGGCCGTGCGAAAAGCTCTGCTTCACGGCGCCCGTTTCCGTGCGGCGCAATGTCAGCGGCCGGCGCGGTTTGCTGGTTTCGGTTTCGACGTCGTCGCTCATTCAATCTCCAAATGCGCTTCCATCAGAAGCGCGGCTTGCGGCTCCCGGTGGAAATCCGCCCTCGACATACAGCCCCAAAGGGCCGGGGTCCACAGCGAACCCCTATTGTTTCACGGCTTTTCAGCCGTTCCGAAATCCTTCCAGCCGGCGGGCTTCGCGCAGAAAACGCTGCGCCGCCGGGCCGGTTTTGATGGCCGCGTGAACTGTGGGTTCAGCGCGGCCTAATGCGGCGGCCAGTTCCGCCTCGGTGAACAACTCAATCACCTTTGCGTCCCCGGCCAAGGCGGCCAGTTTGCGTCGCCCGTCTTCACCGCCATCGGCGGCGTTGACCAATACCGCCGACATCTTCGCCGCCAGCGAAGCGCGGACTTTTTCAAAGCCGACCACGACATCGCCGGAGCGCCGCGCCAGTCCCAGAGCAGAAAGCGCCGCCTTGGCAAGACCCGCGTCAATCCGTTCCGCCAAATCGCCCGGCGCCTTCACGCCGGTTTTGAGCGACCGCGCGAATGCGCCTTTTTTCAGCGCAGTGTCGAGCGCTGTGCGAGACGGCGTCAGCCAAGCGCCGCGTCCCGGTAATTTCGCCGAGAAGTCCGGCGCCAATTCACCGTCCGGCGACACCACAAAACGCAAGCCCTGATCAGGCGCCAGCGCAGCGCCAGTGGCCACGCATCGCCGTTCCGGGCTTTCGCGCCGCTTTCCGCGACGCTGCGATTCAGATTCAGTCGCTGGCTCCAGCTTCTTCCTCCTCTTCAGCCGGCGCGTTCATCGCATCGAGCTCTTCCTGCGTAACCCACCCCGCCTGCACGCGCGCGCGCATGATCAGGCTCTCCGCGTCTTCCGGCGTAATTTTGTAGGCTTCAAGCATGCCGTCATAATGCTTGCGTTCGCCATCGACCCGCTCGGTCCAGCCGGTCAAATCATCGGTTGCACAGCCGGCGAGATCTTCGACGGATTTGACGTCATTCTCGCCGAGCGTGACGATCATCTTCAGATCGAGGCCGTCCATTTCAAGAATGTCGTCGGCAACGCCAAGTTCGACGCGACGAGCATCAAGCTTTTTGTTTTCCGCTTCGATGAAGTCACGGGCGCGCGCCTGAAGTTCTTCAGCCGTTTCTTCGTCGAGACCGTCAATATCCATCAACTCTTCAGTTTCAACAAAGGCGATTTCCTCAATCTTCGAGAAGCCTTCCGAAACAAGAAGGCCAGCCATCATGTCGTCAACGTCGAGGCCGGCCATAAAGAGCTCTGAACGAACCTTGAATTCTTCCTGACGCTTCGCGCTTTCTTCTTCCTCGGTCATGATATCTATTTCAAAACCGGAGAGTTGCGAAGCGAGGCGCACATTTTGACCGCGGCGGCCGATAGCGAGCGAAAGCTGCTCGTCCGGCACCACAACTTCGATGCGCTTTAAGTCTTCGTCGAGCACAACCTTGGTGACTTCGGCCGGGGCAAGTGCGTTCACAACAAAGGTCGCGTCATTATCGTTCCACGGCACGATGTCGATTTTCTCGCCGCCAAGCTCGTTGACCACCGCCTGCACGCGCGAGCCGCGCATGCCGACGCAGGCGCCGACCGGATCGATGCCGGGATCATTGGAGAAAACGCCGATTTTGGCGCGGCTGCCCGGGTCGCGGGCGACGGCTTTAATCTCGATGACGCCGTCATAAACTTCTGGGACTTCCTGTTCAAACAGCTTCGCCATGAATTGCGGATGCGAACGGGACAGGAAAATCTGCGGTCCGCGCGTTTCGCGGCGCACATCCATGATGTAGGCGCGAACACGGTCGCCATTACGGTAATTCTCGCGCGGTAATTGCTGGTCGCGGCGGATGATCGCTTCAGCTTTGCCGAGATCAACAATCACATGGCCATATTCAACGCGCTTGATGATGCCGTTGATGATTTCGCCCAGCCTGTCCTTAAAGTCTTCATACTGACGGTCGCGCTCAGCTTCGCGCACTTTCTGCGTGATAACCTGTTTCGCACCCATCGCCGCCTGACGGCCGAAATCCATAGGCGGCAGCGGTTCGGACATGAACGCGCCGACTTCGGCTTCCGGATTGAGGTGGAGCGCGTCAGCTAACGCCATTTGCGTTTGGTCGTTTTCGACCTCTTCAACGACTTCAAGCAGGCGCCACAGTTTCGTTTCGCCGGTCTTCGGATTGATCTCAGCCTTGACCAGCGTCTCATGGCCGTAACGGGTGCGGGCGGCGCGCGCCAGCGCGTCTTCCATGGCTTCGATCACCAGTGACTTGTCGATGGATTTTTCACGCGCGACAGCATCGGCGATCTGAATCAGCTCCAGCTTGTTTGCGCTCACGGCGTTCATTGAGAGGTCTCCATCGGGCTTTCTCCTGTCTCTTCCTGGTCGTCTTGTTCTGGTTCTTGCTCTAATCGGGCTTTCTTGTCGGCCCGCATGGTTTCACGGATCAGCTCATCGGTAAGGATGAGCTGGGCGCTGGCGATCCACTCCAGTGGAAACAGCGCGGTGTCTTCTTCGCCTTCAATATCGAACGCGACATTGCCATCATCGACCCCGGCCAGCACGCCTTTGAAGCGCTTTCGCCCCTCAACCAGCCGGTTGAGCTCAATCTTCGCCGCCCAGCCCTGCCAGTCTTCAAAGTCCTTGAGGCGCACCAGGGGCCGGTCAATGCCGGGCGAGGAAACCTCAAGAGTGTAGGCGCCGTCCAACGGATTGGCGTCTTCCAAGACCGGCGACAAAGCGCGCGACAGCTTGGCGCAATCGCCAGCGCTCATGGTCCGGTCCGGACGCTCGGCCATGACTTGTAAGGTCTTGGTCTGTCCGCCAGTGATCTTCACGCGAATAAGCTCAAACCCGGCGGTCTGTGCGACGGGTTCTATCAGCGCGACAAGGTGGTCTTCAAGCAGCAAGGCCTAGCCTTTTGTAACGAAAAAGCGGGCCCCGGGGGGCCCGCTTATCAAAATCGATCAGCGTTTGATGGGCTATATAGGGCGCCGAAGGGCGCTTGTCAGCCCCGGGGGCCAGAGAATTTCAGCGAAATCGGCCCCGCCCCCGCTGCGAAGGCTTCCATTAAGGGCGGCTTGTTATACATCCGTGGGAAAGCAGGCACGAAAATCAGGAAAAGTCCGGCGTTTTCAATGCCAAAGGTTCATATGGCCCGAAAGCCCCTCAGCGTCATCATCCTCAATTACGGCACGCCGGACCTCGCTATAGCCAGCGCTGAGAGCGTTTTGCCGGAAATCGCAGCCTTGGGCGGCATTTTGGTGATCGTCGACAATGCTTCGCCAGACAGTTCAGCGGCGAAGCTGACAGATTGGGTCGCCAGTCTCGGCGCGTCCGATCATATCCGTCTTGTTTTGTCGCCAAAAAATGGCGGCTTCGCCGCCGGCAATAATCTCGGCGTTAAGGCCGCCGACGCAGAGTTTTATCTATTGCTCAACTCCGACACGCTCGTCGCATCTGGCGCGCTCACTTCGCTCTTAACTGCGATGCGCGCCGATGAACGGTTGGGGCTCGCCGGCCCTGTGATCCTTGATGGACATGGGGAACGCGCCGTCAGCCGATTCCGCAAACGCACGCCGCTAAGCGAATTTGTCGAGGCGAGCGGTCTTGATTTTTTCTACCGGATGTTTCGCAGGCATGTCGTTCCCTTGCACGAAAGCGAGTCCGCCGACGACATGCGCTGGATCAGCTTTGCCTGCATAATGCTCCGTAAAGAAACAATCGATGATGCCGGGCTTCTTGACGAGCGTTACTTTATGTATTTCGAGGACAGCGTTTACGGCTTGAGGGCGCGCGAAAAGGGATGGAAGATAGCGCGCATCGACTCAGCAGAAGTCACGCATTTCGAGGCAAAATCATCTGGCGTCGAAGAAGCGGCGGCGGCGCATAAACGCTTGCCGCCCTTTTATTACGCATCAAGAAGCCGTTATTTCATTGAGCAATTCGGCATAGCGGGTTTTATCACGGCAAACCTGCTTTGGTATTGCGGGCGCGCTGTAAATTACGCGCGCGTGCTGGCGCTGAAGGCGCCGAAAAAAACAGCCGCTCATCGCGGCGCCGATATCTGGACCGGACCGGAGAGCCCCTCCGCCAAGAACTAAGCTGCAAAAGCAGGCGCGTTTCTTGAATGTTCTCTCGCCAAGAGGGAGCGCGCAACCGCATGAGCGGCAAGATCAGACAACGCGGCGCATTGGCGATCATCATCTATTTCCTGATGATGACAGCCATTTGGGCGCCAATCGGCTTTTACGCAGGCAAAGCGCAGGGCGAAACGCAAGCGCGCGCCGCAACCGGCGCCGGCAGTGAGCTGTCTCTGTTTGGAACAGACGCCAGCGACCCAACCCGAAATGCCGACGCGCCGCATCTCTATGCGCCGATTGTTTTCCTGCCAGAGCAAACAGAACCCATACGCCTTTCCGCCGCCCGAGACCGGGCGATTGACGGATCCCGCCGCGATGCAACACTGCGACAGACCCCGCTGCGCGAAGCTGTATTGCGCGCGCTCGCCAGTGACGCCGCCAGCGCAGGCGCGACAGATGCATCGTCAGCAGACGATGCATCACAGCAACCCTTCAGCCTCGC
Source organism: Hyphococcus sp. (assembly GCA_021604585.1). Classification (GTDB taxonomy): domain Bacteria; phylum Pseudomonadota; class Alphaproteobacteria; order Caulobacterales; family Parvularculaceae; genus Hyphococcus. Next base: position 45,260 of record BQJG01000009.1, read on the forward strand.
TATGGCGCCCGGCCTTTCGGGGCTCGGCGGCGGCCAAGGCCCAGCGCTGGGCGGCGCCGCCCCAGGCGGCAATGGCTATCCCGGCGCCATCATTCCCGGCTTTCTCGCCGCAGCCACGCCACCGCCGCCGGGCGGAGAGCCGCCTATGCTCGCAACCCCGATCCCCGCCGCCCTGCCGATGTTTCTGGGCGGACTCGCAGCGTGCTGGACCGCCGCACGGCGCAAGCGCTCGCGCTAAAACCGCCGCAATTCCAACGGCTTCGCCGCTCTGGATTTTACCGCGCCGATCGGTCAAGATTGATGCTTGGGGAATTCGCTGTCGGAGGGGACCGCTGTGGGACGATTACTGGCTTTCTTATTGGGTATTGCTGGCGCCGTCATCGGCAGTCAGGGGCCGGGCTTCACCCTTCAATATATGCAGAATTTGCAAGGACAAATCACCGCTTTACAGATCGTCGTCGACGAGTTCGACTCCAACATCGCCCAATACGGCTACAGCCGCCAGCGCGCGGTTGATGAATGCCGAACCGCCACAGGCCTGCTCGATGCTCTGTGCACGACCTATGTATCATCGGTGGAGCGCTATGAGATTTTGACTGCGCATATGGCGGAACTCGAAGCCGCCAGCGATATGGTTCGTCCATTAGTGCTCGCCAAAACGCAGATCGAAGACATTACGCTCTCCGTCTACGAACAATACAAGCCAGCCATCCCAACCACGACGGACGGGCTGATTTACGCCGGCGGCGGTTTTGCGGTGCTTTGGGGGCTTGGATCGTTCCTGTTCGGCCTGCTCGGCGCGATGTTCGGCGGCGGGCGGCGATACGCTTAGACAATACGGCGCGGCTCAATTACGGATACTATCCGTTACTGCTGAGCGCTGAAATGTGCGTCCAGAAATTCTAAAAACGCCGGCCAGTCTTCCTTGACGACGCCATGGGTGCCGGCGCGAATCCAGAAAGCGATATCGGCGTCCGGTTTCCACACATCCAACCGATCCTGCTCAAGTCCTTGCGAACCCGCCAATTGGTAAGCCGGGTCAGCGCCAATCGCCGCACGAAATGCGCCATTGGGATCAGACCAGACATCGCGGCGCGCATTGCCGAGCAAAATTGGGCGCGGGGCGATCAGGGCCAGCAAATGGTGCTGGTCGATTTCCATGTCGCCTTCATGCTCGCCATAACCAGCGTAACGCCGAGAAAACCAGTGCGGATAGGTGTTCGTAATCGCCTTAACGCTTTCGCCTTTTTTCCGGCGGTTCAGCGACGCTCCGCCCGTGCCCGATTGATGCGCGATAACGCCGTCAATCCGTTCGTCAAACGCAGCCGCCAGAAGCGCAGATTTTCCGTATCGCGAATGGCCCCAGGTGATGATGGCGTCCTGATCGATCTGCGCGTCCTCTTCGAGCACGTCGATCATGCGCGAGTACGCCCAGGCCCAGGCCGCCACGGCGCCCCAGCGGGTTTCATCATCGCCGTGGCCCGGAGATAAGCGCGCCAGCTCCGCCAGCCCGCGCTCACGACTATCGGGAACGAACTCACTCGGAAAAATTGTGGCGATCGCGTAGCCTGCATCGAGAATCGTCTCGACCGGCGGCGTGCAAATGAATCGCCCGAATATATAGGTTTCTATACCGCCGCGCTTGTCCATATCCGCCGGCGCGCCAGCAACCGCCGGATCAGGCAATGTGTCCCAGCGCGGACAAAACGTCTCCATCAAAATCACCGGCGACGGTCCTGTCGCGCCTTTGGGCAGAACGACATCCATGATGATTTCCGAACGGCCGCCCTCTTCGCCTAGCGCGCCGGTGGTTTCAACGGACACGCCGTTAAAAGTCGCGGTCACCGCCAGCTTGTATTCTTCAAGCACGCCCTTGCCGCCAAAGGCGTTTTCATTCAGCGTTTTGTGACTGAGAATCCGAGTATGTGCGGCGTCAGGTAGATACCCGAAGATTTCTTCCTGCAACGCTTCACGGATCGCCGGAGCTCTCGCATTCCAATCCTGGAGAGTCGCAACACTCACGCGCCCGTCAAAAGCGCCGAGAACTGCGGGCGTCGCCGCATCGCCGTCAGGTTTCAAATCGGTCCAGGCGAGAGTCACTTTTGCGCAGCCGCCTATCGCCAGCAACGCAACAGACAAGACAATTCGGTTCCAATGCAACATGGCGGGCATTTGCCGTCGGGGCGCGCGTCTGCGCAAGTCAAAATACCGTAAGACGTGTGTTATTTACGCCGGAATACGAGATAGGCTGGCCTGCGGCCTTCGCGCAGTGATTTCGCTTCGTAGCGCGTTTGGGGCCAGTCTCCAGGCCGTGTGCGCCAGTCGGCGGCGCACTCCGCCGTCCATTCAAACGCCGACGCATTTTGCGCATGCATCAATGTCCAGCGAATATAGTCGCGAATATCCGACGCCACCCGCAACTCACCGCCCTCGCGCAAAACGCGTGCCGCCTCGGCAAAAAACCACGGCGAAATCATTCGGCGCTTATGGTGGCGCTTTTTCGGCCAAGGATCTGGATGCAGGACGAATAATTTCGACAGCGCGCCATCGGGCAGACTTTCCAATAGCGGGCGCACATCGCCATGATGCACTCGAATATTCTCAAGCTGCTCATCTTCAATCTGCACCAGTAATTTCGCAACGCCATTGATAAACGGTTCGGCGCCAATCAAGCCGCCATTGGGATTTTGTTTTGCCTGCCAGGCAAGATGCTCGCCGCCGCCAAACCCGACCTCTAGCCAGATTTCATCCGCCTGCGGAAAAAGTGCTTTCAGATCAATCTTCCCGTCCATCGGGACGGCGACACGCGGCAGCAGCGTTTCCATGAGGCGCGCCTGACGCGACTTCAGGCGCTGGCCAATTTGACGGCCGTAAAGCCGGGGGATGTATTTTTCTTCAGCCATCACGGCGGTGCTTAACGCTCCGCCCGCGCCGCCTCAACCCTTGAAAGAAGGTTATTCCGGCGCCTGTTTTGCGAATTGGTTCTGATTGAACTGGCGCCAGCCATCGGCGGTTTTGATCCAGTCGGTCACTTCGATCTCGCCCGCCGGCAGAAGCTCATAGCGGGTGCGCCCCTGCTTAGCGCCCTCGACTCCCCAATGAGCGACCAGCGCATCGCCTTCACGCTCAGCGCGGATCGGATGCAGATCGCCGGAATTGTCGGCCCAATAAGCGGTGAGCGGTTCATCATTTGCGAGCCGGTAATGGGCGATCCCTTCGAAAGTGAACGCAGCGCCATCATCGCGAGTCACCGCCACGCGATACTCGAGGCGGAAGAATTTTCCATTGAGCGCTGGCGTCCAGATCATTTCGCTTTTCGCCGCGCCGCCGAACGCCGGCCCCTCCGACATCCAATGCCCTTCGAATTGCGCAAGCAGACCGGAGGGCCCCTCCGCCCTCGCCGCTTGCAGCGAAAACAATAAAATGCCGGCCAAGGCGAGAATCAGGCGGGCCATAGCGCTTCTCCAAATTTTGCCTTCGATCATAGACGATGCACGGCAAAAGAAATCGGCAATCGGAGATAAGACACGGTTCTTTTTCTTACCAGAAACGGAGTGTAGGCTGCGCCTGCAATTATGAGATGGCCGGCTGATGTCCAAAAAGCTCTTCACGCTGCAGGAAAAGCTCAGAACCTACGCGCTGACATTCCCGGAATCCCATGAAGATCATCCCTGGGACCATGTCGCCATCAAGGTGCGCAAGAAAGCGTTTGTGTTTTTGAGCGGCGATGAGTTGCACGAGGGCAAACTCGGCATGACGGTCAAGCTGCCGATCTCGAACGAGATGGTGTTGACCCTGCCCTATATGGAACCTGCCGGATACGGACTTGGCCGGTCAGGCTGGGTCAGCATGCGGCTGGGGCCGAAAGACCCAGTCGACCTCGGCATGTTCAAAGGCTGGATCGATCAGAGCTATCGCGCGGTCGCGCCGAAGACGCTTGTCAAACAGCTGAGCGGCTAAACAGCTTTCTTCAGCGCATCGACGAGGTCTGTCTTCTCCCAGGAGAACCCGCCCTCGGCGTCAGGCTCGCGGCCGAAATGCCCATAGGCGGCGGTGCGTGCATAGATCGGCTTGTTCAGATCAAGCGCCCGGCGAATGCCGGACGGCGACAGGTCCATCACTTCGCCCAATGCGCGTTCGAGGGCGTCTTCATCGACGGTTCCTGTGCCATGCAGATCGACATAGATAGACAGCGGTTGGGCAACGCCGATCGCGTAGGAAAGCTGAATGGTGCAGCGGTCGGAAAGGCCCGCCGCGACCACGTTCTTCGCCAGATAACGCGCCGCATAGGCCGCGGAACGGTCGACCTTGGTCGTGTCCTTGCCCGAAAACGCGCCGCCGCCATGTGGGGCCGCCCCGCCATAAGTATCGACGATGATTTTGCGGCCCGTCAGGCCTGCGTCGCCATCCGGCCCGCCAATGACAAACTTTCCGGTCGGGTTCACATGCCACTGACAATTCGTCGCGATCGGAAGTTCGGCAATCGATTTGCGAATGTAGGGCTCGACCACTTCGCGCACTTTCGCGGAATTCCACGATGCGTCGAGATGCTGTGTCGACAAGACTATAGAGGTGATTTCGACCGCTTCACCATTGCGATAGCGCACCGTCACCTGGCTCTTCGCATCGGGACCAAGCCGTCCGGCGTCACCTGAACCTGCATGGCGGGCGGCGGCGAGGTCTGCAAGAATTTTATGGCTGTAATAGATCGGCGCCGGCATCAGCAACGGCGTTTCGCGGCAAGCATAACCGAACATGATGCCCTGATCGCCCGCCCCTTCGGCGTTGGCGTCCGACGCCTTATCGACGCCCTGGGCAATGTCCGCAGACTGACCATGCAGCAACACGTCGATATCAGCGGTCTGCCAATGGAAACCATCCTGTTCGTAACCGATATCCTTGATCGCAGCGCGCGCGACTTCGACGAAGGCCTCGGGCTTAACGCCGCCATTGCCATCCATCAGCGCGGCAGGCGCGCGAACTTCGCCGGCGATCACCACCTTGTTGGTGGTGGTCAGCGTCTCGCAAGCGGCGCGAACATCCCACGCGTTCATTCCCGAGGCCGCCGCCTCGCGATACATCAGATCAACGATCTCATCGGAGATGCGGTCGCAGACCTTGTCTGGGTGGCCTTCGGAGACGCTTTCGCTCGTGAAAAGAAATGATTGGCGCGACATGGAAATGGTGAACCCCACATATAAGGATAACTTTATATGCAGGGGCTATAGCGAAACCGTCCCCCGCTGTCCAATCGAAATCTCTGTGCCGTTTTCGGACTTGAAACCGCGAAAATTCCCCTCAGGGGCTTTCGTTCTCAGCGATGGATTTAACCAGATCAAGCACCCGTTTCTTGACCTCTGAATCCTTGATCGCCGCAAAATAACGGCAAAGCTGCACGCCTTCCGCGGAGTTGACCAGATCCAGAACATCGTCGCGCTCACCCGATTCCGCAAAGCCCGAAGCGCCGCCCCAGCCGCTGTCGCCAAGGTCGTCGTAGAAAAACTGCACCGGCACCTCGAGCAGTTGTGACATCTCGAAAATACGGCTGGCGCCAATCCGGTTGACGCCTTTCTCGTATTTCTGGATCTGCTGAAAGGTAAGGCCCAGCGCCTTGCCCAGCGATTCCTGACTGAGACCAAGGATCATCCGGCGCAACTTGATCCGGGATCCAACATGAACATCAATAGGATGAGGACCATCGCGTTTTTCCGCCACAGCCTCTAGCCTTTTCACCGCTTTCTGCGGTCTCGCCATGGCGCACCCCCATGCGTCTACCAGCGGACGTTCTGTCCCGCTGCTCTACTGTATGAATTATAGTCGAGTGACGCGCGGCGCGCAAAGGTTGCGGGTTATCCCGGCCTTCGCGCAACCAGAAGTGGCCCCATAGACCTCAGAACCGGCCAAAGACATGCAAGCGCCATGAGCCAGAAAAGCCAGTCGCCGACGCGGCTATAGAGCGTCCGCGGCAGGGCTGGCGGCAGCGGCGCATCAATTTTTCCGGCTTGATAGAGCGGAATTCTCGCCAGTATCCGCCCCTTGCCATCGATCAGCGCTGAAACGCCGGTATTGGCCGAGCGCGCCATCGGCAATCCGGCCTCAACAGCGCGCAGCCGCGCCATATCGAGATGCTGCCGGGGCCCGGACGTGTCGCCATACCACGCGTCATTCGTGACCGTGACCAGCCAATCGGGCCGATCGCCTTTTGGATAGGACGCATTCGGGAAAATCGCCTCGTAACAAATCATCGGCGCGAAGGATGACCCCCCCGCCCGAAGCACGGCAGGCCCTGCACCGAACGAAAATCCGTCATCACCGTAAGGCGTCAGCTGCGCCAGCCCGATTTTTTCAAGCAGCATGTAAAACGGCAAATATTCGCCAAACGGCACCAGATGATGTTTGTCGTAATGAGCGGTGACTCTACGCCCAATCGGCCTGTCTTCAACGATCGCGATTGAGTTGTACCAGCGCTCCGCGCCAGCTTCATCGCGCTCCCGCCGCACCGTGCCGGCGATCAACACAGAGTTTTCCGGTAAGTCGCGATGGAGTTCTTCAAGAGCGCTATGGGCTTCCTCCAGCAAAGGCGCGCCGTTTTCCGGCCAGATCACAAAGAGCTGCACGCCAGGAGGCACGGCGCCTCGCGAGTGCTGCATCTGGCGTTCAAAGTTTTTCGCCCACAGCTCCCACTGGATTTTCTCTTTCTGAGGAATGTTGGGCTGGACAATGCGCACCATGTTGCGCGCATCCGATAACGGTTCGGGTAGCGACAAGCGGAGAGCGCCAAGAGAGATCAAAGCCAACGCACCGCCAGCCAACACGGCGATGCCGGCGAGCGAGTGCGTCTTGCAGCCGCGAGACAATCCTGCCGCCGGCGCCGCGCTTAGGAAAATGACCGCCAAACTTAATCCGTACGCCCCATACCAGGCGGCGGTTTGCGCGCCGATTGCGCTGCCCGCCAGCGCTTGCCCGGTCAAATTCCACGGCAAGCCGGTCAGAATATGACCGCGCACATATTCGATGATCGCAAAAACAGCTGCAAAAACGAAGATTCGCGTCCAGCCTGCGCCGCGAAACATCGCACAGATCGCCGCCGCCGCACCGATGAATAGCCCTAGAAACGCCGGCATCCCCATCACGGCAAAGGGCGCCATCCAGGCGAACTGGTCGGCCTGCACAAAAAACGAAAACGCCATCCAGTAAATGCCAGCGAGAAAATATCCGAAACCGAAAAACCAGCCGGCGGCAAACGCGCTGCGCAGGGGTTTTGCGTGGGCCTTTGCGCCATCGATCAGCAACACCAATGTCGTCAACCCCACCGCCAGGAGCGGTAGCGCGTAAATGGGCGCCATTGCCAGTGCTGCGGCGAAGCCCGCCAGACAAGATGTCAGCCAGCGCCGCCAGCCAACCGCCGATGTAATCCAATCAGCCGACCTGTTCAAAAAACTTGCCAGCGTTGCGAGCGCAGGCGCGAAAAATCCCATGCCGGGCTTACTCCGCCGCCTTGCCAACCGGGCGCGCCGCGGATGGCCGAATACGCAGTTTACGAACCTTGCGGGCGTCGCCTTCGGTCACTTCAAAATCAAAGCCGTTTGGCGCAACCAACACTTCGCCCCGCTGCGGAACCCGGCCCGCCAGCGAAACAGCAAAACCTCCCACCGTATCGATTTCATCATCGTCGGAATCGAGCTGCAAACCGGTCTCTTCAGCAAAGTCGGCAAGCTCAACGCGCGCATCCACCTCCCAGCCGCCGCCGGCAATAGGCGCGATCACCGAGGTTTCCTCATCGTCATGCTCGTCATTGATTTCACCGACGATTTCTTCGATCAAATCCTCAATCGTCACGAGCCCGTCCGTCCCGCCATATTCATCGATGACCAGCGCCATGTGAATGCGCGACACCTGCATCCGCAACAACAGATCCGTTACGCGCATGGAAGGCGGCACGTAAAGAATATCGCGATGCAACGCTTTTAGAATCGGACCGGAGGCCGGTAAGGGTTTGGCGTCGTCGGCGATCAGTCCAATGACGTCTTTGATGTGAACCATGCCGACCGGGTCGTCGAGATCGCCCCGATAGACCGGCATACGCGAATGCCCGGCTTCAGAAAATAAGCGTATTAGCTCCTGCAGCGGCGTATCGATATCGACAGCGGAGATATCGGCGCGCGGCGCCATGACATCGACAACTTTTTTCTCGTCGAAGGCGACCACCCGTTCGATCATTTCGCGCCGCGCTTTATCCAGCGTGCGCGTCGCCTGACCGCCTCCATTTTCAAGAGCGGCGGCGATGTCTTCCGCTCGCCCAGGTTTGCCAATCATGGTGCGCAGCCGCGCCATGATACTGTCGCCAAAACCGCTATCGTCTCCGCTTTCTTCGCCGTTCATCGTTCAAACTCGTTCATTCTCAGCCATTCAATCTTCGCCTTCTGGGTCATATGGATCCGCTATGCCCATCGAGCGAAGAATTTCCGTTTCGCGCCGCTCCATGACGGCGGCGTCATCATCGGTCTCGTGATCATACCCGATCAGATGCAGCATGCCATGGATAATGAGATGGGCCGCATGGTCGCGCAATGCCAGCCCCTTTTCGGCCGCTTCGCGCAAACAGGTCTCACGGGCAAGCGCGATGTCGCCAAGGAAGCCGTCGATCTCGCCCGAAGGGAACGACAAGACGTTGGTCGGCTTGTCCCGTCCCCTAAAGCGCTGATTGAGATCACGGATGGTTTCATCGTCGCAAAGCAGCAGCGCGATTTCCCGCTCAAGCCCCGCCTCGCCGGCAGCGGCGGCTTTCTGACAGGCGGCCGCCAACGCCTCAATATCAGGCAAGGCTGTATTCCAGCCCCCATCCTCGATCACGGCTTCGATCATTTGCGGGCGCTGCGCTTTTCGTAAGCTTCGATGATCCGCGCGACCATCGGATGACGAACCACGTCCGAGGCCTCGAACCGGACTTCGGCGATGCCTTTGACCCCGGCAAGCACGCCAAGCGCATCAGCCAAGCCCGAAACGTCGCCCGCCGGCAGATCGGTCTGGGTGGGGTCGCCGGTAACCGCCATATGCGCGCCCTCGCCAAGCCGGGTGAGAAACATTTTCATTTGCGCCGGCGTGGCGTTCTGCGCCTCGTCCAGAATAACCGCAGCGCGCGCCAGCGTCCGGCCGCGCATAAAGGCGATGGGCGCGATTTCGATATCGCCCGCCGCAATGCGCCGCTCCACATAGTCCGCATGCATCATATCATGCAGCGCATCATAGAGCGGCCGCAGAAACGGATCGACCTTCTCTTTCATGTCGCCCGGTAAAAAGCCGATGCGTTCGCCCGCTTCCAGCGCCGGGCGTGACAAAATAATCCGCTCCACCTGACCCGACAGCAGCAAGCTGACCGCATGCGCCACCGCGAGATAGGTCTTGCCGGTGCCTGCCGGACCAACGCCAAAGGTTAGATCGTTGCTGGCCAGCGCGCGCAGGTAAGCCGCCTGGTTAGGGGTTCTGGCGCTGATCAGCCGTTTCGGCGTCTTGATGCCAGGACTAAGAGTTTGCACTTCGGCCGGCGTTTCAGAAAGCTTCGCGGCGGCGCGAACATCACCAACGCCAAGCGTCTCGCCGCGCGCAAGTTTCGCGTAAAGTGATGTCAACGCCCCAATGGCGCGTGCGCGCGCGCTTTCAGCGCCGGTCACCGCAAAACGGTTTCCACGCGGATTAATCCTGACGTCGAGAGCTTCTTCGAGAATGGAAAGGTGGGCGTCATGTTCGCCGGAGAGCGAGGCGACCAGACGATTGTCGTCAAAGTCGATATGATCGATCTCATTGGTGGGTTTGTTTTCGCTCAAGCAGCGGCCTCATCTCGGGTTAACAGCGCGCCCGCAAGCGCATTCGGGGTCACGCCCTCAATCTTCACCTTTGCGATCTGACCCAGCATCGATTGTGGGGCGGAGACGTGAACGCTTTGCAAATATGGCGAGCGGCCGATGATTTGACCGTCCATCCGGCCCGTTTTTTCAAACAGAACCGGCAGAATCTCGCCAATCCGGGCGGAATTAAACGCTTGCCGCTGACGCTCGAGCAGCGCTTGGAGACGCGCCAGCCGGTCATCCTTTTCGTCTTCGGCGACTTGTTTTGGCATGGCGGCGCCCGGCGTGCCTGGGCGGCGAGAGTATTTGAAGGAATATGCCGACGCATATCCTATCGCCTCTACGAGGGCCAATGTCTCTTCAAAATCTTCATTCGTTTCGCTGGGGAAACCAACGATAAAGTCGCCAGAAATCGCCAAATCGGGCCGCGCGGCGCGAATGCGCTCGATCAACCGCAAGTAGTGCTCGGCGGTATGGCCGCGATTCATCGCCTTTAAGATCTTGTCCGAACCGGCCTGCACCGGCAGGTGCAAATACGGCATCAATTTTTCTTCTTCGGCGAAAGCAGCGATCAATCCGTCATCCATGTCGCGCGGATGCGATGTGGTGAACCGAATGCGTTCCAAACCGTCAATACGCGCCAAGTGCCGGCAGAGCTCGCCCAGCCCCCACGCCTCTTCGGAAACGCCTGCCGGCGGCGCGGAACGCCAAGCATTCACATTTTGCCCAAGCAGCGTGATTTCGCGCACCCCTTGCGAAGCGAGCGATCGCGCTTCTGCGACGATGGCGTCTACATTGCGCGAAACCTCTTGCCCACGCGTATAGGGCACGACACAAAACGTGCAGAATTTGTCGCAGCCTTCCTGAATGGTCAGGAACGCTGTCGGCCCTTCAGCCTGCCGTTCCGCAAGGCGGTCAAACTTTTCTTCTACCGCAAAGTCCGTATCCAGAACATCGCCCTTGCCGCGCGCCGCGCGAGCGATAAGTTCCGGTAGGCGGTGATAGGCTTGCGGGCCGACCACCATATCGACGACGGGCGCCCGGCGTGTGATCTCCTCGCCTTCGGCCTGCGCAACACAGCCGGCGACAGCGATCTTCATTTCAGCGCCCGCGCCTTCGCGGGCGAATTTCAGCTTTTTCAGCCGGCCAAGGTCGGAATATACCTTTTCCGCTGCTTTTTCACGAATGTGGCAGGTGTTGAGGATGACCAGATCCGCAGCGTCTGGCGCGTCGGCGAGCGAGTAGCCAAGCGGCTTCAACAATCCGGCCATACGCTCAGAATCATAGACATTCATCTGGCACCCATAGGTGCGGATGAAGACGGATTTGCCCTGTTTTGGCCGAATATCGGTCATTATGCTCATTCAACCTCGCGAAGAGCGGTATTTAGGCGGCGCGGACAGAGGATGCAATCACGCCGCTCGCGCCCTCGTGAGAAAGTTTGGTTTGATCGCGCCGCCATTGCGCGGCAGATTAAGGCAAGGGAGAGAGCGCGTATCGCTTTCTTGAGGGTGAGATGAAGAACTGCCTTTTGTATTCGCGGCTGACGAGCGCCGCTGCTGCTGTCTCTGTCGCGCTGCCCGGGCTGGCGTGCGCTCAATCCCCCGCAACGGAGCCAGCAAAGGCGCATCCCGCCCTGGTTGAGCTGTTTTTGTCTCAAGCCTGCAATATGTGCCCGCCTGCAGCAGCCCTGTTTCCAGAAATCGCCGCTAGGGACGACGTTGTCGCCCTCGCCTGGCACATCGATTACTGGAACATGACGGATTCAGAGCATGGCCGGTGGAAAGACCCTTATTCTCAAGCCAGCTTCACCAAACGGCAAAAGCTCTACAACCTCAATATCCGCCACCGCAGCTCCATTTACACGCCGCAGATCGTGGTCAATGGCGTCTTGCAAACGGTCGGCGGCCATCGTGAAAAAATCAGAGTGCTGATTAATGAATCGAAACGAAGCGCCGCCTCGCTAACGGTATCTTATGATGAAGGTGAGTATAATTTTTCACTGGGCGCTAACGCAAATGGCGGCAACGCCTATCTCATCACCTTCAAGCACACGGTAACAACCCGCATCACCGGCGGCGAAAACGCTGGCAAAGTCTTTGATGAGGTGAATGTGGTGACGGATATGCGGCCGCTCGGTTTGGTGCGCCGCACTGGCGCCGAACTTTCCGCCCCCGCCCCCGCCGCAGGCGAAGGCTGCGCGTTGATTGTGCAGGAGCCAAAGCAAAAGCGCATCGTCGCCGCCGCTTACTGCCAAGATTAGCCCCCGGCGAATCGATCCGTCGCTTTCACTAATTCGCTGATGATGCCCGGCTCACTGGCGGCGTGGCCGGCGTCGGCGATCAGCCGGAAGTCGGCTTCGGGCCAAGCTTGATGCAAATCCCATGCGGTTTTCACCGGCGTGCAGACATCATAGCGGCCTTGCACGATCACCGCCGGAATATTCCGTACACGGTCCACGTTGGCGATCAGCTGATCGTCGCGCTCAAAAAATCCGCCATGCGTAAAATAGTGGCATTCGATCCGGGCGAAGGCGAGCGCGAACAGATCCGATGAAAAACTCTGCATCCGCTCTTCCGAGGGCAGCAGGCTGACCGTGCCGCCCTCCCACAGGCTCCACGCCTTGGCTGCGCGCAGCTGCTCTTCGCGATCCTCGCCTGTGAGGCGCTTGTAATAAGCGGCGATCATGTCACCGCGCTCCGCTGCAGGGATTGGCGCCAGATAGCCTTCCCACAGATCAGGGAACAGCCAGCTCGCCCCTTCTTGATAAAACCACAGCAATTCTTTGCGCCGGAGCGTGAAAATCCCTCGCAAGACCAGCTCCGTCACCGCGTCCGGGTGAGCCTCGGCATAGGCCAGCGCTAGCGTCGAACCCCAGGAGCCGCCAAACACCTGCCAGCGCTCAATGCCTAAATGCCGCCGCAATCGCTCCATATCATCAACCAGCGCCCAAGTGGTGTTGTCGGTCAGTTCCGCATGGGGCTTCGACTTGCCGCAGCCGCGCTGATCGAAAAGGATGATGCGATAGCGCTCGGGATCGAAATAACGGCGCATGGACGGCGTCGAGCCGCCGCCGGGGCCGCCATGACAAACGACGACAGGCTTGCCGTCCGGCGCACCGGAGACTTCATAGTAAATCTCGTGAACATCGCTGACCCGGAGCATTCCGGCGTCAAAGGGCTCTAAAGGCGGATATAAAGTGCTTAGTTCGGTCATTTCCATGCTGACAATGCTGATTCAATCGGTTAGCGTTTAGTGGGGAGAGACATGGGTAACAAGTCTTTCTGTGGAGTCGGGGTTTGGTAAAACAGGGTGTGAAGGCTGTTGGCGCGTTCGCCGCAGCGATGATGTTTGTATGCGGCGGCTGCGCCGTAAACCCGCTAACATCGCAATCAACCGCAAAACATAGCGCTGTCGCCGAACGCGACATCCTCGCGGATGCGGCTTCGGCTGTAGAGGCGGCGCCTTGGCCAAAGCCGGAATCAGTATCGCTGGTGTCCAGGATCACCGGCGCAGCGCCGGAAGATCGCATCAGCCGCAGCGACGCTGTCGCCCAATATGTGAGCGACCTTCAGCCGCTTGGCGATCGATTTTCACGCCTGGCCGCCGATGCGCACGCCAATCTGAGCGCCGCCGACCGGTTGCTGCGCGCCGCTGATTACGCCCTTGCGGCCCCGCGCGTGACAAATAATGACGTCGCCATGCTCGAAGCCGCCATTCAGGCGCTACGCGAAAATCGCCAGATCTATGTGAGCGCCGCTGACAAAATCAAAGATTCCGGCGAGAGCGTGGACAATGAGCAGCTTCAGGCGATCCGCGCAGATTATGCGATCGCCATCCGCGAGATCGGCCAATCAGCGGACGCCCTGGCCGAACGCATCGATCATGACCGGTCGGAAAATTACGCCGCGCCGGCTAAACCGCGCGCGCGCCGCAATTTCTCAGGCGTTTAATTCATAAACCTTGAGGTGAATTATTCGGCCGCCGCGACGCCCGACGCGCCAAGCGCGGCGACGTCTTCCACATATTTCTGACGGTTGCGCTTATTCATCTCGTCGAATTCTTCGGCGCGCGCTTCATCGTTCTTCGACAGTTCGCTGTAATCGACATCAGCAAAACCAAGCACGCCCATATCAGAATAGGCGTCCTGAATTTTGGTTGACCACAATCCAATATCGCGAACAATTGGCACGATGCGCTGGAACAGCATGGTGCGGAACATCTTCTGATAGCCGGACTGGTTCTGCGCCTCGACGATTTCATCGACCGGCAGACCAAGCGATTGGTAGAGTTCACGCGCCTCAAACCGGTCACGCATGTGATAACACGCCTCGACCAGAAATTCTTCGCGTTCATCGCGTTCGGCTTGCGTCAGCTGCGGATAGTATTCTTTCAGCGTCAGGCGGCCAAAGGCGACGTGACGGGATTCATCTTCCATCACATAGGCGTTGACCTGTTGCGCCAGCGGGTTTTGCGAGATTTCCCGGATGTTATTGAACGCGGCCAGCGCCAGCCCTTCGATGACAACCTGCATCGCAAGATAGGTCATGTCCCATCGCGAGTCGCGCAGGGCCTGATCGACCAGCACCTGCAAGGGATGCGTCATGGGATAAGCGACGCCGAAATTGTGGAGCAGTTTTTTATACGCCTCCACGTGGCGGGCCTCGTCCATCACTTGCGTTGACGCGTAAAACTTGGCGTCGAGATCGGGAACCTGCTGAACGATTTTCGCCGCACAGATCAGCGCCGCCTGTTCGCCCTGCATAAATTGCGATGTTGTCCAGGCCTGCATGTGGCGGCGCAGCTCCGCCTGTTCTTTGCGATTCATTTTTGCCCAGATCGGCGTATGCGCGAGACCGCCCATCTCGTCAGGGATCTGCATCGGGTTTTCGTCGTCGAGCTCAAGCGACCAGTCGATGCGGTTGAGCGCATCCCACTGCATGTCCTTGCCCTTCTGGTAGAGGTGCATCATCTGCTTGCGGCCGTCGTCATATTCCCAATCGAACGACGCTTCAAAACCTTGCGGCACGGTCCAGACCGGATCGATGTCGGGGATGGGATAGAGATCACGTAACGACGCCATGGTTTCCTCCAGGAAAGTCAAATAAGCCGTACGCCGTTTTTTGAGTCTTCTAAGAGGCGGCGTGTCAGCCTTGGGTCAGCATTCGCTTGAGTACACTGGACAGTTTACCTCAAAATTGTCAAGATTCTCTTATGCGATTTGGCAGAAACCGCCAGAAATTCGATTAATTCTTCTTATCCAGCGGCACGCCGTAAAGTTCGAGCCGGTGATCAACGAGCTTGTAGCCATATTTCTCGGCGATGCGCTTTTGCAGCGCCTCGATCTCTTCATTGACGAACTCGATAACCTCGCCTGAACGCAGATCGATGAGATGGTCGTGATGGGCTTCCGTCGCCTCTTCGTAGCGCGCGCGGCCATCCTGAAAGTCGTGGCGCTCAACGACGCCCGCTTCTTCAAACAGGCGCATGGTCCGGTAAACCGTGGCGATGGAAATATTGGCGTCAATTTCCGTGGCGCGGCGATGGATTTCTTCCACATCCGGGTGATCCTCAGCGCCAGACAGAACGCGCGCGATCACGCGGCGCTGCTCCGTCATTCGCATGCCTTTTTCAACACAGATTTGTTCGAGTCTATCCATGGTCATATCCAGCTATTCCGAGTTGCGCCGACCTTTATTGACGGACACGCGCCGCCATGCAACTCGAAAGCGAAATCGTCGCCGACGCTACAAGCTTAGCGCCATCACCCGGGCGTCGGCGCCATCGGCGTAATAACTTTTGCGTGTTCCCACATCGCGAAATCCGGCCCGTTGATAGAGCGCCAATCCAGCCTCGTTGCGAGCGCTGACTTCCAGAAAAATACGGTGGGCGCCGCCCGCCCGGGCGGCGTCGATCATCGCCTCCAGCAAAGCAGCGCCGAGCCCGCGCCGCCGGGCTGTGTTCGCCGTTCCAAGTGTCAGAATTTCCGCCTCCTCGCCAAGGTCGCGCCAAAGCGCGAATCCGGTGGGTGAATTTTCATCCGCGCCGCCCAGCAAGATTGTCACGCGCGACGCGACAAAACTCGCCCGCACGCTGTCCGCGCCCCAGCTTTTCTCGCCAAAGGCGAGGGCTTCCAACCGTACGAGAGTCTCGGCGTCGGCTTGGCTCGCTTGCCAGATCCGCCAGTGGTCGCCTGCATCTCTCACGATAATGGCACGCTGTCGAAAGGCCCCGGCTTGCCCGGCTTGGCGTCCGGAGCCCGCAGATAAAGCGGAGCCGGCGGGCCGTCCGGCGAAGGCGCCGCAGCGGCGATGCGCGCAACAACCTTGGCGTCGATCTCGACCAGAGCGTCTGCGACAGTCCACCCCGAAGGCGCGCCCGCCAGCAGCGCCGCTCCCGTCCCGATCAGCGACACCGGCGAACCTTCGGCCCCAACCATCAATTTATTCAACGCTTCTTTCGGAGCCGCAACGAATGGCCCCACAAGAACTTCGCCGCTCGCCCTGTGCAAACCTGCGTAGACTTGCCCGCGACGCGCGTCGATCACCGGCGCGATTAGCCCAGCCGCCCTAGCTCCAGCGGCTAGGCTGGCGAGGCTGGTGATTCCCACAATTGGCAGGCCGGTTCCGACCCCGAGTCCGCGCGCAAAGGCGAGCGCCACGCGAACTCCGGTGAAACCGCCCGGGCCGACCACCACGCCGACCCGGTCGAGATCGCAGATCGACACCCCAGCCTTGGCGAGCGCCACCGCCGCCATCGGGGCGAGATGCTCGGCATGACCGCGCTCCATGTCAGCGGATTCATCCGCCAACACTTCGTCACCCCTTAGAATAGCGACTGAGCAGCGCTGCAACGCCGTATCGAGAGCCATGATCAACATGGCTGCTTACCTACGACAGCGCGGCGCAGACGCAAAACCCAATCCACACCCCTCACCGACGAAGGAGGCCCTTATGGCCGATCCGAGAAGTTTCCAATTCGACCTCCCTGCCGATCACCGCCCGGCGCCGATCGCCTTGAAGGAGGAAATTCACGCCCGCGCATGGGCGGCGGCGCCGGGATGCGCCTCATTGCGCGGCGCCGATCCGCGCGCTGCAGTGCAAGTGATCGTCATTCATGCGACCGCCGGCGCCACCAGCAATGGCGCAGTCTCGGTCATGGAGGAAGGGCGCGCCAGTTTCCACTGGGTTGTTCCGGGTAAGGACGAAGAAGCGCATGGACGCCATGTCTGGGCGACCTGCCCAGAACGCCTCGCTGCATGGCACGTGCGCAAATCCTGTGCTCATCCTGAAATTTGCGCAGGGGCGAATAGCCTCAACCGCACATCGCTCGGTATTGAAATCGTCAACCGGCAAAATGGCGAAGATCTGTTTTCTATTGAACAGATCGAAGCCGCAGCAAAAATTGTCAGATATGCCTGGGCGAAATATCCGAACCTCGTTCACGTGGTCAGTCACGCCCGGCTCGATCCGGAGCGGCGCACCGACCCCGGCCCGGATTTTCCGTGGGAGACGTTTCAATCGCTTGTGCTGGACTAGGGGCGCCGCGCCACAAACAAGGTCTGTCCGAAAAACTCGGTCGGGCCTTCGAGAATCTCCCAGCCGCGAAACAAATGACCGCGTAAATACGCTTCGGGATGATAGGCCACGTAAGTGCGCGAGCCCTCTTTGACGCGGCCGCGCACGACCAGCTCGCCTCGGTCGAACTGCGCCTGTTCGTCGGGCAGGAGTTGGCCGGGCGCCGGATTCATGTGGAAAGCGCCGATAAACACCCCGCCCGGCGCCAGCACCCGGGCGATCTCGGCGATCCATGCATCATGCGCTTCCGC
>BQJG01000010.1 GCA_021604585.1 Hyphococcus sp.
GAGCAAATCTGTCCGCCAGTTCAAGGCAGGCGGCAGAATGTGGAACGTGCCGATCAGGATGTATTCTGAATCCGCATCGGTCACGCGCCACATGGCGGGCGTCGCCGTGTCCGCCAAGGCGACCGTCTCGGGTTCGGCAAGCTCAGGCTCTGCTTGCGGCGCAACTTCCTGCGCCCAGCCAGGCACGGCGCATATCACGGATAGCAGCAACGGAGCGATCAGCGAACGAATGCGAAGCTTCATGGAAAACGCCTTTCTCGCGTGCTGGCCGTCGTAGTGGTCCGGCCGGTATTACTGGCTTGGCGGGGCGTTCCGCCGCCGCCGGGCTTTGTATCTCGCATGAGGATAATGGCCCATCAAGGGGGCGAAATGAAGGCCGGTGAGAGAGGACTGCGCCTTGCCGGGCGAAGCTTGATCGCGTACACCCCGTTTTCTCGCTGCTGGACCCGTAGCTCAGCTGGATAGAGCGCTGCCCTCCGAAGGCAGAGGTCACAGGTTCGAATCCTGTCGGGTCCGCCATTTCCCTTTTTTTGTAGCATGCGACTGCGGGCGCGCCACCGATCCTTTTCTAAAAAATCTGTCGGGAGCAATCCCGTGCCGGTTCGTGTCCTGCCTTCCGCACCACAATGAGATCAGGCAGCAATCTAATTGGCCTTACTGCGACGGCTTTCCCGTCGCGCACCAGTCTTGTTGCCGTCCTGCCCAGGGAACCGCTCCATGTCCTTGCGTCTTGCACAACTCCCGGATCGCACGCCGTCGAAACTGACGATCCTGCTAACGCCCTACCAACTCGCGGCTCTGAATGACTACGCGGACATCTATGAGGCGACCTATGGCAAGCGCGCGTCCATCGAACAGCTCGCACCGGAGATGCTCGAAACCTTTTTGAACGGCGACGTCGGCTTCAAGCGGGCGCGCAAAGACCTTCATCAGCAGCGAAAGGAGAAATAGACCATGCCTATGATCGGAACTTTTTCGAAGACCGAAGACAGCTTTGTCGGAACGATCCGCACCATGACCATTAACGTCAAAGCGAAGATAGTGCCCAACAAGGAGAAGGCTAATGACGGCGCCCCTGATTATCGCGTCTATGCCGGCGGGGCCGAACTCGGCGCCGGCTGGCGGGAAAAATCGAAAGACGAAGGGAAAGAGTACTTGGCATTAAAACTCGACGATCCGAGTTTCGCGGCGCCCATCCGCGCCGCCTTTTTCGCAAATGACGAGGAGGGGACAGGCGTCATGATGTGGAGCCGGGGCTCCTCAGCCCCGGGAGCATAGGCCGGAAGGAGGTTTTTGCTTGGAATTCCGGGCTTGGCGTGTTACAAAACCTCGGACAGAATTAATTATTGTCCGAGGATTTGTAACAGTGTCTAAAGCGCCCGCACAGAGCCAAAGAAAGAAGCTCCTGACCTATATGGCCCGCCGGCCCCTCGTTCGATCACGCGATCTCCGCGAGATCGGGGTCAGCGCGACCGCCATAACCCGCGCCGTAAACGATGGCGATATTATCAGGATCGGACGAGGCGTTTATCAGCTGGCGGGAGCCGATATCGAGTTCAACGCCAGCCTCGCCGAAGTCGGAAAGCGGGCGCCGAAAGCGGTCATCTGTCTGACCTCGGCGCTGGCCTTTCATGGGCTCACCGATCAGCTTCCAAGAAAAGTGTGGATCGCGATCGGCGCCAAAGATTGGGAGCCGGCCATTTCATATCCGCAAACGAGAACCGTGCGCTTCAGGGAGCCTTATCTTTCCAGCGGCGTCGCGATGCATGAAATCGGCGGCGTTCCCGTCAAGATATACACAATCCCGAAATCGATTGCGGACGCTTTCCGAAATCCGAAACTGGTCGATCGGTCGGTGGCGATCGAAAGCCTGAAGTCTGCCCTCGATACGCGCAAAGCATCGCCATCGGAGCTCGCCAGCGCCGCCGAAGCATACGGCGCCGGCAAGCGAATGCGCCCCTATCTGGAAGCGCTGACCTCCAATGGCTAAAGGCCCGTACAACATCGCCGCATCCGTTCGCCAGCGCCTCCTCAATTTGGCGCGGAAAGAACAGCGCGTCTTTGACGTTGTTCTCGTCGCGTTCGGATTGGAGCGATTGATCTATCGCCTCTCCGTCACCGGCCATCGCGACCGGTTCGTCCTGAAAGGCGGCATGCTGGTCACGCTGTGGACGACCGATCCGGGACGTTTCACCCGCGACGTCGATTTTCTTGGCTTTGGCGACGATGACGAGGAGCAATTGAAGGCGGCGTTTGCAGAAATACTCGCCATTGACGCTGGCGACGGCCTGGTTTTCGACACCGCTGAAATTTCAGCAACAGAAATCAGAGAAGATCAGGTCTATGGCGGAAAGCGATTGAAGACGACGGCCTATCTTGGAAAAACACGAATCCCCATCACAATTGACCTGGGTTTTGGCGACGCGCTCGGCGATCCAACGTTTGAGATTGAATACGCATCCCTTCTTGATTTTGAGCCGGCGACAATCCGGGCTTATTCGCCGGCGACCGTAATGGCGGAGAAGTTTCAGGCGGTGGTTGATCTCGGCCTGGTGAATGGGCGCATGAAAGATTTTTACGATCTCTGGGCGGTTCCGCGAGCGGTCGAAATCGACACCGAAGAGCTTGCGAGAACGCTGCGATCGACTTTCGAAAGGCGGAAAACAGAAATACCAACGGAGCGGCCGCCCGGCCTGACGCCTGAGTTTGCGACCGATCCGGCGAAAGCGACCCAATGGGCGGCCTATGCAGAATCAACCGACCTCGAAGGCGTCGCCCTGATCGATGTTGTCGAAGAAATCTGGCGGCGCATGCAGCCGGTTTGTGCAGCCGCCATCGCGACGTGATATTCGGTCGCCTCGACAAGCGCCGGTTCGATGCGCTGGCAGGCTATGCTCGCCAACCTGAAATCGCGCTCATTATGGATGAGCTTACATGGTTCGCCGATCGCGACGAACGCGCTCTCGGGATGGTTGTCAGCGATCGCATCGACGATGATTTCGGCTGGGTTGCTTTGTATCAGGCCCGGAGGCTGAATTTCGGGTTGTCTTACAGACAATTAAGCCATCAAACTAAATTGAAATACACGGTTTTATCAATCAATTATGTGGCACATTGCGTAGCTTACCCTTGGTTGACACCGTTGTTTGAACTTCGGGCGTCGAGTGGTGAACATGCTTTTCGACTATGTTTATTTGTTTATGCGTACACGCCAAATTGACAAAGGCTGATTTTCCCGGCGGTCTCGCCAGTCAGGAAGTTTTGTTGTTTGTCGACGTCTGCAGTCAGATAATTGACTTGCATCAAGTGCGAATGAGTAGCGGAGCGTAAGTAGATTCATCTAAACATTGGAGTGTCATCAATTATGGCGGCAATCTCTACAGACGCATACTTCCTTGGGACGAGGTCCGAAAACGCCGATAGCGTCAATCGCGCTTTCGGCGAGATTTTGAAACACTGGTTCGATTGGCGTTCTGAGCTTTTTCCAGATGATGCAGAAGTCATCACCAGCGATGAACGACAATCGGAAGAATTTTGTGTGGAGGAGGAACGGCTTCATGCTGCCCTAAAAACGCTTTGCGACATGTTGCTTGCCGAGACGCCGACTTTCACGCCGCGCTATTTGAGCCATATGGTGTCAGAAGCGTCTCTCCCGGCCATCTTTGGGCATCTTGCAGCCTTGCTTCACAATCCAAACAATACCTCACGCGAGGTCTCGCGCGTTGGAGCGCGTGTGGAGATCGAAGCCATCACCATGCTCGCGGAAATGATCGGTTTTGACCCGATGATCGCTCAGGGCCACTTCACCTGTGGCGGCACCATCGCGAATTTTGAAGCCGTATGGCGGGCGCGGTATCGGGTTGATCACGCGCTTGCTCTCGGGCTTGTCGCTGCAGAGAAATCCGGTGGGCCCTTTAGCGCATTTGAATCGGCGCATGTGGGCTGGGAGAAATTCGATCAAATTCGCATACACGATGCAATATCAGAACAGGAAATGCGGTCTGCAAGCAGCGTTCTATGCAATCCCTTTGAAATCGCCGAACGTCTTTCGAAAAGTTCGCGCCGCTCCTATCGCGGCTCGGTATTGATTACTCCAGGGAATAAGCACTTTTCATGGAGGAAAGCCGCCAATATTTTCCATCTCGGCGAGGAATCGCTTTGGAATGCCCCGCTGGATGAACAGGGGCGGCTGGATATTAAGAAACTCGAGACATTGATAGATAAAGCGCGTCATCAGGACAGGCCGGTGATAGCCGTTGTGAGCGTAGCAGGAACGACTGAGGCGGGGGAGATTGACCCAATCGATGGTGTCGCCTGTCTTCTGAACGAGTACAGATTAAAAGGAATCCATATCTGGCATCATGTGGACGCGGCTTATGGCGGCTATTTTTGCTCTATGCTTGGCGGCGAGCATGAGGAAATATTAGACGAAGCAAGAAAGTCTGCGCTGAAAGCAGTCAGGCTTGCTGACTCTGTTACAATTGATCCCCATAAACTTGGTTATGTGCCATATGCCTGTGGAGCATTCCTTACGCGCGACGCACGCTCATACACAGCGTCGTCCTTCCACGCCCCCTATATAGACCGGGCCGAAACTGGGGACAAATGGCAGAGCACCATCGAAGGTTCACGCACAGCTGCAGGTGCCGCTGCTACGTGGCTAACTGGGCGGACCATGGGATTTGGTCCGGATCGCTTTGGTGCGTTTATGGCGTTTACTATCAATGCGCGCCGCAAATTCGAAGAAGCGATTGCCTCGCAGTGCAAAAACATTGCGGTGCTGGCGCCAGCCGACACTAATATTTTGTGTTTTTCAGTGATTAAGAAAGGCGATAGTCTTTCAAACAGTAATATGCGCACCAACCATGTTTTTCGCCTTTTCCAGAAAGATCCGAGTTTTTCCGTGTCAAAAACAGTTTTTGATTCGGAAAACTATCGCCGTCTAATTGAGGCGCATGCCAATCGTCACAGGATGACTTTGGATGACAACCAGCTCAGCTTGATCAGATGCGTGTTTATGAATCCCTTTTTGCCAAAGAACCATGTTTTAGAAAGTTTCTTGCCGAAATTTATCGCGCGCCTGAATCTATATGCGGAACAAGCGTTGGAACTCTCCATTTGATGATGATAGGGCGCGTGCCATTGGTGTAATTCTCAATCAAACTACCTTTCCGACAATCTAGGCATGATTTCAACGAGATTGCAGGGGCGATAACGAGAATCGATCTCAAAGCAAATGATCTTATCCCACGCATCCGCCACGGCGCCGCGCGACCCTGGCAATAAAAATAGAAAGGTGCCGCGCGCCAATCCCGCGCAGGCGCGCGACTGAAGTGTTGACAATCCGACCGAGTTGAAACTGACTTGATGAAAGATTACTGAAAATCCCTCAATCTCTTTTTCGAATAACGGACGCAGAGCTTCGACCGTCACATCCCTGCCTGTAAGCCCCGTGCCTCCGGTCGTAATAACAATATCTACGTCCGGGTCTTCAATCCACTCTTCCACTTGCTGCCGAATCTTCGCGATTTCATCGCGAAGCAGAACACGTCTAATCAAGTCGTGCCCGGCGCCTTTAATTCGATCCTCGAGAATATCTCCGGACGCATCATTCTCAAATGTCCGGGTGTCAGACACGGTCAATAGAGCAACTTTAACTGGCCTAAACTCTAGCTCTTCATTCACGCCGAACATCTTGGATGCACTCCTTATGCTCTCACCAGCCGCTATTGTTTCAGGGACTGAGGCTTTTTCGTGCTGTAACAACATTTCAGCAAGTAGTGAAGAGTGTTGGAATGACGCGGCCTTCGGAAAATACCAAACTAGGCAAAATCATGCTCTCTATGTTTTGAGATATTTATCCAGCGATGTTTCAATTGCCAAAACAGACCGGGCTTTTTCATAATTTATTTCTTCGGCATAAAGGTCGCTGATTGCTTGTTCGATATCCCACCAATCATCTTGGTTTAACAGCGATCGAGCCGGTCTGAACAGTGTTTCCTCTTCCCCTGACATGTGCGCTGTGAGGATGTTTCGATAAGCAAGAGATTCTTCAACGACTTTGTCGATAGGAAGCTGTTCGTTATTGAGGATCATCGATACGATATCCGAAAAATGATTGGCGCGATGCGATAGTTCTACATGTTGCTGTTGCAGATTACGCAGCTCGACGCTCCTGCTGCGCGCTTTTGTGGCGAGGCGCGCATAGATGATGTCTTCTTCTTTATGATGCAATTCATCTGGATAACCGGCGAAATACGTCGCGATCTGATTAAGCAGGACGTAATCTGGCCCGTCGCTTTGGGCGAGGTTCCGGACTTCCTCGTTGAAAAGAACCAGGTAACGCCTAAATCGCTTGTGGTCTGCTTCAAGGTTTTCGATCAAAGCCGTCATCGACAACTCCTCTCAACCGGCAGAGTAGACCCTTTCTGCCAACCCTGGCAGGTCGCAATTCGTCGCAGAGTGAGGGGAGCTTGAAGTCAGGCAATACGGAGTAGCCAACCAAAGGAAGAATTGGTGGATAATATGCAGTGTCAGGCTCTAATCGCGGTTGGCTTCGTCCGTAATATCTTTGATCCAGCTGAGGCCGGCGACACCTTGCGGAAAGCCGAGGGTTGTCATGGCCAACAATGCGACATGTTCAACTTCCGCCTTGGTCAGCCCTTCCTCTAAAGCTTGCCTTACATGAGAATGCACAGCGCCTTCGGACCGGCCGCCGATCGCCAGCGCCAAGTTCACTAATCGTTTGGATTTGGCGTCGAGCGGTCCGGCTTCTGAAATCGCCTTGCCGAACGCGGAATAGTTTTTCCAAATGTCTGGGTAGCTTTTGGCGATGTGTCCGGCGGCTGATGGCAGTTTTTCCGACATTGACGTCCCTTTCTTCGCTATTCTGCAGGCTTGTCCGGAAAGTTATCAATGAGCGGAGCGTGCCTGGCGATTTCAATAAGCTCATCATGTGATTGAACGGCGACCTCAGGGCCTGTGACTTTGACGCCGGCGCGCCGTAACGTTGAGAATGAGCGCGACAGGTTTTCAGGCGTCATGCCTAGCATTGAGGCGAGTGTTTTCTTGTCTATTGGCAAAGTAAGTTTGCCCTTTGCGCCTTGTCGAACGTGTTGGTGTGCAAGGTAGCTTGCGAGGCGCTCAACGCCGGTACGCAGTTTGAGATTTTTCTGGTTCCGCACGACACCGCGGTAACAGTTAGCAAGTTCAGCAACGATGGACCGGGCAAATGCATCATCATCGACCATGGCTTGGCGTACGTTTTTCGCGGGAATCATGAGTACGCGCGATGCGGTGCGGGTGCGTGCGGACATCAGATAAACGGCGTCCTTTAAAACAGCGGCGAGTATAAATGTGGAAACCGGCGATAGCACCGTCATGGTGCTTTCGCGCCCGTCTAACGTCGCGAACAGTTCCACGCAGCCGTCGATCACGATATGCAGGAAGTCGGAAGGCTCACCTTCATTGATCAGGATGACGCGCTCGGGAAATCGTTGAAGAAAAGCAGCATTCAACAGCTTGTCGAATCGTTCCGCGTTCATGTCGCGGAAGAGGTTTAAGTTACGAACGATCTGCTTGTCTTCGTCGCGCAAAATGGCCGGTCCAATCGTTGGTTGACTTAGATTTGACATTGTTTTCAACGTGTCTTGATAAATGTCAAGCCCGTCTGGGCCGAGTTTCAAGTCGTTCCGAGCGTTCCGCCAATAGGCGGAACGTGACAATCAATTCAACGATCACCGGACGCCAAATGGGCGATCCGTGACGAGACGCCGAATTTTAGAAAGGGGAATAAAAGCGGAAAACTGCCCAGTGGAGTTTCAGATCAGCCGGAGGCGGAGCAATGGAACACTTGGCAGGCGTATCGCGCAGTCAACAGAATAGAGCGCTCGGTGCGAGCACGATTGCGTTCACAGCGTGTTTCGCCGTCTGGACCATTTTTTCGATTCTTGGCGTTCAGATCAAGGAGGAGCTCGGGCTTAACGAAACACAGTTTGGTCTTCTGGTTGCGACGCCGATACTTACCGGCTCCATCAGCCGGATATTTTTGGGCATCTGGACTGATCAGTTCGGCGGACGAAGGGTTTTCGCCGCCGTTATGCTTATCGCGGCAGTTTCCGTCTGGTTGCTCTCCACCGTTTCGACCTATCCAATGTTTCTCATTGCGGCCCTTGGCGTTGGTTTTGCGGGCGGCTCGTTTGCGGTGGGCGTCGCCTATACTTCAAAATGGTTCCCGAGCGACCGGCAGGGAACAGCGCTCGGCGTCTTCGGCATGGGCAATGTCGGGGCGGCGATCACCAACTTTGCGGCGCCATTCATTCTGGTCGCTGTCGGCTGGGAACAGACGGCGCAAATCTACGCCGTCGTTCTGATGGTCATAGCCGTGGCGTTTTTTATCACCACAAAAGAAGACCCGGCGACGCTTGCACGCAAGGCGCGCGGTGAAAAACCAAGATCAGCGTTGATGGAACTGGAGCCGCTGCGAAAACTCCAGGTCTGGCGGTTCGCGCTGTATTACTTCTTTGTCTTTGGAGCGTTTGTAGCGCTTGCGCTGTGGCTGCCGCGCTATCTGATCGGCGTTTATGGTCTTGATATCAAGGCGGCGGGCATGCTGGCGGCGTTTTACGCTGTTCCAGCCAGTATCTTCCGCGCCTATGGCGGGTTTTTGTCCGACAAAATCGGCGCCCGGAAGGTCATGTATTGGACGTTCCTGGTTTCCCTCATCTGCGTATTCATGCTGTCATATCCGCACACGGACTACACCATACACGGGATTGACGGGCCGATTGAATTTTCGACCCAGATGGGGCTAGTCCCGTTCGTCATCCTTATTTTCATTCTCGGCTTTTTCATGTCCCTCGGTAAAGCCGCCGTCTACAAGCATATACCTGTTTATTATCCGGACCATGTGGGCGCCGTCGGCGGTCTTGTCGGCATGATTGGCGGGTTGGGCGGATTCATATTGCCAATCGCTTTTGGCGTCATGAACGATCTCACCGGGATTTGGACAAGCTGTTTCATGCTGCTTTTCGCTATCGTCGCTGTATCGTTGGCGTGGATGCATTTCGCGATCCGCCGCATGGAAGAAAAATCCCTGGGCGCGGAACTGGAGGCGTTGCCGCAGTTTCCCGAATTGCAGGAAATCCACACGGCCGAGCATGGCGAAAAAACGAGCCCCGTCCTGGAGGATTGGCGCCCAGACGACGAAACTTTCTGGAATGAAAAGGGCAAACGGATCGCCAACCGGAACATGTGGATTTCAATTCCTGCGCTGCTGTTGGCATTTGCCGTCTGGATGGTCTGGTCTGTTGTCGTCGCAAAGTTGCCGACCATCGGCTTTAATTATACGACCGACCAGTTGTTCTGGCTTGCTGCGTTGCCGGGTTTATCTGGCGCGACTTTGAGAATTTTTTATTCCTTCATGGTGCCAATCTTCGGCGGGCGCTTGTGGACGACATTAACGACGGCGTCTTTGCTCATACCTGCCTTCGGCATTGGCTACGCCGTACAGGACCCTGAAACGCCTTATTTCCTGTTCCTGGTACTGGCGCTGCTGTGCGGTTTTGGCGGCGGTAATTTTGCATCATCCATGGCCAATATCAGTTACTTCTTTCCGAAAAAGGAAAAGGGCAATGCGCTAGCGTTAAACGCCGGCCTTGGCAATCTGGGCGTCAGTGTCATGCAGTTTGCCGTGCCGCTTGTCATCACCGCGA
Source organism: Hyphococcus sp. (assembly GCA_021604585.1). Lineage (GTDB taxonomy): Bacteria > Pseudomonadota > Alphaproteobacteria > Caulobacterales > Parvularculaceae > Hyphococcus. The sequence goes on from BQJG01000010.1 coordinate 9,714, forward strand.
GCGTGTTCGGGGCTGTTGGCGGCGATGGGCAAGTCACGCAGGAAGGCCAGCGCTTGTGGCTGCAAAACGCCGGTTTCATTTGGGTGCCGTTCCTGTTGATCGCGACAGCTGCGGCATGGTTCGGAATGAACGATATTGCGTCGGCCCGTGCTTCTTTTGCTGAACAAGCCGTCATCTTCTCGCGCAAGCACAACTGGATCATGTGCCTTCTTTATACAGGCACGTTTGGCTCTTTCATCGGGTATTCCGCTGGATTTCCGTTGTTGATGAAAACCCAGTTTCCAGAGGTCAATGCGTTCCAGTTCGCTTTCCTGGGCCCGCTCGTGGGCGCGCTTTCCCGTTCCATGACTGGGTGGATTTCCGACAAGTGGGGCGGCGCCCGCGTCACCTTCTGGGTGTTTCTGTTGATGATCGTCGCCGTCGCCGGCGTTCTTTACTTCCTCGGCGTTAAAGATCAGCCGGGCGCATTCTGGGGCTTCTTCGCCATGTTCATGGTGCTGTTCTTCGCCACCGGCGTCGGCAACGCGTCAACCTTCCAGATGATCCCCATCATGATGCGCGAGGAGATGCCGCGTCTAATGCCTCAGCTCGATGCATCTGCACGTTTGCGTCAGGCGGAAAAAGAATCTGCCGCCATTATCGGCTTTACGTCAGCCATTGCGGCGTACGGCGCCTTTTTCATCCCCAAGTCCTATGGCACGTCGATCGCCGCTACGGGCGGGCCGGACGCCGCGCTCATGGGCTTCCTGCTTTTCTATGTGTTGTGCGCGGTAGTTACCTGGGCTGTTTATTCCCGCAAAGGCGGTCTGCTCCATGCGATTGAGCGCGGCCGGCAACAGGCTCCGCAATCCACACGAACACCAACACTCGCTCAGGGAGGCGCGGCATGAGCCACGTTCTGAACAGGCTTACCTATTTTAAAAACCGTGTCAGCGAGTATTCGAACAGCCATGGGGTGCTGACAAAAGAAGATCGCACATGGGAAGATGCGTACCGCAAGCGATGGCAGCATGACAAAATTGTCCGGTCTACGCATGGCGTGAATTGCACAGGATCATGCAGCTGGAAGATCTACGTCAAAGGCGGCATCGTAACATGGGAAACCCAGCAGACGGATTATCCGCGCACTAGGCCGGACCTTCCCAACCATGAACCGCGCGGCTGTTCGCGCGGCGCCAGCTACAGCTGGTATCTTTATAGCGGAAATCGTTTGAAGCATCCGCTCATTCGCAGCGCATTGCTGAAGGCTTGGCGCAAGGCTCGCGTAATGCTCCCTCCCATCGCAGCCTGGACGTCAATCGTCGAGGATCCCGTGACGCGAGCGTCGTATGTGCGTCAACGGGGCCTCGGCGGATTCGTTCGCGTCGAATGGAGCGAAGTCAACGAGATTATTGCTTCCGCCAATGCGTACACGGCAAAAAAATATGGGCCGGATCGCGTTATCGGATTCTCACCAATTCCCGCAATGTCTATGGTCTCTTACGCTGCGGGATCGCGATATTTGTCACTCCTCGGCGGAACCTGCATGAGTTTCTACGACTGGTATTGCGACTTGCCGCCCGCCAGTCCGATGACTTGGGGAGAGCAAACAGATGTTCCGGAAAGCGCGGACTGGTATAATTCCGGTTTCTTGATGCTATGGGGATCGAACGTACCGCAAACGCGGACCCCTGATGCGCATTTTTATACCGAAGTTAGGTATAAAGGCGCGAAGAGCGTCGTCATATCGCCGGACTATTCCGAAGCATCAAAATTCGGCGACATGTGGCTGTCGCCCAAACAAGGCACCGATGCGGCGCTCGCCATGGCGTTCGGTCATGTCATCCTCAAGGAATATTACATCGACCGGCGGGTTCCGTACTTCCAGGAATACGCCAAGCAATACACGGACATGCCGATGCTGGTCCGGCTTGTTAAGAAAGACGGTCGGCTTGTTCCTGATCGCCTTTTGCGAGCTTCGGATTTTACCGGCTCGCTCGATGAAGCCAACAATCCCGACTGGAAAACCGTCGCTTACGACAAGCGTACGAACGGTATTGTCTGTCCGCGAGGGTCAATCGGCTTCCGCTGGGGCGAGCAGGGCAAGTGGAATCTCGAACAGAAGACAGGCAAGGGCGATGAAACGGACCTCGTGATCTCGTTGATCGAGGCGCGCGATGACGTCGCGGAGGTCGCGTTCCCGTATTTCGGAAATCGCGAGCACGATCATTTCCATGGAACTGATCATCCGGATGTTCTTGAACGCCGCGTGCCTGTCAAGCGCTTGGCGCTCAAAGACGGCGAAACACTTGTCGCGACGGTTTTTGACCTTATGACCGCGAACTACGGCGTCGATTGCGGGCTCGGCGGCGATGGGGTCGCGAAAGGCTATGATGACGATGCGCCTTATACGCCGGCGTGGCAGGAAAAGATCACCGGCGTCGCCCGTGATAAGGTGATCGCTGTGGCGCGTGGTTTCGCCGACAACGCAGAGAAGACGCGTGGCAAATCGATGGTGATCCTCGGAGCAGGGCTCAACCATTGGTATCACATGGATATGAACTATCGCGGCATCATCAACATGCTCGTGATGTGCGGTTGCATCGGGCAGTCGGGCGGCGGCTGGTCTCACTACGTAGGACAGGAAAAGCTGCGTCCGCAGACAGGATGGCAGCCATTAGCGTTCGCCCTCGACTGGGCGCGCCCGCCGCGTCACATGAATTCCACATCATTCTTCTATGCGCATACGGATCAGTGGCGCTATGAGACGTTGGGAATCAATGACATTTTGTCGCCGCTGGCGCCTGAGGGGCATTGGAACGGTTCCTTTATCGATTTCAATGCGCGCGCCGAACGCATGGGCTGGCTGCCGTCTGCACCGCAACTGGAGCGAAATCCGCTGGAGGTTGCGAAAGAAGCCGAGGCCGCGGGGATCGACGTCAAAGACTATGTTGCGCAGTCCCTGAAATCCGGCGCCTTGAAGATGTCATGCGAAGACCCCGATAAGCCAGAAAACTGGCCGCGCAACATGTTTGTGTGGCGCTCAAATCTATTGGGATCTTCCGGAAAGGGGCACGAATATTTCCTGAAACATCTGCTCGGAACCAATCACGGCGTTCAGGGCAAGGATCTTGGGGAAACTGGCGGTCAAAAACCGGAAGAAGTGGTGTGGCGCGAGGAGGCGCCGGAAGGAAAGCTTGACCTTCTGGTGACGATCGATTTCCGCATGTCGACGACCTGCATTTATTCCGACATCGCGCTGCCGACGGCGACCTGGTACGAAAAGAACGACCTCAATACGTCGGACATGCATCCCTTTATTCACCCGCTGTCAAGCGCGGTCGACCCGCTTTGGGAAAGCAGGAGCGACTGGGATATTTTCAAAGGCATCGCCAAGTCGTTTTCTGAAATCGCCCCTGAAGCCTTGGGTGTTGAAAAAGACGTCGTACTGACGCCGGCGCTTCACGACACCGCTGGAGAGCTTGCGCAGCCTTTTGACGTCAAAGACTGGAAGCGGGGCGAGGTCGAGCCCATCCCCGGCAAGACAATGCCGGCGGTGACGGTGGTCGAACGCGATTACCCAAATCTCTACAAACGCTTTACGGCGCTCGGGCCGCTGATGAGCAGCATCGGCAATGGCGGCAAGGGCATTGCGTGGAAAACCGAACATGAGGTCGAGCTCTTAAAAGCACTAAACGGCGAAGTGACTGAAGAGGGACCGACCAAAGGCCTGCCGCAGATCGGCAGTGCTATAGACGCGGCTGAAGTCATCTTGATGCTTGCGCCGGAAACCAATGGCGAAGTTGCGGTGAAAGCTTGGGACGCGCTGACCAAATTTACAGGCCGTGAACATGCGCACTTGGCGCGGCCGAAAGAAGATGAAAAAATTCGCTTTCGCGACGTAGTGGCGCAACCGCGCAAGATCATTTCATCGCCTACGTGGTCCGGCATTGAGTCGGAAAAGGTCTGTTACAATGCCGGGTACACCAATGTACATGAACTGATCCCTTGGAGGACGCTCACCGGCCGCCAGCAGCTTTATCAGGATCATCTGTGGATGCGCGCGTTTGGCGAAACGCTCTGCGTCTATCGCCCTCCTGTCGATACGAAAACAATCAAGCCGATCATTGACGCGAAAGACAACGGTAATAAACAAATCGTTCTCAACTTCATCACGCCGCACCAGAAATGGGGCATTCATTCCACTTATACAGACAATCTTTTGATGCTGACCTTGTCTCGTGGCGGCCCGATTGTATGGCTGTCAGAGGATGACGCAAAGTCGGTTGGCATCGAGGATAATGACTGGGTCGAAGCCTACAATACGAACGGCGCTTTGACAGCGCGCGCCGTTGTTTCGCAAAGGGTGAAACCGGGCATGGTGATGATGTACCATGCTCAGGAAAAGATCGTGAATGTGCCGGGTTCGGAAATTACGGGCCAGCGCGGCGGCATTCACAACTCCGTCACGCGCACGGTTTTGAAGCCCACACATATGATCGGCGGTTACGCCCAGCAATCATATGGATTCAATTACTACGGCACCGTCGGTTCAAATCGCGATGAATTCGTCATTGTCCGGAAAATGAACAAAATCGACTGGATGGATGAGCCAGCCCAGGAAAAACTGGAGGCCGCAGAATGAAAGTCCGCGCGCAAATTTCCATGGTCCTCAATCTTGATAAATGCATTGGGTGCCACACATGTTCCGTCACTTGCAAGAACGTCTGGACGAGCCGCGAAGGCGTCGAGTACGCCTGGTTCAACAATGTCGAAACCAAACCGGGCATCGGCTATCCCGATGACTGGGAGAATCAGGCGCGCTGGAACGGCGGCTGGGAGCGAAATAAGAACGGCAAAATCCAGCCCAAAATGGGCGGCAAGCTCGGCGTATTGTCGAAGATATTCGCTAATCCCGACTTGCCGGAAATCGATGACTACTATGAGCCGTTCACCTTTGACTACGAGCACCTGCAAAAAGCGCCGAAAATGAAGACCGCGCCAACGGCGCGCCCTCGTTCGTTAATTACGGGCGAACAGATGGAGAAGATTCACAAGGGGCCAAACTGGGAAGAAATACTCGGCGGCGAATTTTCTAAGCGCTCGGCGGACTACAACTTCGACAAAGTCGAAAAAGAAATCTACGGCCAATTCGAAAATACGTTCATGATGTATCTGCCACGCCTGTGTGAGCACTGTCTCAATCCGGCGTGTGTCGCCGTTTGTCCTTCCGGCGCTATCTACAAGCGTGAAGAAGACGGCGTTGTACTTATCGATCAGAACAAGTGCCGCGGCTGGCGTATGTGCGTATCGGGGTGTCCCTACAAAAAGATCTACTACAACTGGAATACCGGCAAATCAGAAAAATGCACGCTTTGTTATCCGCGGCTTGAAGCCGGGCAACCGACCGTATGTTCAGAAACATGTGTCGGCCGCATTCGCTACCTCGGCGTTGTCTTGTACGACGCGGACCGGATTGAGGAGGCGGCGAGCGTCGAGAAAGAAACGGATCTCTACCAGAGCCACCTCGATATCTTCCTCGATCCCTATGATCCTGAGGTGCAAGCGCAGGCGCGGGCGGACGGCGTGCCAGACGCCTGGCTTGAAGCGGCAAAGAATTCGCCGATCTGGAAAATGGCGATGGAATGGAAGATCGCATTCCCGCTGCATCCGGAATACCGAACGCTCCCCATGGTCTGGTATGTGCCGCCATTGTCGCCGATCCAGTCAATGGCTCAGGCTGGCGCTTTCGGTGACAAAGGCGCGATGCCGAACGTGCGCGACCTGCGCATTCCGATGCAGTATCTCGCGAACCTGTTGACGGCGGGCGATGAAGAACCGGTCGCCAAGGCGCTCGAGAAACTGATCGCTATGCGCGCATACATGCGTTCAAAATCATATGAAGGCGAGGTGGACGAGTCGATCCCCGGCAAGGTCGGTATGAGCGGGGAGCAGATCGATGAGATGTATCGTTTGATGGCGATCGCCAATTACGAAGATCGCTTCGTTATTCCAACATCGCATCGCGAATATGCTGAAGATGCCTACGACCTGCGCGGCGAATGCGGCTTCAGTTTTGGAGACGGCTGCGGCGAGCCCAAACGCGCCATCGAATGGACAGGCCTGTTCGCAAAAAGCGCCGCCAAAGAAAAAGCATAGGAGGAGGGCATGTCAAACACTTACAAGGCCTTGAGCGCGCTGTTGTCCTACCCCACTCAGGACATCAAAAACGCCGCGGTGGAAATCCGGCAAACTTTTCACGATGAGAAGCGGGCGCCAAAGTGGGCGTTGCAGCAGGTCGACCGGCTGGTCGATGAATATGAAACGCTCGACCTCTACGAACTGCAGGAGCGCTATGTTTTTCTGTTTGATCGCACACGGTCGCTTTCTCTACACTTGTTTGAGCACGTTCATGGCGAGTCGCGCGATCGCGGACAAGCGATGGTCGATCTTAAAACGCTTTATGAGCAAGGCGGGTTAGAAATCGGCTCGAATGAATTGCCGGACTTTTTGCCGCTATTTCTTGAATATCTTTCTACCCGACCTTCGCAAGAAGCACAGATGTTGTTGAGAGAGCCGCTAAGCGTCATCGCAGCACTGAAAGAACGGCTTGAAAAACGTAACACGCCGTACACGGCGGTGTTTCGGGTTCTCGAAGCTATTGCAGGTGAAGCGCCTTCCGAGAAAGAGCTTCTGGATCTCCGCAAGGCTCCAGATGACGACCCGAATGACTTTGAAGCATTGGACGCCGCCTGGGAGGATGAGCCTGTCACATTCGGACCGAGAGAGGACCGCTGTCCGAAAGTCAGTCAGATGCTGGACCGTATGAACGCCGGCGAGGCGCCAGGCGCTATCGCTAAAACGGCAAGGAGTTGATGCCATGACGGATTATCTCAATCAGTTCGTTTTCGGCACCTATCCATACATTTGTCTCGCTGTCTTTGTCGTCGGTAATATATTGCGTTTCGATCATGGACAGTATTCTTGGCGATCCGGATCAAGCCAGCTATTGCGCCGCAAGCAGCTCGTTCTCGGCAGCATTCTTTTTCATGTCGGCATTTTGATAATCTTTGCCGGCCATTTTGTCGGACTCCTGACGCCGATCTGGGTTTTTGACACGATCGGGATTTCCCATGGCGCCAAGCAGTTGCTGGCGATTGTCGCGGGCGGGCTTGCAGGGCTTATGTGCCTCATAGGCATGTTGCTGCTCATACACCGGCGGCTGTTCGATGCGCGCATCCGGGCGACGTCCAGTTTCGGCGATACATCGATCCTGCTGATTTTGTTCGCGCAGCTTCTTTTAGGCCTCTCGACGATCTTTGTCTCGCTTCAACATCTTGATGGCCATGAAATGGTGAAGTTCATGGAATGGGCGCAGCGGATTTTAACGTTCCGAGGCGGAGCGGCCGAACTAGTCGCCGATGTGCACCCCATTTTTAAGGCACACCTTTTCTTAGGACTATCAATCTTCCTCGTATTTCCGTTTACGCGCCTCGTCCACATGTTGTCGGCGCCGGTCTGGTATCTCGGCCGGCGCGGATACCAGCTGGTGAGAACGCGAAACACTCGCGCAACGGCGGCCAAATAAGAGGAGCAGGAGCGATGTCGGTTCATGAAGCGGTTTTGGCCTTGATGCTGTGGGCGTCCGTCGCTTCTCCGGTTCTTGCCGGAGACGAGGCGCCCCAAGGGGAGAAAAGCCCGATTATTGGGGCAATCGAAGGCGGCAAGCTACTGCTCGATGTCCGTTATCGCTTCGAATACAAGGCGCAGGATGAATTTTCCGAGGACGCCTACGCCAACACGGTAAGAACCCGGCTCGGCTTTGAAACGGCGGAATTCTATAAGCTCAAGTTTTTGGTCGAGTTCGAAAATGTCGCCTCAATAGGGGACGATCATTTCAACTCAACGACAAACGGACTAACGCAATTTCCCGTAATCGCCGACCCCAATGCGACGGACCTGAATCGCGCTCAAGTGACCTTCATGGGACTTGAAAAGACACCAGTCACCATTGGCCGTCAGCGGTTTAATCTCAACAATCATCGTTTTATCGGCGCCGTCGATTTCCGCCAGAACCAACAGACTTTTGACGCCGCGCTGGTTTCATCGAAATTCATCAACAATCTAAACGTTGAATACCTTTATATCAGCCGGGTGCACAGGATTTTCGGCGACGATCACCCGGCCGGAGAATTCGACAGCGACAGCCACGTCATCTCGGCGGGCTATAACGCCGGCGCGCTGGGAACGCTCAAAGTGTACGGCGTGTTGCTCGACCTCGAAGAAGCGCCGGGGCTCTCATCGGCGACTTGGGGCGCGCGCTATGAAAATATAGTTATGCTCGACGACAACGCCGGGATCAAAATCGGCGTCGTCGGCGAATATGCGTCGCAAAAGGACTATGCTGCTAATCCGATCGACTACAAGGAAGATTATATTCACGGAGAAGCATCGCTTCATGTGGCTCCGTTTACGGCAATGTTCGGCTTTGAGTCCCTGGGCGGCGACGGCGCCGCCGGGTTTGCAACGCCGCTGGCGACCCTTCACAAGTTTCAGGGCTTCGCCGATGTCTTTCTGATGACGCCCGCGGCGGGGATAGAGGACCTCTATGCGACGCTTAGCTACGGCTGGAGAGATCTGCCGGTTGTCGGTAGCGTGAAATTATTCGGAACCTATCATGAGTTTGAAAGCGAACTCGGCGATTTAGATTTTGGCAACGAGATCGACGCAGGACTCGCCGTCGACTTAAAAAAACACTGGTCTCTAGAGCTCAAAGGCGCGTTTTACGACGGCGCCGGAGCTTTCGCCGATCGAAGCCTTATCTGGGCGTCCTTGCGGTTTCAATATTAAAGACAGGAGCTTGGTTATGACGGTTCCAATTGCATCTGACGACCGTACCATTCAGGGAAGTGGCGGAATGAGCATGGCTTATGACCAATGGGCTATTGAAAAGATGCCTGCGGGATTGATCGACAGCCCTCTCAATTTCATATTTGCTGAACATCATCGGCAGCGCGAGGCGGCGTCGATCCTGACGTTGCTAGCGGATGGCGAGTTTGATCTTGAAGGCGTAAAGACGCTGCTTGCATTTCTAGAGACCGAGTTTCCGCTTCATATCGGTGATGAGGAATTGGCTCTGTTTCCAATGTTACGGGAGCATTGCCTGCCTGAGGATAATGTCGATCGCATTCTTGCGCGCCTGGAAGACGAACACCGCGACGACGAAGCCAGCGTCGAAATGACGACGGCGATTCTCAAGGAAAGCATTTCCAGTCAACGGATCGGCGAGAACGAGAAACGCCGGTTGCGTTTGTTTGCAGAGCATATTCGCCAGCACTTGGCGCTAGAAAACGGCGTTTTGTTGCCGATTGCGCGTGTCCGACTGAAAGAAACAGAGTTAAGCGTTCTCGCTGAAATGTTCAAAGTGCGCCGATTGTAGGCGAACTTTCCGTCAGTTCGGTTCAGCGCAGCATCTGGCGAATCGAATAATCCAGAATGCGGGACTTTTTATGTTAGACGTAACCATCGCCCGCGCTTTGCATATCCTATCCGTTGTTCACTGGATCGGCGGCGTTTTCATGGTCACGGCGGTGATCTTGCCGGCGGTTGCCAGGCTCGACGAACCCTCCAGACGTATTCAGTTATTTGAAAAGATTGAAGGGGTTTTTTCAGCGCAAGCAAAAATATCCGTTATGCTCGCCGGAATCACCGGGTTTTATATGACGCATCGCCTTGATGCCTGGGGGCGTTTTCTTGATCCAGGCTTTTGGTGGATGCATGCCATGGTTTTCGTCTGGGCGGCATTTACCTTCGTTTTGTTCGTCGCCGAACCGCTTTTTCTTCATCCGTGGTTCTTGCATAAGGCGGAGAACTCTCCTGATGGTGCGATTTCGCTGGTTCAGCGTTTCCACTGGGCGCTTTTGAGCGCCAGTCTTGCTGCGACTGGCGCGGCGGTGTTGGGCTCTCATGGGGCGCTATTCTGAAATTACTTTTCCGCGTGATGTGAATATTAGCTATGAGAAAGTTTATTCTTCTGCTGGGATTTCTGCTTGTTCCCTTGGGCGTCGCGGGGCTTATTCTGCCATTATTGCCCGGAACGCCGATGTTGATTCTGGCCGCCGCTTGTTTTGCGCGCTCTTCGCCGAAATTCGAAAACTATCTTGTCAACCATCCCCGGTTTGGCGCGCCGATACGATCATGGCGGGAGACCGGAGCAATCCCTATACGCGCCAAGATTATAGCGCTATTAGCGATGGCGGGTTCCCTTTGGATGGTCGCTGCCGGAGATGCGCCTAGCTTGGCTAAAACGGTTGCAGTGTCAGCTCTTGCCATTGCCGCTATTTTTATCATCACGCGACGAAATAGTTAATTCCTTACGAGACTGGTCCGAGTTCTAAAAGCCGGCTTAGTGCTTTTCGCTTCCGTGTGATATCGGCGATGGTGAATTGATCCAACGCGTTTAGATACGCGTCAAGCGCTGCGGAAAGGGCGTGCTTGAGGCCGCATGCGGGCGTAATCACGCAGGCGTTCTGGTCCCGAAAGCATTCGGCCTGGTTTAGATCGTCTTCCATTCTTCGCACTACATCGCCAACGCTGATCTCGCTTGCGGGCATGGCGAGTCTTAATCCGCCGCCGCGACCGCGAACGGTTTCCAGAAAACCATAATCGCCCAGCCGTTGCACGACTTTCATGAGATGGTTCCGGGAAACCCCATACGCCTTTGAAATACGCTTAATGGTGCAAAGCGCGGCAGGTTCGACGGCGGCGTAGATCAGTACGCGCAACGCATAGTCAGTATGGGCGGTGAGCCGCATGATTCGTTCCGTTTGCTGCTTTTCTTATCAACCAATGATTTCGTTAGCGCAAAAGTCCTTGAATATCCAAGCGTCCTTATAGCGGCTTGCAAAGATGCATATAGTGTGCATCTTTTTTGTCAATTCGTTACATATTGATTCGAGAAGGAGATCTTCCAATGTTCGATGCGCCACCGGGCCAAGCTTGTTTCAGCGATAATCCGGACGGAAACCGGAAGCCTGAAACGACTATTAACGTCGCCGACGCCGTTGAAGAATATACCGGCCGGGCCGATTGGCGGATCAAGGCGAACGCCAATCAGGGCTATTCCCTGGGAGGGCTGATCCTTAATGTTTCCGGCAAGGTGATCGCTAATTATTGGCTCGATCATATCTATCCGCCGGTAATCGGCCGCGCCCACCGTGAAGCCGATATTCACATCCATGATCTCGATATGCTGTCGGGATATTGCGCCGGCTGGTCGCTTCGTACGCTCCTTAATGAAGGCCTCAACGGCATACCAGAAAAGGCCGAAGCAGGTCCGCCAAGACATTTCTCGGCCGCGCTAGGGCAGGCAGTAAACTTTCTTGGCGCATTGCAGAACGAATGGGCGGGCGCACAGGCGTTCAGTTCTTTCGATACATACATGGCGCCATTCGTGCGGGTTGACGGACTTGATTATGAAGACGTGCGGCAAGGGCTCCAGGAATTCGTTCACAGCCTAAATGTGCCGTCGCGCTGGGGCACGCAGACACCGTTTACGAACCTCACCTTCGACTGGACGTGCCCCGAGGATTTGCGTGAGCAGGTTCCGCTCATCGGCGGTAAGGAAGCAGATTTCCGCTACGGCGACCTTCAGGCGGAGATGGATCTCGTCAACCGCGCTTTTATTGAAGTGATGTGCGCCGGCGATGCAAAGGGACGTGTGTTCACTTTTCCCATACCAACCTACAACATCACGAAGGACTTTCCATGGGAGAGCGAAAACGCGAAAGCGCTTTTCGCCATGACCGCGAAATACGGGCTGCCTTATTTCCAGAATTTCATCAATTCCGACATGGAGCCGGGGCAGGTGCGTTCCATGTGTTGCCGCTTGCAGCTTGATCTGCGCGAGCTGTTAAAGCGCGGCAACGGCCTGTTCGGCTCAGCTGAGCAGACAGGCTCCATCGGCGTCGTCACCGTGAACTGCGCGCGGCTCGGTTATCTCTACCGCGGCGACTGGGGCGGACTTCTGGACCGGCTCGACGAATTGCTCGCGATGGGCCGCGACAGCCTCGAAATCAAACGCCGGGAGATACAAAAGCTTATGGATGGCGGGCTTTTCCCTTACACCAAGCGTTATCTCGGCACATTGCGCAACCATTTTTCGACCTTAGGCGTCAACGGCCTTAACGAAATGGTCCGCAATTTCACCGGCGGCGCGCATGACATTACGATGCGCGAAGGCGAGGCGATGGCGATAGACCTTCTGGACCATGTTCGTGGTCGGATGCTCCAGTTTCAGGAAGAAACGGGGCATATGTATAATCTTGAAGCGACTCCCGCAGAAGGGACGACCTACCGTTTCGCCAAGGAAGATCTGAAACGCTTTCCGGACATTCTACAAGCGGGAACCTCGGGCGCGCCTTATTATACGAATTCGTCTCAACTGCCCGTGGGCTTTACTGACGATCCGTTTGAGGCTCTTTGCCGTCAGGACCCGCTGCAAACGAAATATACGGGAGGCACCGTGCTGCATTTATATATGAGCGAGCGAATTTCGAACGCTGAGGTGTGTGCAGCTTTGGTTCGCCGGGCCTTATCGGGTTTTCGACTTCCTTATATTACGGTAACACCAACATTCTCGATCTGTCCGGTTCACGGCTATCTATCCGGCGAGCACCCGTTGTGTCCGAAATGCGAAACGGCAGGCGGCGACGAGCAGATTTGTGAAGTGTGGACCCGCGTCATGGGCTATCACCGACCAGTGTCCGCCTTCAATCCCGGTAAGAGAAGCGAACATGAAGAGCGCAAACATTTCGAAGAGCGCCGTACGGAACTCGCCGCGGCGTGAGAAGGATGCGTCGTCGTTGCGGATCGGCGGCTTCGAGCCGTTCAGTACGGTCGATTATCCGGGCAGACTCGCAGCCGTCATCTTTTGCCAGGGGTGCCCTTTGCGTTGTAGTTATTGCCATAATCCGGACCTTATACCTGCGAGAGCAGCAGAGTTGCTGTCTTTCGAATATGTTCTTTCCGTAATTGATCGACGCAAGGGCTTACTGGACGCCGTAGTGTTCAGCGGCGGCGAGCCGCTAGCGCAAGCAGCGTTGATTCCGGCAATGGCTGCGATGCGTAGGGGCGGTTTTGAAATAGGTCTCCATACCGCAGGAACAAATCCTGAATTGTTTGAAGAGGCTCTCCCGTTGGTCGATTGGGTTGGATTTGACGTCAAGGCGCCCTTCCACGACTATCGTGGTGTTACTGGCGCAGATGCTGGCGCCAAAGCGCGAGCCTCACTGGAGGCCCTCGTAAACTCAGGCACGCCTTACGAAGTTCGCACAACTGTGTGGCCCGAGCGGATCGGCAAGCCCGAAATTTGCGTGATGGCGTCAACGTTGCAAAAAATGGGCGTTCGCCATTATGTGCTGCAGGAAGCGCGCACGCCGGATCGGAAACCGTGCCCGGGCGGAGAGACTCTCAAGGATGTGGTGATCGTTTCAGAGACGGCCGCCATGTTTGAGAAATTTGAGGTTCGTTATGCTTCGAATGTTTGATTCAATTTTCACCAAAAGTTCGCCAGATGAACTCATCACTGCCCGGCGAAGTTATAGCGGGTCCGCACTTTTCAGCTACGGATTTCGACCATTCTTCCTTTTTGGTTCGGTGTGGGCTGCGCTCTCAGTGCCGCTTTGGATATATGCCTACGTAAACGGTATTGGCGCTCTGGGCGGCATGTCAGCCCAGGAATGGCATGTTCACGAGATGCTATTTGGGTTTCTCGCCGCGGTCATTGCTGGTTTTTTACTTACAGCAGTCCCTAATTGGACCGGCCGCCTTCCGGTTCGGGGAACACGGCTGATATTGTTGTTTTGCTTATGGGCCGCAGGACGCGCGGCAATGTTGCTGCTGGGGCAGATTGGTCCAACGAAGGCCGCAGTCATTGATTGCGCGTTCCTTATTGTGCTCGCTTTGATGATGTGGCGGGAGATTTTTGCCGGTAAAAATATTAGGAATATGCCAGTATGCGTTTTGATAACTTTGCTCGCCGCCTCCAACGCGGGATTTCATGCCGGCGCAGCGAATTATGAAATTCATGAAATCTCTGAACATATTGCAATCGGAGTTATAGCCTTGCTGATCGCTGTAATTGGCGGGCGCATCGTGCCGAGTTTCACGCGAAACTGGTTGAACCAGCAAAAGAAATCGCCGCTTCCCGCGCAATTTGGGCCGATAGACAGAATATCTCTCGCCGCTGCTGGTATGGGGCTGCTTGGGTGGACCATCGATGCAAGAAGCAATGTTGTTGGCGCAATGTTGGTGATTGCCGGTTTATTGCACGTATTACGGCTGGCCCGGTGGCGCGGCTGGCTGACAGGAGGGGAGCCGCTCGTTCTCATTCTTCATGTCGGATATGCGTGGCTGCCGCTTTCGTTTCTTTTGTTGGGAGCTTCGGTTCTGGCGCCTGCGCTAATTCCGCCTCATGTCGCCCTTCATGCGCTCACAGCTGGGGCGATGGGAACAATGACGCTTGCGGTGATGACGCGCGCCACCCTTGGCCACACGGGGCGGCGCCTGACCGCGGATGCATGGACAACAGCCATTTACGGACTCGTTGTGGCGGGCGCATTGTTGCGCGTTCTGGGCGCTACTCTGCTTGTTCAATTTTACATGGAGGTGATTATATTGTCATCGCTGCTTTGGAGCAGCGCGTTTGCTTTATTTACCCTGCGATACGGACCTATGTTTTTTCGCCCGAAGCAATGAAAGGATTAGGTTCTTGCCCAGTTGCGCTTAGGCCATCAATTTGTTGCAAGGATATGTAATGTGCTCGAAGTTCTTGCCGTCATAGCCGCGTTTATTGTGGTCAGTGGCTTTGCGCTGACGTTTTGGCGCCAGACGGATGTTCGCTGCGACAGCAAAAAATGGCTGCAGCTCGCGAATAACCCATTCCCAGGCAATGGTGTGTTTGATCCGAAGATGGTCGCGGACGCGCCAGAACCAGCCCGGCGATATTTTACCTACATGATCGCTTCTGGCGCACGGCTTTATCAAACTGTGAGTGTTGAGATGCGTGGTGAACTTGGCTTGGGAACCAAGAAAAATCCAGGCTATCGACCGTTTACGGCTGCACAGATGCTTGCGCCGCCCCATGGGTTCGTGTGGCGAGTGAAAGCGGGAGCAATAAGCGGCTCGGATGGCGCATTCATGGGGCAATCCTGGACGCGATTTTGGTTGTTCGGGTTTTTCCCAATTGTTCGTATCGCGAACGACGCTGACCATCTACGCTCCGCCTTTGGGCGACTCATTGCCGAGAGCGTGTTTTGGGCGCCAACGAGTTTATTGCCGGGGAATCATGTGCAATGGGAGGCTACCGGCCCGGACACTGCTCGCGCCATCGTCGACATTGGCGGTTTTCAACAATCCGTGGATATCGAACTTGCCGCTAATGGGGAACCTCGTTCTGTCTCTATTCAGCGCTGGAGTAATGTGAACAACGAAAAAACCTATCGATTGCAGCCTTTCGGCGGACAGCTCTCTGAATTTCGCGATTTCAACGGATATCGTCTGCCAACGCGTATCGAGGGGGGTAACCATTTTGGGAGAGAAGAATACTTCCCTTTTTTCAAAGCGGACATCACTGAAATTCGCTTGACTTGATGCCTGGCAAGGCCGATTACGATTCTGCGGGTCCAGCATAGCTATAATCAAATTGACTTAAGGTGGCGCGTTGCGAAAGCACTACGCTTTACTCCTCGTCGTCGTCAATCAAAACGCGCTCGGCGGCGCCATCCATGTCGTCATACTGCCGCGCGTTGAAGCTCCATAAAAATACGGCCAGACCAACAACACCCATGCTTATGGATACGAGAACAAGAAGGACCATAACGTTCATTGTGTTTGCGCTTGAGTTTGGGCCAGCAGATTTTTTGTGACACCGCGACCTTTCTTGGCGTTCCCCTTGGTTTGGGTTTCGCCGCGAAAGCGGAACGAATTGAGCACAACGACAAGCGAAGATGCGGACATAGCAAGCGCCGCAATCAGCGGTGTAACGAGCCCGAGAAACGCTATTGGGACTGCAATTGCATTATATAGGATAGCGAACGCAATGTTTTGGCGCAGTAACGTCTTGGCTCGTCTTGCCGTTTGAATCGTCAGCGGAATATTGTTGAGGTCATCATTCAAAAAAACAAAATTCGCTGAATTGCGACCAATGTCTGTGGCGCTCCCGGGCGCCATGGAAGCGTAGGCTGCGGCAAGTGCGGGCGCGTCGTTAACGCCATCGCCGACCATAAGAAGTTTACGCCCCGATGCAGTCAATTCTGTAATTCGCTTTACTTTTTCCGCCGGTCGGAGGTTGGCTTCCCATGATGACACGCCAACTCGAGATGCAAATGATGAAACGGCGTATTCCCGGTCACCAGAAAGCATCAAGATATTGAAATCGCATAGTTTGAGTTTTTGAATGACGGCGCCAGCGGACGGCCGCGCGTCATCTTCAAAATGATACCGGGCTACAAGTACGCCATTTTTCGAAAGAACCACACAAGAATTTTCGTCTGCATCTTGCTTCGCCGGCAAAGACGCCGCCCAATCTGGTCGCCCAAGGCGATATGTGACGCCGTCAATTTCAGCCTCCAAGCCGTTTCCTGGGGTTTCCGCAACTTGACTTGCTTCCAGTCGAATAGGCGGCGATAGTCCGCTTGCTTGCGCTAGCGCCCGCGAATATGGATGCGCTGAATAGCTTGCAATCGCACTGGCAACATTGAGTGCGCGCAATCCAGCGTCATTTTCGTTAGAAAGTCGCGGCGTTCCCGTCGTTAACGTGCCGGTTTTGTCGAAAACAATAGTGTCAACATCAGCGAGACGCTCTAATGCAGCGCCGTCTTTAATCATGACGCCGGCTCGAAATAATCGCTTGGCGGCCATCACCTGCACCATCGGAACGGCGAGTCCTAAGGCGCAGGGACACGTGATAATGAGAACACTGACAGCGACTGCGACAGCGCGGTGCAAATCTCCAGCAATGATTATCCAGGAACAAAACGCAATCAGCGCGCCGAGGTGGACGACTGGCGTGTAAAGGTCCGAAATCCGGTCTGCGATTTGCCGATATTGGTGACGCGCGCCCTCCGCGTTCTCCATCATCCGGATCATGTCGGCGAGAAAAGATTCCTTTTCGCTGGCCGTTGCTCGTGCGGTAATGGGGGCGGTCGTATTCAGCGCCCCGGCTGCAACAGGATCGCCCGCCTTCACGAGTTGCGGAGAGCTTTCGCCGTTTATGACAGAGACATCAATGTCTGAGTTTCCATCGACAACAACGGCATCAACGGGAAAGCGGCTGCCTGCCGCAACGCGCAACAGCATGCCGGGTTCGATATTGTCGATGCTCAGATATTCCGTCGATCCGTCCTTGTGAACAACGGTTGCGCCTACTGGTGCTAGTTTTTGCAAAGCTGAGATGGCGCTGTGCGCTCGCGCCCGCATAACGTGATCAAGCGTCCTGCCGATCAGCAGGAAGAACAGGAGGCTGGTCGCAGCATCGAAATAGACGTGCGGACGCCCTGTCGCGGTGTCGTAGAGGCTCAGGGCGAATGTAAGAAGCACGCCGACAGAAATCGGTACGTCCATATTCGTGGAGCGTGCTCTTAACGCCGTCCAGGCTGAAGTAAAGAAAACGCGACCAGAGAAAACCAGAACGGGCAATGCAATCGCCGCCGACAGCCAATGAAAGAGCACGCGCGCTTCTTCGCCCGCACCCGCCCATACGCCGACAGACAGCATCATGATGTTGCCGGCGCCAAAGCCTGCGACGGCGAGCGCGCGAATGAGGCGGCGAAGCTCGCTGTCTTCTGTATATTCTTGCGCAGCGCTGAGATGGGCGTCAAAGCCAAGTTTTTTGAGGGCTTCAATCACAGGCGGCGCGTCGTACGACTTATCCCACGCGACGCGCACCCGCTTGGTCGAAAGATTAACGCGTGCATTGACAACGCCGGGCAACGTCGAAAGTCCTTTCTCAATTTTGCTTATGCATCCGGCGCACTTCATGCCGGGAACCGAGAGTTCAGATTGCATTTGCCCGTTTTTAAGCGGCCGGCTGGCGAGAATGAATTCGTCGCTTGTTGGGTTTGCGTAACTCACTCGGCTTCATCCGATGTATCGAATAGACGTTTGCCTTGCGTCACTGTTCGATAGGCGTGCCATGCCGCGTGTCCGAGCGCTGGATAGATGATGATTAGGCCGATCAAGGCCGTTGCGACGCCCACTGTGAATAAAATTGCGACGATGGCG
This sequence comes from Hyphococcus sp., assembly GCA_021604585.1. Lineage (GTDB taxonomy): Bacteria > Pseudomonadota > Alphaproteobacteria > Caulobacterales > Parvularculaceae > Hyphococcus. The sequence continues at coordinate 27,975 of BQJG01000010.1, forward strand.
CCCCAGACAAAGGCGACGCCCCTGTTGGCCCAGGAAAACGCAATGCTTGTACCCATGGCGGTGAAAACATCGATACGCTCGTTCATCAGCATTGGGATAGAAAACGCGCTGATAGCGAACGCAAAGGCGGCGAACAGGCCACCGGTCACCGTCCCGACAACGAGCAATCCCCAGCCGAGGGGCGTGGCGAGGATGATCTGCACGATTTCCGCCAGTCCCGGGAAGGGCAGCATACCGAAGAACAATGCATAAAGAAGCACTGCGGCGCGAAGCCATAAGATCAGGACCAGCATCATGATAACGCCGACAAACATAATTTGCCCCGGCGATCTGGCTTTCACGAAAATCATCGCCGGCAATGAAACAGTTTCGCCAGATTCAAGGCGGCGGCTTTTTTCATAAAGGCCAACGGCAATTGCGGGACCCATGACCATAAACCCGGAAAGGGCCGGGAAAATGATATAGTCGGCGCCAATTTTATACAGAACGCCGATGAGCAACCAGGAGATCAGTACAACAACCAAACCATAAGCTAGGCTGGCGAGTGGATAGCGGAAAGTATCGGCGAATCCGGCGCCGATCCATTTGAAAGGCGTTGTTAAGGGCAGGTTCAGCCCATGGCTTCGACGAGCCGGCGCGGGTTCGGCGTAAGGTATTGAGTCTGTCATTGCTGCGTTCCCTCCCGCCATGCACAGCTCGATTTTGCCGCTCGATAAGTCCCCGGCTTATCCGTGGGCCCCTTATGATGGGCAACGCAATTGGGCTGTGAACCGACCGCGACGATCACCAGATGCGCATTAGCGGCGATAACGCCTGCAACGCCCGTCAGCGCCAGCCCGACCCAGAATATACGCCGACGGAACAATGAACTAATGCGGCGCCCGACATTTTTGCTTTGATCTGTCATTGCGGGGCCTCGCGCGTGAGCTCGCGAATATATAGCGTTAGCACTTTGCGATCAGCGATACTCAATCTCTCGTCCCAGTTTGGCATTACGCCCTGACGGCCGTTGCGCAGCGTTTCTTCAATTGATGCTGTATCACCGCCATAGATCCAGAAATCGTCGGTGAGGTTTGGCGCGCCAACCGATTGCATACCGCGCCCGTCGGGTCCATGACAGCTGACGCAATGCTGTCCGAACACTTCAGCGCCAAGCGGCAGCACCTCGGCATCTGTTGGTTCCTGCTCGTCATCCGAGGATAGCGATAATACAAATTTCGCAACCGCGCGGCGCTGCTCTAGCGTAAGAATGCCATCGCGCCCATAGGCCATCATTTGACTGATGCGTGCTTCATCATGTCCTGAATTAACGCCGACACGGAGCGTTTCCATGATTGTTTCGGGATCGCCGCCCCACAACCATTGATCGTCAACAAGATTTGGGAAGCCGCCGCCGCCTTGGCCGTCCGGGCCGTGGCACATGGCGCAATTATCTTCAAACAGTCGCGCTCCATGATCTCGCACGGTCGCCATCAGCGCGGAATTGCGGGAAATATCGTCGAAAGGCAGATTTTCGATATTGGCGCGCCACTGCGCGGTTTTTATTGCCGATTTTTTCAATGAATGTTCAAGGGTTGTGCGTTGATCTATGCCGAGAATGCCTTTTGTATAACCATTCAAACCCGGCCAGGCAGGGGCCAGTAGCCAGATAATGACGGATGACAAAAATGTCAGTGCGAGGAACAGCAATACGAGCTTGGGGACCGGCGTGTTCAACTCGATGATGCCGTTCCATTCATGACCCGTCGTCATGCGGCCCGTATAAGGATCGCGTACCGGCTTGCCCATTAGTCTTCATCCTCTTCGAGAATGCTGTTCGCCGCGTGATCGAATTTGGACTGGTTAGCAGGCCACAAGGCGTATATGAGGGCGCCCAAAAAGACGATCATCATGTAAATGAGGCCGTAGGTTTTCGCGAACGCCGTCAATGTTTCATGATCGATAGTCATTCGCCGCTCCCTTCGTCCGGAATTGTCTTTGTTGCTGCGTTATTTTTTGAAGCGGCCTCCGAAAGCGTGCCGATCGATTGTAGATAGGCGACTAGCGCGTCCATTTCTGTCAGTTTTCGGCGATCACCGTCAAAATAACGGGCGTTGGCGTCAAAACCGTACCGTTCAAAGAATCCATCCGCCGCTCCTGAATCTGGATTGGCCTGACCATAGGCGTCCTTGTCAGCATTTGCGACCATATCTGCGGTATAGGGCACGCCGACTTTTTTCTGGGCGCGCAAATGGAGAGACATGTCGCTGACGTCGAGATCGTTTCGGGCGAGCCAGCGATAAGACGGCATCACCGATTGCGGAACAACTGCTCGCGGGTCGAGCAGATGGGCCACATGCCATTGGTCGGAGTATTTTCCACCAAGCCTCGCAAGATCGGGCCCGGTGCGTTTCGAACCCCAAAGCATGGGGTGATCATATTGCGACTCAACCGCCAGCGAATAGGGACCATACCGTTCGACTTCATCTTGAAGCGTTCTGATCATTTGCGAATGGCAGGCGTAGCATCCTTCACGAATGTATATATTGCGCCCGGCAAGCTCCAGCGGCGTATAAACCCGCATATCGGGATCTTCTTCGACGGTTTCATCGATTGTGAAAAGCGGGGCGATCTCGATCAACCCGCCAATAGATGCGACAATAATGATGCCGATTGCGAATCCGATGGCCGAGCGTTCGAGTTTTGCATGTTTGCCTAGCATCACATCCTCTATTCCGCAGCTTGCGCCGCCGCAGAAGGTCGCCCGCGCGCGGGCAAGGGCGGTTTATCGGGGGTATATTCCGTGACGCTGGGCAGTTTCGCGGTTTTCCAGACGTTGTATGCACATACAATCGCGCCAGCGAGGAACATAAGACCGCCGATGGCTCGGGCAACGTAGTAAGGTTTCATAGCGGCGACAGAGTCGATGAATGAATATGCAAGCGTGCCATCCGAATTGTACGCGCGCCACATTAGCCCTTGAATGATGCCGGAATTCCACATCGCAAAGACGTAGATCATGGTTCCGACCAGCGCGAGCCAGAAATGCACTTCAATAAGCGTGTTGGAATACATGCGTTCCTTACGCCAAATCCATGGCGTCAAGGTATAGATCGATCCGAAGGTAATCATCGCCACCCAGCCGAGCGCCCCCGAGTGCACATGGCCGACAGTCCAGTCAGTATAATGTGAGAGCGAATTCACCGGACGGATCGCCATGAACGATCCTTCAAAGGTGGACAGTCCATAAAAAACGGCGGCGACCATCATGAAACGCAACGTCGCATCATCGCGAACCTTGCCCCAAGCCCCATTCAACGTCAGCAACGCATTGCCGGCGGACGCCCAGGACGGCACCAATAACATTATGGAAAATGTCATGCCCAGCGTTTGCACCCAATGCGGCAACGCCGTGTAATGTAGATGGTGCGAACCCGCCCACATATAGAGAAAAACGATTCCCCAAAAACTGATGATTGAGAGCCGGTACGAAAATATCGGGCGACCGGCCCGTTTCGGTAAATAGTAATACATCATACCGAGGAACCCGGTAGTGAGAAAAAACGCCACGGCGTTGTGTCCATACCACCACTGAATCATGGCGTCCTGCACGCCGGAAAACAGCGAATAGCTTTTTGCATGGCCTAGCGAAATCGGGATGGCGAGGTTGTTGAGAATATGCAGCATCGCCACAACGATGATGAAAGACATGTAGTACCAGTTCGCCACGTAAATGTGAGGTTCCTCACGCCGTGCCAGCGTGCGCAGATACAATACTAAATAGACGACCCATATTACGGTCAGGAAAATATCGGCATACCACTCCGGTTCAGCGTATTCCTTCGACGCCGTAATTCCCATTAGGTATCCCGTCGCGGCCATTAGACAGAACAAATTGAACCCCACGACAACGACCCATGGGCTGATATTGTCGGCAAGGCGCGCGCGTGATGTGCGCTGCATGACGTGAAACGATGTTGCAATGAGCGCGTTGCCGCCAAAGCCGAAAATTACGCCGGATGTATGCACTGGGCGCAACCGCCCGAAGCTCGCCCAGCCCGCATCAAAAGTTGCATCCGGAAAAACCAGAAGCCAGGCAACCCAATCGCCGACAAGCATGCCGATAACCGCCCACACAAGCGCAAGCGCCAGCCCGACCTTAATTGGGTCGTCATAGTATTTTCCTCTATTATCGAGGTCTGGTTCCGGTTCGTAATAATCTTTGATAAGCAAAAACGTCAGCGCCATTCCAGCTATGGCGAGCAATGCGCCATGATAGCCGAGAAGGTCGTTGCGTCCGATCAGACCCAATGTAAGTCCGCTCAGGATCAGTGCTACTGTTAGAAAGAGTGCGGTTTCACGTTCTGCTTTTGTGAGCTGTGAAATCATGGGGTGTTGCCTCGAAACGGCGCATGAGAAATCGTACTCGAAAGATGACAATTCTTATTGTTATATGTTGAATACTTGTTTCGCAAGTCGTAGCGGCGTCTGAAAGTCAGTCACGCCGCCCCAGAGAATCCCCACCACAAATGCTAAGTAATTGGATCGCCGCTCTTCGCCTAAGACACCGTGCCAGAGATGCTCGCTTCTGCATGACACAAAGTAAGGCGCCCAGGATAGGTGCGCCTTATTAGAAGATGAGCTCTACTATGTCGCACCTGGGCCTACGCCGCCGCGCTGTCGCATCATGCGATCGAATTACGGCGTGATCGAACCCGCCGCGTCGCACCGCAGCGAAATGATCGGTTCAGTATGTTTCAAGGTGGAATTTTACCGCGATGAAGTCGGCGAATTGTCCGGCCAGTAATGGCTGTCCGGCACTAATCGCGGGCCAAATATCGCCTGACCAACGCGCAAAAGCGTCGCACCTTCCTCGACAGCGATCTCAAAATCGCTCGACATTCCCATCGACAAGCCATCAAAACTCATCCCGTGCGGCGCGCGGTTGCGCAGCATATTTTGCAGAACGCTCATCAACCGGAAGCAGCCGCGCACGCGGGATTCATCGGCGGAGAACACGGCCAGCGTCATTAATCCCTTGACGCGCAACCGGTTGAATGCAGGAAGCTCCCGAACAAAGGGCAGGATATTGGTCGGGTCGAGGCCGTATTTGCTCGCTTCGCCCGAACTGTTCACTTGTACATAGACATCAAGCGTGCGGTCCTCGATCTTCAGACGGCGCTGCAGCGCTTCTGCGAGCTTAAGGCTACCCAACGCCTGAAACTCATCGGCAAATTGAGCGGCGTATTTCACTTTGTTGGTCTGCAACCGGCCGATGAGCGACCAACGCGCCTTTAAATCAGCGAGCCGTTCCGTTTTGCCCCGCATCTCCTGAAGCCTGTTCTCACCAAACGACTGGCAACCGGCAGCGTGGGCGAACCGGATACGCGCGTCGTTGACCGTTTTACTGACCGGGAGCAGTTCGACGTCTTCAGGATTACGACCGACACGTGCGCAGGCAGCAGTTATGCGCGCTCGCACAGTACTGATATTGAGCTCGATATCGGTTTTTGAATTTCCTTCGGGAAACCCACTCAACGTTGCGTTCATCTAGTCATCAAAGCGTTACAGTGAACATCCATGTTTGTCGCATTCGCCCAATTTTTTCGTATGTTTTTTTTCGGCTGGCGAATCCGTAAAAACGTCGGTCTCGCGCATCAATGCCATGATTTCGGCGCCGAGCGTCAAATCCTGTTCCATGCCGAATTTCTGCTTCCGGAGATAACCGTTGCAATCAATCAAAATTAAGGTCGGCGTGCCCTGCATTTGGTATGCCGCCATCGTTTTCGGAATTCCGCCGGCGGCCGACGGGGCGTCGATTGCGACCGGAAAGGATATTTTGTATTCGTGGAGAAAAGCCTTGAGCGCTGCATTCGTTCCTTGCGCTTCGCAGTGTTCAAAGACCGTGTGCAGCCCGATAACCTGAACATCGTCATGCTTGAAAGTTTGATGAACTCGCATCGCCTGCGGCAGCCCATGGGAGACGCAACCCGGACACAGCATCTGGAAGGCTTCGATGAGGACGACCCTGCCTCGCAGGTCGACCAGAGAAAGCGATTGCTCTGAGTTGAGCCATTCCGTGACAGCGAGCGCCGGCGCTTTTTTCATGGTGGAATCCATAAACTGTCCTTTGAACTGCGTGGCTAGCGCCGACCGAGAGGTCTGTTCATGCAATTGGGGAAGAGAACATTGCAAATTGCAGCATGCGGACGGCGCCCGCGCGGATGCCCTACTTCAGTTCGGCGAGGCTCGCGCCAAAATTGATGTGATAAGGCTGACCGCTGATGACCAAGGCTGGAACAGATTTGACACCGGCTTTTTCCGCCTCGGCGACGCGTGAGGGCGCCTCTCCCAGATGAACGACCTCGATGTCGAATTTCGATTTGTCGAGGTTTTCGGCAAATTGCTGTTCCGCATCGACGCACACGCCGCAGCCCGCGTGGTAAAATACAGCTTTCTCAGCCATGTCAGGGTCCTTTTCGTTAAAGTATCGACTCGATACCAATAGATAGATAACCGATCCGTACTGCGCTTGCAAGGGTAGTGTTTAGTCGATACTATTTTGTGATGAAGGCAGCGGCGGACATTGTAGTTCTATTCGAGCGGCTTGCGCGTGTTTTGCAGAGCGAAGCGCATACGGACGGTTTGAATCCGACCCAATGGGAAGCTTTGCGCTATTTGTCGCGGGCGAATCGTTTTTCGCGCACGCCGTCAGCCCTGACGGCCTATCTCGGCATAACCAAAGGAACGGTCTCGCAGACGCTTAACGCCCTGGAGCGCAAGGGATTGATCGAAAAGTCGACGGACCCGACTGACAAACGTCAGGTCTCCGTTGCTTTGACACAGGCCGGCAGACGACGCCTGGAAAACGATCCGGTCGCTTTGATGCTGAAATCGGCGTCGAAACTATCGGTCGGCGAACGCAAGAGTCTCGCCAAAACGCTCGAATTTCTTCTGAAAGATATGCTACGCCAGCGGGAAGGGCGTGCTTTCGGCGTCTGCAAAACCTGTCGCTATTTTGAAAGGAACCCCAAAAGAGGCGCGCCGCATCGCTGCGGACTCCTGGAGGTTGCGTTGTCCCCAGCCGACAGCACGCATATTTGCGTTGAGCATGAAAAGGCCGCGTAGCTGTATGAGTTGGAAAAGCCTAAGGTAAGCAATGCAATTAAATTCTGTCGGCCCACAGGCGGTTGCCCTCATAGTGCCGCAAAACGCCGCATTTACATAGAACCTGTGGAGCATTATAGATGTATATAAAATACTTCTATAATGACGAGATGCGTATCCATGCCAGAAATCCTGCGCTCCCGGCGAGCTGAAGCGATCGCCTCTATCGTCAATAAGACGAAAATCGACGAGGATATGATTAGGACGCTAGTCCATGCTTTTTATGATCGCGTGCGCGCCGATCCGCTGATTGGTCCAATCTTTGAGGCGCGCGTTGAAGACTGGGACGCGCACCTGGCGCGCATGTGCGCATTTTGGTCGTCAGTCGCACTGATGTCGGGACGATATCACGGCCGGCCTATGGAAAAGCACGCGCCGCTGCCGATCGATGCGCCGCACTTCGATCGATGGCTGGCGTTATTCGGTGAAACGGCGGAGGAAATTTGCCCTCCTGCGGCGGCTGCACATTTCAAGACGCATGCTGGAAATATCGCGCGCAGCTTGGAGATGGGTGTCGCGGGGTTCCATGGCCAATTGCTCAAAACCGGCGAGCGTTTTCATTGCGAGCATGCGCAAAGCACTCATAAAGGAGTTCCGTCATGACCACCGATTTGTCACTTGCTGCATTTTCATTGCGACCAATCGGCGAAATAGCCGCCTCTTTGCCGGGCGCAACCAGCGTTTTTCGTAAACGTGGCCTCGACTTCTGTTGCGGCGGTGAAGTTTCGCTGGCTGATGCGGCGCGCGACCGCGACATTTCATTGGATGAGGTCGAAACCGAATTGCGCGCCTTGCAGGGTGACGAGCGTCTTGCCGCTGCTCCGGCTGAAACGCCTGCGCTTATCGATTATATTCTGGAGCGATATCATGAAACGCATCGCCGTGAGCTGCCCGAACTGGTCAGGCTGGCGCGCACGGTTGAGAAAGTTCACGCCGATCATCCTTACGTCCCACGGGGGCTCGCAGATCTTCTGGAACAGATGATAGGCGAATTGGAAGTTCACATGAAAAAGGAAGAACTGATCCTATTTCCTGCAATGCGTCGGCAGAGCGCGGCGAGGTTCGACGCGCCCATCACGCAGATGCGCCACGACCACGATGAACATGGCGCGCACCTTCGTCAGATCGAAACTCTCACCGGAGATTTCCGATTGCCGGACGGCGCCTGCCGGACCTGGGCCGCGCTCTATACCGGCGTTGAAAAGCTCGTCGATGATTTGATGGAGCATGTGCATCTGGAAAACAATGTTTTGTTTCCTCGATTTGAATCGAGGATGTGAGACGCAAATTCAGACATTGCGTCGCGCAATAGCATTGGGAGCGCTTGCGTTTACCAAATAGCCGGAGTCTGCACCGGAAGCCGTATCTGATACTTTGCGGCCCGATGTATTTGACGCCATCCGGTCTCCGATTGCTGTACATGCCATTGCGTCTGGCGATCGAAAAAACGGATGGAGTTGTGCGGTAATACCACTGGATCGGAAACGAATTGACTGATGCTGCCTTGGCCATTGATTTTGATCGCGATTTTTATATCGGCACAGGCGATTGCAATCGCGAGATCATCTTATATGGCGACTATACATCGGACGCCTGCCGTAGATTGCGCGACATTCTGCGTCGAATCGCTGAACGATTAACGGGACGAATCGATTACTCCTACCGGCAATTCCCCAACTCAGAAAACGCTGGCTCAATCCGCGCCGCCCGCGCAGCGATAGCTGCAAGCCGGCAGGGCAAATTCTGGGAAATGCACGAGGCGCTTTTCCAAAGAAGTCAAAACTTTGGCGCTGATGACATAAATGAGCTCGCGGCGAGAATCGGCCTTGATAGAGGAACGTTCAGCCGCGATCGAGAATCAGAAGCTATCAATGCTCACCTGGCGCGCGACCGCCGCACTGCGGAAATTGCGGATGTTAATCTGACTCCGAGTCTTTTTATCGACGGTAAGCGTTATCTTGGCGCCTGGGATGAATTGTCGATCTTGGAAGCCGTCGAACGGCCGCTCGGAATCCGTGTGGAGATTGCAAGCCAACGATTTTTTGGCTGGGCGGCGTCGGGCGGTTTGGTTCTGATTCTGGCCACGCTCGCGGCTCTGGCTTTCGTGAATGCCGGACTGCATGACCTCTACGAGGCCATCCGCCATACGTCGCTTGGTATCGTTTACGGCGAGGCTCGGTTCGAGCTGCCGCTGGTTGATTGGATCAATGATGGGCTCATGACCATTTTTTTCTTGATCGTTGGTATCGAGATCAAGCGTGAACTCATTTCGGGTGAACTTTCCGATTTATCGAGCGCAATGATGCCAATAATCGGCGCCATCGGCGGCATGGCCGCGCCTGCAATAATTTACGCCGGCCTTAACTGGAATGGCCCCGCCGCGCAGGGTTGGGGCGTTCCGATGGCGACCGACATCGCGTTCACATTGGGGCTGATGGCGCTACTGGGACGGAATGTGCCAAATTCTCTTAAGATATTCGTTTCAGCGTTGGCCATTGCGGACGATCTCGGCGCCATTGTAGTCATCGCGCTTTTTTATGGACAGGATTTACAAATTGCGCCTCTCGGCGGCGCTTTCATCTGTCTAATTGTCATGGGACTGTTCAATCACGGGCGCGTCTATGCGTTGACGCCCTATCTCATCCTTGGCGTTGCGCTATGGGTGTTTATTCAAGCTTCCGGTCTTCATGCGACATTGGCGGGTGTCTTGATGGCCGCAATGATTCCTTCGCGACGCACTGCCAATGTTGAGGAAGTCGCAGCGCAAGCTGCGATGCTTGCCCGCGAGACACAACGGGAGGGAAGGATATCTGACAAGAATATTACCGACAAAGCAGTCAGAATTCTTGAACGCTCCGTTGCGCGGTTGCTGGAGCCTGGCCATCATCTCCAACATGCGCTGGAAAAGTGGACAAATTTCGTGATTCTCCCGCTTTTTGCTCTCGTTAATACTGGCATAGTGCTGACCGGGCTGAAATTCTCGCCTTTGGCGCCGGAAATTCTCGGTGTGATGCTTGGTTTGGTGATCGGCAAGCCGCTGGGCATTCTCTTGGCATGCTGGATCGCCATACGGATGGGATGGGCGTCGCTTTCTTCCGAGATCAGTTGGGGTCAGTTTCTGGGCGCTGGTTGTCTCGCGGGTGTCGGATTTACGATGTCAATTTTCATTACGACGACCGCATTCGCCGGATCGCAAGCCGAAGCGGTTAAACTTGCAGTCCTGACGGCTTCGGTCATTTCCGCTGTATTTGGAATGACCATCCTTACATATACTGGGAAAGCTTCGGCGCAGCTCCGCGCAGAAGCGGCTTCCTTACGCGAAAAATTGGCGTTAGAGCGTTGAAATTAAAAAAAGAGACCGCCGCTTTGGTCTGCAATAGTAATTCGCCATACCCGGCTATTTTTTGCAGTTTGAAATGTAAAAGATCACTGCGGGGGTGATGAAGCTGCTAAACCGCCATCAACCGCCGTTTCAATCCGCGCTCACGAGCCAAATCGGCTAGTGTGTAGCGGTCCAGCGTCTTCAGATAATTGTCCAACGCTTCACCCAGTATTCGCGCCAGCTTGCAGCGCCCGCTGATCACGCATTGATCAGTTTCCGGATCAAAGCATTCGACCAATCGAAAATCTTCTTCCGTCGAGCGGATCACATCGCCGATGCCGATTTTGTCCGGCGCTTTTGCGAGGCGCACGCCGCCGCCGCGCCCGCGGACCGTATCGATATAGCCCGCGAGCCCCAGCTCATAGGTCACTTTCATGAGGTGATTTTTGGATATCCCGTAGTGATCGGCAATTTCCTGAATCGTCGACAGAGCCTCGCGGTTGATTGCAAGGTACATGAGTACGCGCAAGGCATAATCACTGTAAACGGTCAGTCTCATAGATAACCTTTAAATGTATATTCGTTACATCTTTAACGGGTCGAACATCGCACGTCACCTAAAAATCGTGAATAATTCGCCACGGTAAAAATCCTCGCGACCAATGCCGTCTGCGAACTTCGAAATTATACATACTGTTGAATGATCCCGAGTATTGCGACCGCTGCGAGACTAGGAGCCTTGGCTGTTTCAATGACGCCATACATTAAATGCTCAAAAGACGGAGGCTTTTGCATGCCTTGAGCGATCGTCTCGATATAGAAATTCAATATCGGCAGCAGCAACGCAGACTGTATAAAAAGAAGAAAAGCAAGCCAAATGGCCAACAGTGTTCTGGCGCCGGGCAAGCCATTTAGCCACAGGAAAATAGTGAGCAGGGAGAGCACGCCCCATTCGATCTTGTTGAAGAGGGAGAACGTAACACGCCCTACATCAAGCGCGGTCATCAGATCGAGCGACGGCGCCGCAAATTTTATCGGCGTCGAGATAAAAGAGACTCCAATCAGCAGTCCGAGCCAAATCGCCGGAATCATGACGACGCCCGTCCTGGCGATTAAATGGCTGTCGAGCATCGATGCTTAATTCCGCGGGACAGGCGCATTAAGATTGCACATGTACAATCATGATTGCCATAGCGGTCATGCCAATAGCAAGCAAGATGGGTATAACAGTGATCTGGATCATTACTTCACGGCCCGTAAGTGTCCCGGTGTATGTCGAGATTTTCTTGTCAAGAAACGCGCCGAAATCGCTGGCATTATTGTTGTCGCCGCTATTGCTGTATTTTCGTCCCAGCGCATTCAAGGCGAAGGGCAGACCAGCGTACATGGCGAGAAAGAATGTCGATATGGCAACCACAAAAACAGCTTCGCGGTCGGATTTCACCGCTAACCACAGGGAAAATAACATCCAGGCATAGGCTCCGAACATACAGGCAAATACGCGCGGGTGTATGTCCGAGGCCGGCGCGGTCAGCGGAGCCGACTGCACTTCACTGACTGGATAAGATTCTTGTCGGTCGGCGATTTCAACATCCGCCCGTGACTGAAGATCGTTATTAATCGGCGATTCCACGTTTTCGTAGAGGTTGAATTTCAGGCTGGCGCCAATTCCCTCAGCCTTGCGAATAAACTCAGAGGCCGCCCGCGGTGGACACAGATCGCGCACTGTCTCCCGCCATTGCTCCAGCCACAAATCAAAATGCTCGGGACGAATGGCCTTGTGAGGTCGATGAGCCAATATGGGATTACCATGATATCGACCCGTATCAAGCAAGACGCTCGTCCAGTAGTCCTGCATCTTCGAAAGATATTCAGGCCAGTGATCGCCAATCGCTCCGTCCAGGACCGGTCCAAGCGTAGGATGACGCCGGATGCGGGCGTAAAACGCCTCAACGACGTTTTTCACCATCGCCTCATCAATCAATGGCGCGGGCGCGTGTAGCGCGTGAGATATTTCGACATTCATGCCGACGTCTCCAATAACATATAAATGAAATACATCTTTTTAGCTACATAAGACTCTAAAGATGTATTGTCGATACCACATTAATGTGGCAGATTAACGCATAAATGTGCAGCGCGCGCCTTACACACGGTGATTCGATTGAGCAATTTCGCTGAAAGCGGTTTCGTAATCATCGCATGAACGTTGTCGTCCGCTGCTTACGCTTGAACAGCGAAAGAATTAGCCTTGTTAGGCAGGACAATGCCCAAATTGCGATTCTTGGGAACTTTCTGGCCCCTGTATGATCTATAGACCATGACGCCGAAACTCAGAAAGCTCGTTACATCGCAGTCCAGCGCTTCTTCCGCACTGGAACCGCTGACCGACTATGACCTCGTTTTACGAGTCTTAAGGGAAGGCGACGCCGCCGCGTTTGAACTCATCATGCGTCGCCATAATCAACGCCTTTATCGACTGGCGCGGAGCATCCTGAAAAATCCAACCGACGCAGAGGATGTGGTCCAGGAAACCTATGTAACGGCCTTTCAGAAACTTGAGTCGTTCAGGGGCCCAAGCGGGTTTTCGGCGTGGCTGGCGAAAATCGCGCTGAACTTCGCCTATCGACGCGTGCGTCGGCGCGGTCGGGTCGTCTTCTTCGAAGATTTTGTCTCTCCCCCAAACGGAGAAGGCGACCCGCTTATTTCCAGAATTGAAAATATTGAATCCAGTGAACCAAATCCCGAGTTGAATGTGCAAATTGCTGAACTGCGTCAGCTTCTTGAAAGCGCCATAGACGCCCTCCCGATAGAATTTCGGACGGTATTCATTTTGGCGAAGGTAGAAGGCCAATCGATCAAGGAAATCGCCGAAACATTGTCGCTAAATGAGCAGACAGTAAAAACGCGCCTCTTTCGCGCCAAGAAAAAACTGCAGGAAACGCTGGGCGACGCATTCGATGAACTTGTGCCGTCCCTGCATTCGTTTGATGGCGAGCGTTGTGACCGCATCGTCTTTCGCGTGCTCGCGAAGTTGACCCAGTAACATTCAACAAAAGAGGTTATCCCGTGAACTATATGCCTGCGAACGAATTTGAGGATTCAGTGCTACCGGACATCCAAGGCCGGCGAGATACGCGCAATATCGCTATCGATCATGTCGGCGTTAAAGGCGTTCGCTACCCTGTCATAATCGCGTCAACACAAGGCGCGATATCAACGATCGGTGATTTTTCCATGTCAGTCGGCCTCAAATCTGAGGTCAAGGGAACGCATATGTCCCGCTTTATTGAGATGCTGGAGAGCCAGTCGTCGCCGCTGACACAGGAAAGCTTCGCCAATCTCGCGCGAGCGACGGCGGATCGCCTCGGCGCCCCGTTTTGTGAGGTCGAACTGAAGTTTCCTTTTTTTCAGAGTAAAACAGCGCCAATTTCCGGCGCGCAAAGCTTGCTCGACTATGACGTCGTCTGGCGGGCGGTTGTTTCGAACAAGGGCGATGCCGAATTCACGTTGAAGGCGATCGTTCCCGCGACCAGCCTCTGCCCGTGCTCAAAAGAGATTTCAAATTACGGCGCGCACAATCAACGCTCGCTGATTTCAATTGAAGCAACATTGCGTGAAATGGTTTCCCTGGAAGAACTCGTGGACATCGCCCAGAATGCCGCGTCTTGCGAGGTTTATGGGCTCTTGAAACGGCCGGACGAAAAATTCGTCACTGAGCGCGCTTATGACAATCCAAAATTTGTCGAAGACATGGTGCGGGATGTTGCCGTCGCACTAAACGCAGATTCGCGAATCTCGAAGTACGTCGTCGAAGTAGAGAATTTTGAATCGATTCACAACCACTCGGCCTACGCACGGATTGTCGGCCGCCCGGGTGTGAACGTCCGAGAAGCGGCATGAGACAAGTATCGTAGCGTTGCGTATGTCCATCAGAAAGCAAATTCAAAGGAGGAAGATATGCACAGTCAACAGATCCTGTCGAAGGAGAAGGTGAGCCGGCGCGGGTTTATGGGTAGAGGAACAACGGCGACGCTTTCAGTGGCGGGCTTAAGTGTTTTATCAGGCGGTGCTCTCGCCATGGCGAGCCGCAAGGGAGCGAAAGAAGACCCGATGGCGGATGCCGGCCTGATTAACACTGCACTGTCACTTGAGCACGAAGGCATCGCCGCCTATCAGATCGCGGCGGAAAGCGGCCTTCTTGATAACGCCGTCCTGCAAGTCGGGATTTTGTTTCAAAGCCATCATAATGGGCACCGTGACGAGCTGATCAAATCGGTACGCGAATTAGGCGGAACGCCGGTGGAGGCTAGGTCGATTGGCGAGTACGCGACAGCGCTGGGCGCCGACAAGTTAAAGTCGCAGGCGGATATTTTGCAGCTCGCTATCGGTCTCGAACTGGGCGCCGCAAACGCCTACCTCGGCGTGATCCCGTCCCTCAACGATCAAGAATATGGACACTTATTCGCGCGCCTGGCGGCGGACGAGGCGATGCACTGGACTGCGTTGAAAGGCGCCGTCGGCGAAGCCCTGCCGCAAAACGCGCTCTATTTCGGGTAACACATTTGAAACTTCCGCGAAGTCCCGCCACGTAACAATGTGAGGACGGATGATATGATACTCGCTATTCTTTTCGCCGCCGCGCTTGCTGGCGCGGTTGCCGGAAATCGACAGCAAATTCCCGTGACGCTGGAAACGCCCGCAATCGAGGGCGACGCCGGGCGCGGCGAAGCGCTCTATCAGCGCCGATGCGGCGCCTGCCATTCGATCGACCAAAACCGTGTTGGACCGATGCACCGAAATACTTACGGGTCGAAGGCGGGTTCGGTTGAAGATTTCGCTTATTCGAAAGCCTTGGACGAGCTTGATGTTGTATGGAACGAAGCGACTCTCGATGAGTGGCTGCAAAATCCATCCGTCATGGCGCCAGGCACGCGCATGGGCTTTCGCCTAACGGACGAGCAAGAGCGCGCAGATATCATTGCCTATCTGAGCGAGGTTTCAGAACAGGCGGAGGCGGAAACCAACTAGCGCAAGTGACGAAAGGCAGAACGTTTACCTTTGAATATCGGCGCTGCTGGTCGTCTGCGCCTTATGATCGTCGCATTGGACTCCCTTGAAAACACCGCATCTGCGGGCCAGAACAAACACCAGTTTACTGGCCACGCCGAATGGTAAGTAGATAAGGACGCAAGAATGAAACTGCTTCTGTCGGAAAGGCGAAAAGTCGCAGAGGACACTATGGCATTCTGGTTCGAGCCGGAAAAACAGGTGCAATTCAAGCCGGGCCAATTCGGTGATTTTTCTCTGGTCGATCCGCCATATACTGATGCAGAGGGAAATACGCGGACGTTTTCTTTCGCGTGTGCGCCTGAAAGCGAACGGATCATGATCGCCACACGGGTGCGCGACAGCGCGTTCAAGCGCAGTCTGGCGGCGCTGCCGATCGGCTCGCACGTTCAACTAAAAGGCCCAATGGGCGACTTTGTATTGCACAAGGACCCGAAGCGTCCGGCTGTGTTTCTCGTCGGTGGAATCGGAGTCACGCCTGTGCGCAGTATTTTCGAGCACGCATCACAACATCTGAAAACACATCGGCTTTTCGTATTCTATGCGAACGCGACGCGCGCGCGGACGGCGTTTTTTGATGACTTCAGGGCATGGAGCGCCAGCAATGCAAACCTCAGTTTCGTGCCGACGCTCACGGATGAAAGTCCCAAGGAGTGGGAATTCGAAACAGGAAAGATCGACCGACAAATGCTTTCCAGACACCTGACCGATCTCAACGCGCCCGTTTATTATGTGGTCGGCCCGCCGGCGATGGTTGCGGCGATGAAAGAATTGCTCGACGATATTGGCATTGACGAACTGCAGGTGAAATCCGAGGATTTTGCCGGTTATTAGCGCGGACACGACAACGCGAGTTTTGATGCGCAAGGCGGGGTCCGTTGGCGCTTCGATTTCGGAACCGAAGGCACTTGGTTGGCGCGCTGTAGTCTGAACAAGGGGCGCGCCACTCTTGTTCCAAGTTACTTTAAATTCGCAATTGCGATCGGCGCCGGAACTTCCCGTCGAACGCCATGTGCGGCGAACGGTTGCTTTACTTTTTGCCTTTTAACTTCTCATCAAGATAGTCGCGCAGCACGATGGCCTGATTGTGCTCTTCATCTTTGGCGGCGTATAGCAGGGTCACGGCGCCCTTGCGACACCATGTCAGGCAACTTTCGATCGCTTCAGAATTATCGTTGAGCTCGGCGCGATAACGTTTGCGGAACTCGATCCATCGTTTCGGATCGTGGCCAAACCATTTGCGCAGCCCATTGCTCGGAGCGACGTCCTTGATCCAGTCATCAAAGTCGAGATCCTTTTGGGCGATTCCGCGTGGCCACAATCGATCGACGAGCAGGCGCGCGCCACCTGCCTTTGCGCCAGTGTCGTAAACGCGCGCAACGGAGATTGAATGTTTGGCTGTCATGTCTCGCCGCCTTCACCAAGCACGGCCAATGTCTTGACAGAATGAGCAAAGGCGCCGCCGGCTCTCATTTCTGCAGCGACCCAGATCGCCTCCATGATCTCTTCCTCACTCGCACCGTCGCGTTTCGCGCCCTTGGCGTGTCCTTCGATGCACCAGGGGCACTGGGTGACGTCGGCGACAGCGATCAGTTGTTTGGTCCTGCTGTCCAGCGCGCCGTCGGCGAAAACGGCTTTGGAAAACGCGTGAAACACTTCATCGATTTCAGGGGCAAGCGCGTGACGCTGCTCTGCAAAGGCGCGCGTCGCTTTCGGAAAGTGAATGTCTGGCATAACTATGTTCCTTAGAGCTTGGCATTGAACGCCATGCTTCGTGACAAATTCCATGTTGAAGCGAATAAAAAGCATATAAGATACATCTTTTCAAGATCGGCGATGCTCGCCGACTGGCAGCATGCGAAACGCAACAGTGGGATTAATTTTGCGTCGAAATGCGCTTGTACGCCAGCGCATATCAAACCTCGTGGATTTCGAGAAATAGCCTGCCGATATTTAACGGTCGGGCCGGCGCCCCCAAACAGCCGGGTCTTACAATCCGGTTTGCGCGGAAATTTGGCTCGACGGTAAAAGTATCAAGTCTGAAGCCGCGCAGCTTTGTGAAGACTGGATATAAGATTGTCGATCTCGCTGCGAAGATTTTCCTGAGGATAGACCAAGTATGCCGGAAGATTGAATTGCGGCGCGTTCTCCACAATGAAGCATTCCTGCCGTTCTACTCGCGACCTGACGAGTCGTTGCGGAAAATACCCGGATCCGCCATGTAAATTGAGGTGGCGCAAGCCCAGCCAGCCGACGCTGACGGAAAGCGCTGATCCCGAAAAGGATGGAAACGCCGCGCGGAATCTTGCGTAAAATTCCGGCCCCCAGTCGACAAGAACGTGGTCTGCATCAGGTTCTCCTTGAGACGTTGGGTTTGTAGTGACCATGACTAATTGTTCTTCGAACAGTTTTTCGACTTCAAGTCCCGGCCGGTATTGGGGCGTGTACATGACCCCGATATCGATGCGGCTCTCGACGAGCGCCGGCATCAGATCTTCCTCGAAACCGATCAGTGTGCGAAAGACGAGGTCCGGTTTTGATCGGCGAACATCGCTCAGCCACTGATCCAGGAATCCGTCCCACAAACCCACTCGCGCGCCGATGACGATGGCTTCAGGAAACCCCTCTGCAAGTGCGACGTCGTGACGGGCCTGCTCTATGGTCTGCAACAAGACGCGTGCATGTTTTTGAAAACGGCGACCCGCGGCCGTCAGGACAGCGCCCGCCTTGTTGCGAACGAACAACCGGCAATCGAGGCTTTCTTCAAGCGTTCGGATGCGGACGCTCACGGTCGATTGCGTGACGTGCAGCCGCTCTCCGGCGGCGAAAAAGCTTCCCTCCGCGACGACTGCAAGAAAGGTCCTAGCGAGTTCTGTGTCCACAAGCGTCCTTGGCTGCGGGCCATTTTAACATGAAGAATATTGATAATAAAGGTGAATTTATATCGTTTGCATTATGTTAAATCGGTTCTTACCTCAATAATGCGCAAGGCTAGGACGATTTTGATGCGCCATACCGGCCATCGAAATCCGCCCCAGACAGAGGAGGGCGTGACATGCGCGGCTTCGATGCGGCAAACAAGATTGTGGGTGAAAGCGTTGGCGTTCATGGCTGCGCCATTGCTGACGATCCCGTATTGCAAAGACTCTCTCTTTGCGTTGACGATCTCTTGCCCGCATTGAGCCGCGCGTGCCGCGTATACGGAGACGGCGCTGCAATGCACGCCATGATCGCACTGACAGCCAGCATGGCCCGTGAAGATGGTCTTGAAGAGTCAATCGCGGAAGCATTCCGGGTCAATGCGGCGATGCTTGATAATCGGCCGCTGCGGCATATGCCCCGACCGGGGATCAACAGCACGATGCCGCTTTACCTCAAAAGGTTGGTCGAATGGTTCCAACAGCGGCTGAACCAATTTCTCGCTGGCGATGGATTGAAACACCAGGCGGCACTAAGCACGTCGTCGCATAATGATTCTTCTCAAGACGATGAAAAAGAAGCGCCAATTCAAGATTGCGGTTTGGCGGCGCAACAATGACAAGCACGACAATCACGTTAGCATGCGCAGCCGAAACGCTGTCATTGGACGATCCCGGCGAGCAGGCACAGCCCAGCCGCCAATGCGCATACAGCGTTCCGCATGATTTCGATTTGAGAAAATGGCGCACCGCCGAACGTCGCCGGCTAATTAGTGAGCGATTAAATCTCACTCAATCGAGGCGCGTGAAATTCACGCAAGCCATCGTGCAATATCTGGATAGACTGCTCGGCGGCGCAAATGGACAGACGATCAGTTTTTACTGGCCGTTTAAGGGTGAGCCCGATTTGCGGGAATTGATGACGCGTCTTTCGCAAAGAAACAATACAATCGCGCTTCCTCTTGTCGTGGAGCGAAATCAGCCGCTGGTATTCAAATCGTGGCGTCCAGGTGAGCCACTCGACAGGGGCGTCTGGAAAATTCCGGTTCCGCGCGACGGGAAAATCGTGCAGCCTGACATAATCCTCGCGCCTGTTGTTGGTTTCGATCCGTGCGGATTTCGTCTCGGCTATGGCGGAGGGTATTTTGACCGCACGTTGGCGGCGATGCAGCACAGGCCAATCAAATATGGCATCGCCTATAATATAAGCAATATTCCGACAATTCACCCGCAAACTTACGACATTCCAATGAGCGCCGTTGTTACTGAAGGCGGCGTCATTTGGCCTCAACTGCAGGGCGTTGGGACTGCGGCGAATACGAACTTGTCGCGCGTAAATACGACGCCAGATGCCGCAGTAATTCAATGAGGGAGATATGAGCGCGCTAACGAATTACGGATGGATCTCTCGCAACGTCGTGAATTTCCTTCGCCACGTAATGTCTCAAGTGTTTAAATCAAAAAAGCTGAAGGATGCGCGCGGTTCTGAAAAGCACGTCGCGCCTTCATCGGAAGATGGATTGCGTCCCTTCGCGTCATCGCCTTGCTCCATGCATGAACTTGATCCGGATTTTCAACTAATTGACGGCGACGCGACGCGCGAGAAAGTCGCGCTCGAACTCGATTAGCCCAAGGAGGATACCAAAAATTATGGCAATTGAACTTCCCCCGCTGCCCTATGCGCGCGATGCGCTGGCGCCGCATATCTCGAAGCAAACGCTGGACTATCATTACGGCAAGCACCATCAGGCCTATGCTAACAATCTCAACAAATTGATTGCCGGCCGGCCCGAAGACGAAGCGCCGCTCGAAGAAATCATTCGCTCTTCGGCTGATGATCCCGACAAAATCGGTATCTTCAATAATGCGGCGCAAGTTTGGAATCACACATTCTATTGGCGGTCCATGACGCCGTCAGGCGGCGGCGCGCCAGACGGCGCTGTGGCCAAGGCAATTGAAAGGGATTTCGGCGGCGTAGAGGGATTGAAGGAATCATTTGCGAAAGTCGCAAGGACACATTTTGGTTCAGGCTGGGCGTGGCTTGTCATGCAGGACAGAAAATTGAACGTACTGAGCACGCCAAACGCTGTAACGGCACTCATCATATCAAGCTCAACGCCGCTTCTAACGATGGATGTCTGGGAGCACGCCTATTATCTCGATTACCAAAATGATCGTCCCCGCTATATCGATGTCTTCATTGACAAGCTCATCAATTGGGACTTTGCAAATCAAAATCTTCAGCGGTAGCAGACTGGCGAAATTCAATCAGTTTCGATGGCGGCCTGTGACGGCGTTGGCACAGGCACGAACGGCTCACGTTGAACAGGCGTCGGGCGCGGCCTTTTGAACATATTGTACGCGACAATGCCCGAAAATATTGTCGCGACGACCGCTTCAAAACCCAGAAAGCTTTGCGGTCCAAACATCGACATCGTGGCTGTAGCAATTAACGGACCGACAATGGCGCCGACGGCGTAAGACAGCACGAGACCGCCTGATGCTGAAACGTAATCACGACGTTCCAGCCGGTCAAAGGTTTGAGCGACACTAAGCGGATAAATGCTCGCAATGCTGGCGCCCAGCATTAGGGCGATAACAAACAGAGCCGAGGGCGTTTCTGCGTTGAAGTTGAATGCAAACTGCACGCCCCAAGTAACCAAAGGCAACATTGTCACGCCGATCAGCACTAGTCGGCGATCAAAATAATCGGAGAGTTTTCCGACAGGCCATTGAATGATGAACCCGCCCAAGATGGCGAGGCCCATAAATATCGAGACGTCTGTAACGCTGAGGCCAATCTCGTAAGCGTACACGACGCCCATCACATAGAAAGTGCCAAGGAGTATGCCGGCTGTCGCTGCACCGGAAGCGCCAATCGGTGACTTTCGGAAAAGGGCGCCGATGCCGAAAGGGTGATATTTTCCCAAATGCGGTTCCGGGAGTTGAGTAAGCGCCACCGGAATAAGAGAGAGGCTGATCAGCCCTGCGGCGAGCATGAAAAGATCCGGCTGATTTACGTCTGTAAGATTGACCAACAATTGTCCTGTCGCCACAGACAAATATTGTACAGTCATATAGAGCCCCAGCACCTTTCCGCGGCTTTCTTGACTGCTGTGGTCGTTCAACCAGCTTTCCATGGTCGTCGCCATGCCAGCAAAGCAAAAGCCGTTGACAATGCGTAAAGCAAACCATGCAGGTGCTGAAAAAAACGGGTCGTAGATTAGCGTGGTCGCTGCGCCGACAGCGGCGAATATGGTAAATGCGCGAATATGACCAACTCTAAATATGACGTTCTTGGAGAAGTGACTGCCAATCGCCTGTCCCACGTAATACGCAGTCATGACGATGCCGATCAGGAAGATGGGAAACCCTTCTGTCTCCATGCGCAAAGGCAGCATTATTCCAAGCAAACTGTTGCCAATGACGTAAACGCCGCCGCTGGACAATAGCGATCTAAAATTTGCCGCGCTTGCGATCATGTTTCCGCCCGCCAATATTTTTTACACATCACAAGACGACTTGAATTGCGCTGTCTAAACAAAACAGGCGACGCCCGAGACGCCGCCGAAGGATTCGCTCGATGAAATTTTAACGCCTGAGTCAGCGCGCATATTTTCGGTCGCGCTTCATCTGTCCAACGCGTTTCCTCAAGTGGGAAAGATTGGTAATATCACCTTTTTATCGAAAACGACAGCGTGAGGCGCGGACCCACAGAGCGCCTCTTCATTCATCCAGGCGGGAAACTCTACGCACGCGCTCTTGCAAACACGTTGGTCGTCATTTGAATTTGAGCATCGCTCATACGTTTCGCCAAAATTGCCGCTATCA
Source organism: Hyphococcus sp. (assembly GCA_021604585.1). GTDB lineage: Bacteria > Pseudomonadota > Alphaproteobacteria > Caulobacterales > Parvularculaceae > Hyphococcus. Next base: position 50,262 of record BQJG01000010.1, read on the forward strand.
ACGCCGCTCATGTTCTTTTGTGTGGATGGGATCGGGTCTCCAACGCCCAACGTCCAGTTCGGCGGATCGCTAGCCGGAAAGGAAGCCTCAAGCGTCTGGTCGACGGTTTCCTCCCAAGCGATCTTTTCGGGCATGTCGGCCGAGATTGCGGTGCATTGGCCCTTATTCATAGGTGGCCTATTCATGATGAAATACTCCTATCACACTATGTGATCAGCGACTAAACGGCTCGCGCCAGGCGCTTGTTTCAGGGGTGGGTGATAAAATTACTGCCGGGCCGGCGGGGGTAGCCGGCCCGGCGACAGGGGACAGACTAGCGGGGGAGAGACGCCATGCCCCTGGATGGAACCATTTGAATCGCACGCGAAGCCAATGGACCGTCTATATTCGCATTATTGATTGCCTTTCGTAGGCGTGCGGCAAAGGCTGTCTCGCGAACATGCGACGGAAACGAAGTGAAGCTGTCGGGCAATTCCGCTTTTTCAACCGCTTCGGAAAGCCAGAATACGGTAGCGTCATCCGCAGAGCGAATAGACGCAGCAGAAAACTGTTTGTAGAGCAGATCTTCGAGATCGTTTCGACTATAATTGAGCGCAATGGTGCTGACGCCGTCATCTGTGCCCGCAACCAGGACATCACGAAAACGTCGTTCAATGATAGCGTACCAAACCGCAGCGCCGGCGCCGCTCGCCCGCCAGATCGCTGGAGTCATGCCGAGCCCGCGACGCGCCTTTTCGTATACGCGGGAAACCGCACCAAATCCCGCTTCATAAATTGCTTCAGTCGTTGGCAATCCGAGGGTCAGATACTGCGAAAGCCGCTTCCAGCGCAGTTCGCTGGCGTATTCGTGCGGCGTAACGCCAAGTACATTTTTGAAGACGCGATGAAAATGAAATCGGCTCATGCCGACATTTTCGGCCAATGTCGCCGGCGGCGGAGGGCGCGAAGCACTGTGCATGCTCATGCAGGCCTTCCGCACAGCTTCTATATGCGGCGTCGAAGACGTCTCATCTTGAGGTCGACACCGTTTGCATGGCGTAAATCCCGCGGCCTCGGCGGCCGCGTTGTCCGCAAAATAGACAACGTTATTTTGCAAAGGCGTCGGCGTCGTGCAGGATGGGCGGCAATAAATTCCGGTGGTCGTCACGCCATAGCGCAAGGACGCATCAAATGCGGCATCACGGGAAGCCACCGCCTGCCAACGCCGATCCTCAGCCGCCACCAACATTTTATTGCTCCTATCAGTGTTCCACCGCTCATATTGGTATGTCGATGATCGTTTTCTATCCGGGGGTTAAAATGTCCTTCGCCCTGTGCGGCAGGAACCGTCTCGCACCCGGATGGTGCGAGGCTAGTTCCGAGGCTCCAGCGAGCCTATTTTAGATCGGCGAGGTTCGCGCCGAAATTGATGTGGTAGGGCTTTCCGGCGATGACGAAAGCCGGGACGGTTTTGACGCCGGCGGCTTTGGCTTCAGCGCGCCGCGCTGGCTTTTCGCCCAAGTGGACGCGTTCGACCTCAAATTTGTTTTTGTCCAAATTATTAGCGAACTGGCGCTCCGCGTCAGCGCAGACGTCGCAGCCGACGTGATAAAAGTAAGTTTTTTCAGCCATCTTTAGCTCCTTCAAGTGCTACGCAACATATATTGGGACGCCAACAAACGGTTTCTATCCGATTGTTGCTTTGTTACTTTCGTCGAGGTTGGAGGGGCGTTTGGCGGTTGGCGCGGCGAAGCTCCGCGAGCCGGTGTTTTCGAGCGTAATCGGGATTTTAGTCACACCGTCTATTTTGGATGTCGAGGCGAAACTGAACCAGGCGGCAAATCTCGCCTATTGACTTTCCTCAATTCGAATCCAATCTTAAGTCCAACATGATCACGACCGCCATATTCCCGCGCCGCGTACTTCACGCAGGCCTTATTATCGCAGGCTCATAGCCCCGCGCTCTCCGGCCTTTATTTGACGGGGGCTCGGGGAAATTAATCAGAAAACGCAGTTCTGAACGCACTGATAATGTCGGTGTGAATTATCTTGATCTTCGATTTGCAAACACAACAACGTTGACTTGGTCAGCGCCCGCCAACGCATCGGCTTATTCGAGTATGGAGAAGAAAATGGATCAGTTCGCCACGGAAACATTCAAAAAGCCCGTGATCTATATTACGGACGCTGATTATGACGCTCTTTCTCGTTTGTCTCACGCCGGCGGCAACGCTTCTGCAAGCGCAGCCCTATTGGCGGACGAATTGGATCGAGCCATTAAAGTCCGCTCCGACCATGACGAAAAATTCGTCAAACTTGGCTCTCACGTTGAGTTCCAGGACGTATCGGCTGGTAAAACCAACAAAGTTCAACTCGTATTGCCAAAAGATGCGGACATCAACGCAGGTCGCATTTCAGTGCTGACGCCGGTCGGCGCGTCGCTGATCGGATTGACGACAAACGCCCGCTTTCGATGGGTTGGCGCCGATGGCCGCGTACGGGAGCTGGAAATTCTCCGAGTTCAAGATCCAAAAATAGAGGCCTGAGATGGCGCTGATTAATGACAGTCCATGCGCCGCAGTCGCCGCAGTGCTCGCCACTGCGCGTTGGGAGGCGCATGACCTTTTGGCGAGGCGTCCGCCTGAATCAGCAAATGAACTTCTCATCGCTCATGCTGCGGAACTGGCGTTGTCGCCTGACGCACGTGATCAATTATTGAGCGTGGCTTTATCCGAAGCTGCAATTTCGGCGGCTACTGGTAGAGCTGTCTTGCCGAATCCGCCATCGGTCTTTGTGGATTACGACAGCAAATCGGAAACAGCGCGACATGGAATCCGCAGTAAAGTTCTCTATTATGCAACCGATCAATGGCAAGCAGGCCTAGACGGCGCGGCGATATTCACGCGTTCATTGTCAATGGACGCAAAACCAGTGCTTGGTTTTACTCATTCAACAAACTTGACCGAGGCAGCGGTAAAATTGCAGCGATACCTTTGGGATCACCCGAAAATTCCCGCAGAAACGCACCTTCGCCTTGTCATGTTTTTATCATTGCCGATGCTGGAAACACGACTTCTCTATCATCGTAACATAAACAAATCTGAACATCATACCAACCGCTGGAGAAAACTGATGGCACTGTTGCGAAAAAAAACTTTGTCTGGAAACGCGACAGCTGGATTGAGGTCCTGAATCGGCCCTCCGCCTTGTAAAGGAAATCAACGATGAACATTCACCGACATGACGACTTTGCCGGAATTCCACTCTCGGATGCAAAGGAATATGCTCGCCGCGAGTCATCGGCGGACCGCGGCTGCGCGCCTGCGCACGACGGCCCTCTCGCGATAATCCGTCAACGTTCGCGTACGCCCGGTCGCGCAGGACTGCGCGCGTTATCACAGTGGTACATCGAATTTGAGCCGTGGGCGCCGCGTAAAATAGAACCATTGATGGGTTGGACCAGCTCGCGAGATCCGTACAGCGATATTCGTCTCGATTTCCCAAACCTGAAAAGCGCTGTTTCATTCGCGGAATCCAGAGGGTGGCGTTACAGCATTATCGACCGCCCAGCAAAACTTCAGCGCCGCAACTATCAAACAGAGTTGGCGCGGCAGCGAACATTGCGTCGGCCTGTTGGCGCATAGGCGCGGGGCCGCGCTCTATTCGGCCCTGGGTTATGGGCGATCGGCAAATTGGCCGGAGCATAGTTTAGGCTGCAGGGGACTCAACGAACCATAACGATTTATCGATCCCGCGTGAAATCTCCGGTAAGAGGTCGGATGTGTCCTGATCGCCGAAAGAACCAGATTTCGTTACTGGCTTCTCGAGCGCTTTTCCCGAATGCCCCCAAGGTGGCTGACACTGCCTCGATGTGATCCCCTTGTTTTGACGCTTCCAAGATCGAAAACTGCAGATTCGCACGGTTTATTCTGAAGTACTGACACATCGGTCTGAGCAGTTTCGTCGCAGGGGTGATCCTGTAGTTGAAAGAAGCTGAATAAGGCCCATATCTCAGGCATGGTTATGATTTCTCGTCATATCAAATTTGGGCGGTTTGCAGGAACGCTGCTGAACCGCTCGTAACCCCATGCAGCGCAGGCTTTAGCAGCCAAGCGGACTCATGGGGTTCTTTCCAATATTTCAGTGAAATGTGAAATCAAGGCCGCAGATCCCGCGCGTTTGGATTTCAATATCTAAACAGTTTCCGACCTACCCGAACTCGCCGGCTGGCGCCGATGCGGTTTGAAATAGCAACTGGAGGATAAAGTGGCTCGTTACGCTAAACCGCAAACTCAAGATACGGCGGCTTACAAACGCCAGACATGCGATAAGCGCGTTAAATTGTCCGAGAGTATAGCGGCTGGGATCAGGCGTTGGCCTAAGGGAAAAGCCGAAAAGCCAGTTGAGAATTTCGCAGCCCGACTTCTTGCGGACCTTGGCCTGCCGCCCGACGAAATTCTGCAACTGGTCGATGGTCCGTATCTAATCAGTCGGTCTGCTTCCGAGGCGTTACTGAAGCCCGTTTGTCAGGTGGGCGCAGAATCCGAGTTTCAAAAAGCAGCGTAGGTGACAGCTGACTCTCAGCTGCACGCGCAAAGCAGGCCCTGCCCGACTTAAAATTAATAGGAGTTCTGTCCATGAATATAACGATGAACGTTGACGAATTGACTCCGCTTGGAGTTGAGCAAGAGACTCATCAGAAGCGTAATAATGCGGCAAAGAACGCGAGTGCCGCTTGTATTGCGCGCTGGGAAGACGAGGGCGGCAGTCTTGCCGCCGGACCTGGTCGGCGCCAGACAATGGATTCGACATTCAGAAAAAGAGAACGCCGAAAGCGCGAGCCTTCGACATCTCAGTTGCTAATGAGCTATGCGTCAAAATTTTGGGAATCTGCAACTTATCAATTGATTGCTTCGGAATATCACAAGACGCGGAAAGGCGCAGACTGTTTTGACTGGCACGGAAGCCGCGCGCAAGCAAGAGAATCACGCTGCTAAGGAAGGCGGAGACATGACACACTTCAATAATATTCTCGCGGCGGTCGGCGAGTTTCCTCAAGATGACGATGTTTTGGTGCGAGCAGCGGAAATTGCGTTGACGCATGATGCTTCGTTGTCAGTTCTCCATGTGATTGAGTTCCCTGAAGACTTGGAATTAGCGCAATCCAATGTCGTTCGGCTCCAGCAAGAAGTGCGGCGTGAGGCCCGAAAATCAATCAATGCCGCTATTGAAAGAGCAGCGCCTGGCATCAAAAAAGCGGATATTCATGTCGAGTTCGGATCGTCTGCGGCGGAGTTGGCTAAACATTGTGAAAATTTCGCACCGGATCTAATCGTCGTTCGAGCGCACCAGCGTGAATCAATTCTAACCAAGCTTATTGGCTCAACGACTGATCGGGTCGTTCGGGGCGCATCCGCTCCAGTGCTCGTCGTCAAACGTCCCGTCAAAGAACCTTATCAACGCGCGCTCCTCGCGACTGACGGCCGGGAAGGGGGCGCCGAAGCGCTAAATTATCTGGCTAACCTCTTGCCAGACATCGCGCTAAGTTTGGTGCAGGTTGTAACAATTTTACCGGCGCTCAAACAGTCGTTGATAAACACCGGTATTGGACAGCCGGCTATTGACGCCCATCGCGCGACGCTAATCGGCAATGCGAAAGTAAATCTGAATACGCTTGCCAATAGTATAAGTGACCGTGTTGTGACGACGCGAGTTGCGGCGGGCGGCGCCGGAACGGTCCTGACAAATGCTACTCGCAGTCCAAAAACTGATCTGGTCGTCGTCGGGCCGGGTCGCGCTAGTTTGCTACGCCGCGCGTTGATCGGCAGCGTCACGCAGAAAGTAATCAGGGATGCGGCCTGTGATGTACTCGTCTGGCGCCCATGGAAAGGAGAAGAATAAAGTGGTTGTCACAGTATCATCGTGCTGGGGGCAAAAACTACGCGCGAAAGCCTTAAGTTCATAGCGGACTGTCCGTCGTCAAATACCCAATCGCTGATTCATATTAAAGAAGAACCCAACAGCTGAATCACAGTCGCCTAGGTTGAATTTAATTATAGTTCGTTTGTCGCGCTTGCGGGACAGGCCGGAAGCTGTCCGCCCGCGCTGCAGCCCAGTAGCGGGAGTATGGCGTCGTTTCCGGCGCTTCCAAAAGAACGCCGGTTTTTAAGAAAGGATAGATGCCGTCTATGGAACTCGATTTAACAGCGTTCAAGCGCTCATAAAGATGATGCGGGCGAATTTGCCAGGGGTTTTCCAGACCCATTGATACGACGATATCGCGCAACGCTGCAGCGGTCGCTTTCTGGAACCGGTATACACGTTCCGCCTTGTCGGCGATTACCAGACCGCGCTGGCGAGCCGGGTCTTGCGTTGCGATTCCGGTTGGGCATTTGCCGGTATGGCAATTAAGCGACTGCACGCACCCCAACGCAAACATAAAACCGCGCGCGGCGTTTGACCAATCGGCGCCCAGCGCCGCATTCATGGCTAAATTGGCGCCGCTGATGACTTTGCCGGCCGCGCCTATTTTGATATCGCTGCGCAAGCCGGATCCGATCAATGCATTGTTTACAAGAATGAGGCCTTCCCGCAGCGGCATCCCGATCCGATCAGAAAGCTCCACAGGCGCTGCGCCGGTGCCGCCTTCTCCGCCATCGACGACGATAAAGTCCAGCTTGATTTCTGATTGCAGCATGGCTTTCATCAACGCAAAAATTTCGTGCGGCTGGCCGACGCATAATTTGATGCCCACGGGTTTGCCGCCCGACAATGACCGCAGCTTTTCTGCAAAATCCAACAACTCCAACGGAGTGGAAAATGCTGTATGCGCCGCTGGGGAAATGCAATCCTTCCCGACCGGCACGCCCCGCGTCCTGGCGATTTCCTCACTAACTTTTGCGCCGGGAAGAACGCCGCCATGTCCAGGTTTGGCGCCCTGACTGAGTTTGATCTCGATCATTTTTATCTGTTCGTTTGCCGCCGTCTCGGTGAATTTTTCCGGGTCGAATTCGCCGTCGTTGGTACGGCAACCAAAATAGCCGCTGCCAATTTCCCAAACAATGTCGCCGCCATGCCGTGCATGATAGATGCTGAATCCACCTTCTCCAGTGTCGTGATAGAAGCCGCCCTTTTTCGCGCCGAGATTTAACGCCTCGATGGCTTTCGCGCCGAGAGAGCCGAAACTCATTGCGGAGATATTCAATATTGCCGCTGAATAGGGCATACCGCATTGCGGTCCGCCTATTTTAACTTGGAATTGCTGGGGGGCGCATTCGTTGGGCATGATAGAGTGGCCGAGCCAGTCATATTCTTCCGAATATACATTCAGTTCCGTTCCAAACGGATGCGAAGAAATGTCATCTTTAGCGCGCGCATAAACGAGACCGCGATCATTGTGATTGAAAGGCCTGCCATCGAGATCGCTTTCCACGATATAGGATCGCAAATAAGGTCGCAGATCTTCGAAAATCCATCTAATATGGGCAAGCAACGGATAGTTGCGACGCAGCGTATGCTTAGTTTGAAAAAAGTCCCACAACGCAATGCATAATAAAGCAACCACTGGCGTGAGCAGCCAGACTACCCAGGTATGTTTCGGAACCAACAGGCCTAGCGAAATTGCCGTTATGAGAAGCAATATGGGAGCGGAAATTCGTATCAATGGTTTTGTCCTTCCAACTTCGTCGCTCGCTTTTTGAGGATGGCGGCTCTTCAGAACCAATCTGTATCATCATTTTAGCCTACATCCATTTTCGCCACTGACTAAATTGAGTCAACGCAAAGACTTTATTGTCATTAAACTGGGCGGGAGCCGTAGAGAAGCACGAAAGAGAGGCATCCGGATTTTCGTATGGCCGTCAGTTGAAAGGGGTGTTTTCTCTCAGGAGAAAAGCGTCTCGATGATCGCACAGTCGGGCGTTTTGTAGCGTTTGCACCCGTTTGCGACCGTCGATAGTGTTTTTTCGAGCTTTTTCAAATCCGATATCTTTGTCCGAATCAAATCGACATGCGCGGAGGTGATGTCGAATACCTCCGCGCAGGTGGGTTTTCGGTCCTCAAGCCCGAGCAAAGTGCGGATATCATCGAGAGAAAACCCAAGCTCGCGGCCGCGCCGGATGAAGCGCAGCCGGTCGGCGAGAGCGCCGTTATACATGCGGCGCCCGCTTTCTGTCCGCGGCGGCGCCGGCATCAGTCCGATTTTTTCATAATAGCGGATGGTTTCGATCTTCACGCCGGTTTGATCGCTTAGTTTCCCAATCGTCAGCTCATATCCATCCATCGGCCTTGATCCTGTAGTCGCTACAGATACTAGGATGACCCTCATGTCGAGTGAAGGCAAAACTTCCAAACGCCCGAAAAAGGGCGGCGTCATGGCCGGCGGAAGCATCTTGTCAGGGTTCGCGGCCTTTGTCGGCGCGTCCTGCTGTGTGCTGCCGCTTATTCTGGTCAATCTCGGCGTCAGTACGGTTCTTGTCGGCAAGCTCGCTTTCTTCGCGCGGGCTCAACACTATTTCATGGGCGCGGCGGTTGTTCTTCTTGGCGCCGCAATCATCGCCGCCTTCTGGAACTGGCGGCGACCAAGCAAGCGAGTCGCGATCACCCTTGTCCTTGCTGCTCTGCTCGTAGTTGTCGCCTACGCCATGCCTTTCTATGAACCTCAATTGCTTCGTTGGATGAGCCAATGAGCACGTTCATCGAACAATCCACAATCACCTGTCCTGAATGCGGTCATCAGTCGACGGATCGGATGCCGACCGATAGCTGCCAATGGCTTTATGACTGCAAAGGCTGCGGCGCCGTTTTGAAGCCAAAAGCCGGCGATTGCTGTGTCTATTGCTCCTATGGCGATGTGAAGTGCCCGCCGGTTCAGGCTGGCGATGATTGTTGCGGCTGATTTGGCTCAACAACACATGTCATTCAGTAACGTATCGCTATTTGAAAATTTTATAGACTTTCTCGATCGCGCGGATCTCGGCGTCGAGCAGGTCGATATAGAACTGGATAATGGCGTCGGCGATGATGTCTCCCTTGTTTGACGAAAGCTGATCCTGAAGCGCGTCGCAGGCATTGTTCAGCTGAATAACGGTTCGTTCGAGCGCAGCCGCGCCTTCTGATTTTGGCAGAAGCGGCGCGAAAAAGAGGCCCGAAAGCCGGTCGAGCCGCGCTGTTCTGTCGGATTTGAGCGCATCCAGAATAAACGTGTTCAACTGCCGTCGGCCATGCGCCGTCAGGGCGTATTCCGTCCTAGCGGGTCCTTTGTCGCCAGCGACCTTTCTCCCGCAAAGCGCGCCGTCCAGTTCGAGGTCCTTGAGAACCTTGTAGATCGTCGATGTTCCGATCTCGGCCCACCGCGTCATGTCGGTTCGGGCGATGAACTCCTCGATCTCAAAGCCGTATTTCTTGCCAATGGCGACCAGCCCGAGAACGATCATTTTCTGATGGTGCATTGCCATATCCGGCCTTCATCGTTGACAGGTACTCTATCATAGAGTACATAAAAGGTGCAAATACTTCACTGGGGCGTCATGTCATCAATACCGCGGCCAGAGGCGGGGGAACCACTCTTCCCGGACGGAACGTCGAAGACGTCCGCGATAGTCGAAGTTATCGTTATCGGCGCGGCTTTCATCGTCCTCGCCCATGCCGCCGCTGCAGGCCTCAGACTTGAAACACTCATGCCGACGTTCCTGAACGGGCCCGAACGCGCAGTCGGCGCTACCTTCGTTGCCGGCGCGGCCGCGCAGATTGCGCTTGTGCTGGCATTTGCGCTCGTCTTCAAGGACTTGCGCCGCGCGATCGTGAACAGTCTGCAGTTCGGAACCATACCGGCCTGGGGCGCCGCGCTCATCGCGATCTCGATCCACGCCGCGACAATTGCTTTCTTCTTTCTGGACGATCCCGCGCAAATCTTCGAGCCATCGCGCCGCAACCTTTTTCTTTCAATTGCGCCTGCATTTGACGGGTGGTCGCAGGAAGTGTTCTTCCGTGGCTATGTCATCTATCGTTTGGCGCGCGGCGGGCTGCCTGTCTTGGCGCAGATCGCCGTCTCGGCGCTTCTCTTTGCCGCCATTCATGTCGGCTATGTTGGCGACGATTTGTTATCGGTGATCTGGCCGATGTTCGGCACGGCCGTTCTAGGGGGATTCCTTGCGTGGTCGGTCCTGCTTGCCCGGGGCGCTTTGCTGCCGGCGGTTTTCTGTCATGCTGTGCTGATCGTCATCGTGCAGCCCTGGCTGGCGCTCTCATGAACAATGGCGTTGCGCTCACCATGGACACGAAGCAGCAGGGAAACGTCTTTCAATGTATCGCGCGATCATCGGGGCCGCAAAGCGAACTTTTGAGGGCGCTTGGCGGCCTTGATCCCGTCCTGTTTTCCCGGAGCAGGCTGTTGATCCTCGCCTATCTTTGCGCCGTGCCGGAGGCGACCTTCACGGAACTGAA
>BQJG01000011.1 GCA_021604585.1 Hyphococcus sp.
TCAGTCGCGCCAGCGCTGATATCCAGCGCCGCATAATCCTCGAAATGTACTGCCGTTCCTCGCTCCCCGTTCAAAAACATGTATGCGCTCAGCAACGCTAACAACAAACATCGCGTCCGCGAACAGATGCGAGCGCCCAACTAGGCGAATGATTTTAATCTTTCGGATGCAGAATACTTGATTCGACTTCGTTCCCATCCCCGGTCATAATTTTTTGACTAGGTGGTTCTCAAGAGTCAGTTCAGTAACTGCCTCTTTCAGATCGTTCGCTTCACGGCACAGACCCTTCACCTCAGGCGAACTTGCCTGACGTGCGGTATCGCCAGCCAGCGCTTCTTTCCGGCTTCGAGAAACTCCCCGGCCAACTGAAATAAAGGCTTTGCGCAATACCTTCCCGGAGACACAACTCGGCAATCGAATATTCGCCGCGAAGCCCCTCCGGAACAATGCGGATTTTTTCTTCAGTCACGTGGCGTATCCGCGTTGCACGGCGTATATCTTTTACGGCCTTCTCGGCCGAACCTTCCGGCCTGGATTTCTCTCTCATCTCAGATCTTCCTCAGACCTACGATGAACCAAAACCCTCCGTTACAAAAACCTCGCAATCTGTCTCACTGTCGCTGACGGGAACACTAACCCCACTACTCGCTGTTCTAGAGATCGGTATCTATTTATAATCCGATCCAGAGATGTGGTTTTGTATAAATTTGTGCGCGCAAAGCCCGTCAGCCGTCGAAACGTTCCTCGCTTTTCCGACACCGACCATCACTAGTAGTAATTAGGATTAGCCGGTTTAAGAGTCTGCCTCATTGCCAATTTCCCGCAAAGTCGCCCGAAATTCAGCCAGCGGCACCTGACAAAGAGTTCGATACGCGTTCACGAAGGGGAGCCAATTATTAGAAAGAGCCGCTTTTTATCGGCGACGTCGAACGTAACGATGAGCAGCAAACCGGGCAAGTTATTCCGATTTGCTCGCCCGGAAACTATCCGTGAACGGTAATCTTCGAGATTCTTCGTCATTCGCATAGAATGGCTCCCGTTTTTCCAGAAATTGAAGCGTAGCGTGTCGAGAAGGCGCGCGATTGCTGATGCCGCATTAAGAAAAGCCTGAAAGTGTTGTGGACTTCATCGGTAGGCGTACTAATCGGGTCCCGCAATAGTCACTCCTATCACCGGACGGAGCGGCAGAGCCGAGAGAAATTGCTGCTCAGAAATCAATTAGAGACGCGAACTGCATTCAACAGCGCTAACAGGGCCTGGCGCATTTTGTTGTTTTCTTCCTGGGAGAGCAGTTCGAGAAGGATCTGAGGCAATGTGACTACATGTCCGGCGCAAAAGCGAATACGTTCAAGAAATATGGCCTCGCGGGCCGCGTCCGCTGTTTTGACCTGATCGGCGCAGACATAAACGTCGTACCCTTCTAGCAGCATGGACAGCGCAATTTGCGTGACCGCTCCTTCAAGCAAGGCGCCAATTAGAATCAACGAACGGCGCCTTAACTCGCCGAATTTCATCATGAACGCGTTGTCGATCACAAAGGCGGCCTCCCCCCGCAAGTCGAGAAGCGGCGCCCCGATCGCGTCGGCGAGATCGACGGCCAAGGACCATTGCGGCGCCTCGCTATTTGCACTCCTGCTTCGCGCCAGCGGCTCTTCGATAAGAATAATTGCGCAATTTTGCGCTGCAATCATGGGTTCCCCGGCCATTCGAACACTCCTTAATAAGCCCTGCGCGACTTCGCTCTTGTCATTGGCTAACGGCTCAGTGCTTTGTACTCAGACGGCGTGACGCCGACGAATCGACGAAAGCTCTCGGAGAAATGAGCGTGGCTCGCAAAACCGAGCGCATGGGCCACGGTCGTGACGGTGGCTTCTGACTTGGCGAGAAGTTCGCAGGCGCGGGCGATGCGGCGCTCGGTAAGATAGCGGTGCGGAGCGACGCCGGTCGTTGACCGGAATGCGCTCGCGAAATGATGAGGGCTCAACTCTGCGACGCGCGCGAGTTCGGCTTGAGTCAATTCTTCGCCGAGATGGGCTTCGATGAAATCAACGACCCGGCGCAAGCGCCGGATTCCAAGACCGCCGTCTGTTGTGCGACAGCTTTGCGCGCCGGCGTAGTTGCGGAGAATGTGGACAGCGAGAACGACGCCTAACGATTCAAGGTATGGGCGCCCCGACCATCCGCCAAACTGGAGTTCGAGGCGCAGCTTTGCAACGATTGAGTCGATTTCCGGATCGCGCATGCCGAGTCGTGCGCGGATTTCGTTATCTTCGCGAATACCGGTTTCCCGAAGCAGCTTTTCGATGAGCGCAGGCTCGAACGCAATGGCGAGCAGCGTAGGCCTGGCGCTCCACCGTGAATAGCAAGGCATGCCGGCCGGAACGATCTGGGCTGAATTCGGCAAAAGCCATAGGCGGCGGGAATTATCGTCTCCGGCAGGGCGCCATTCCAATTCGAAAGCGTCGCTTTCGACGACGGCGACGACGAGCTGAGCGGCGCCGATTTCGGCGCCGTCATTCGCCGCGAGACGGCCTCGGCTGACAGTAACGCCGCCGGCGTTCAATCGACTGCAAAGCATGAAGCCCGGCGACGGCTTCGCGCCAGCGAAGTCGATGAGTTCATGTCTCCGCCATTGATACGCCGCACCCATCGCAGACTCAGCGTGCAGCTTGTTGTTCGCGGGCGGCCAGATCATCGTAATACTGGCGCATCAAGTCGTACTGCTCGTCTTTCAGCGCATCGGTGAACGGAAGATGGTCGGGCGCCTGATCGCCAGTGAGCAGGACGCTCGGGCATTGGCCTTCGTAATTGCCGAGGCTTGGCAGGTGCTGTCGATAGCCGACGAGCGCCGCCAATTCCACCGGAAACGACCGCGCTATGTGCGGCGGATAGGCGAGCCACTGGTTCTCCCAAGGCTTCAGCCAGCCGAGGCAATAGGACATGATAATTCCGCGCCGGGGTTTCGCGCTGCGGTTGGCGCCGCCCGAATGCAGGGTCGAGCCGAGGAAGAACAGCGCCGAGCCTCGCGGCATAACCGCTGGTATGGCGTCCTCGTCGGGCAGCATGGCGTGCTGGTCGCCCAGGTGGCTTTTCGGCCAGAGACGCGTCGCGCCGTTTTCACTTGTGAAATCGTCGAGCGCCCACATGACATTGACCATGTATTGCATTGCGCCTTTGGGGCCGGCCCACATGTCCTGGTCGCGATGAGGGGCTTGGACGCGCGCACCCGGGTGAATCTCGATTGCTTGCGTCAGGTTTAGCTGAAGGCATTGACACCATGCGCCGATCGCGCGTTCGACGACGCGCATGACCGCCGGATGCATGACGATCTCTTGCGCCTCGTGCGAACGCCTCAACACAGCGCCGAAGCGTTTCGTCTCGGCGCCATAGAACATGCCGTGGCCGAACGATGCTGCATGGAAATGCGGATCGAGTTCTGCGCAAAGCCGGTCGATCGACGCCGGATCGAGGAGCGCCGGCGCAATGACGTAACCGTCTGCGAGGAGCCGATTCGTGAGCGCGTCGACATCGGTATCCATCGAATCGAACTCTTGGTTGGTCGCGACAGATTGCATGAGAATTTCTCCGATTGTTCAGGCGGCAAGTTCCGGTCGATGTTGGGAAAGGCGCGGCGCCGCGGGCGGACACCGCCAGTTCGCCGCGAGGAGGTCGGCCGTATCGCCGTCCATGTGGATCTCGACGGCGCCTGCAGGCGCGCCGCCGGCGGCCCGCGGCAGTCCGAGCGGCGTGCAGCGCCAACCCGCGGAGAGGAGCTCCGAGAGGAAACTCATGTGGCAGACGGCGGTGTAGCTCGCGACGCCGGCGGCCCGTGCATAGTCAATGATGCCGCGCGCCAGGATGTTGCGCGCTGCTATGCGGTCCCTCTTGCGCAGCGGCAGGCAGAGCCGCGTGATTTCTCGAATGGCAGGTCCTCGCGGAATGGAGGCTTCGCAGAGTTCGGGAAACACGGTGTCGAGCAGATGCGGCCGGTCCGTGCGCAGGAATCGAATTGAGGCGATGTGCCGGCCCGCATTGTCTGCAAGGACGAGATAGGACGCGTCATCGTCGTCGAAGGCGTCGCGCTCCTCGCCATTCTCATTCGGGAGGTCCCAACGGAAGATGTCGACGAAGAGACGCTTCCGGTCGCGATGCATCGATCGCACGAGGTCCGGAAATTCTTCGAGATTGCGCCGGTCGATGAGGCGAAGCATGAACCCTCCACGTTTTGCTGCGTGGAGAGTTCCCCGATCTCGCTTTCAAGTCATTGTGCCGATCGGCACATTGACCGGACTATCGAAGCGCATCGACCAGCCCGATCTGGCCTTCGAAAAGCGCGCGCATGACGACCTGCATGCGGCTGCTGACTTCATAGTGCGCGCGGGCGGCCTCGATATGGCGTTTCACTGTGCCTTGCGAAATGCCAAGAATCTGTCCGATTTCCCAATCCGACTTGCCCTTCGCGGCGAAGAGCACGCATTCGAGCTGGCGTTGCGTCAGCGGCCCCTTAATCGGGCGCTTCGCTTTCGGATAGGCGTTGAACACCATGGCGCGGGCAGCCTGAAATGCGAAACCGCCGATAAGCTGCGCCATTTTGAGATTATCGCGCGGCAGGGTGCGGCCTGTCGCCATTGCGAAATTGCAGCTTCCGTTCGCTTCGCCTGGTAGGTGAGCGGGGACTGTATATCCGTCGTCAATGCCCGCCTTTATGGTGCGCTCGCGAATGTCGCGATGCGCCTCAGTCACGGGTATGAGCGTTGGTATGTCGGACCAGCAAAATCCGACATTGGTGCGCTGGCTCGCCAACAGCACAGGATCGTTCGCAACAATATTGTCGGCGATGTAGCGTTCGATCCAGCTCTCAGGGTAGGTGCCGAGCGCGACGAGTTCGCCTTCCTCCATATGCGTTAGCGCTTCAGAATAGCCGCTGAGGTCGACATGATGGATGAGCGCAAAATAGTCGAAGCCCATTTCGGTCGTGATGTCGGCTAAAAGTCCGCGCAGCTCCGATGGGCTGCCAAGGGTCCGAGCTTTATCGACAAACGCCTGGACGGCGTTCAGGCCGGTCATGTATCGCCCTCTCCTTCCCGACTCGCTCCGAACAGCCATCGCACCAATAGAAAAGCGTAATCGGCCTAATTCTAAAATTGACGAAAAGTATTTCGACGGAGTCTATTAATCTCAGAGAGTAACAATCTCAGGTAGAATCTGGAAGCGCAATTACATATTTCTGGTTAACTCTAACATTGAAGCATACACAGGATCCGCGCACGCGCAGCCGTTCCCGTGAGCGCGAAAATGTGCAAACGAGCAACGCCGTTTTCGATCAACGCTGCGGCGCTTGATTGCGCGCGAACGAATCACAACGAAGCCGATGGCCGGGCGAGTCTCGATAACGGAAAGCATGTACCGCACGCTGATGGAACGTGTGCTCGCCGGCGCGTTTTCACCCGGCGCGCGTATCGACGTAAATGAGATCGCTGCTGCCGACGGCGTCAGTCCGACTCCCGTGCGCAATGCGCTTAATCGGCTGGTCGGCGCAGGACTTCTCGTATCGCACTCCAACGAAGGCTTTTTTGCGCCGATCCTTTCCGAGCAGGATCTGCGCGAACTCTACGATTCCAGCGCCGCGCTGCTCGGGCTCGCCATCGCCAGGGCGGCCAACGCGCGGCCGCCTCCAAAATCCGCTCCAATCATTGGCGCGCACGCTGACGAAGCGATTGAGCAGCGCACCGAGGCGGCGTTCCGAAACATTATGCAGCTCTGCGCCAATACTTGGCTTTGCGCTGCGCTGAACGACATCGCCCTCCGATTGAGGCCGGTTCGCGTTCACGAAAGCCAAGTGATAGTTAATGGAACCGCCGAATTGCGCAAGATTTTGCGAGCCAATGAGGAGCTCGATTTTACGGAACTGGACCGGCTCATCGGCGCTTATCATCGCCGCCGCATCCGCCTTGCGTCCGAATTGTTTGCGAATATGCAGCTGCGCGATCCCCGCCCTGCTGCTGCCGCTCGACCGGCCGGCGAGCG
The DNA here is from genome assembly GCA_021604585.1 of Hyphococcus sp. GTDB lineage: Bacteria > Pseudomonadota > Alphaproteobacteria > Caulobacterales > Parvularculaceae > Hyphococcus. The sequence continues at coordinate 6,028 of BQJG01000011.1, forward strand.
CGGATAAAACACCCTATACGGATAATATTTCCGAAAAATTTTCCGACCAAGGTCCAAGCACCTGAATTACCGTCAGAATATTCTGATGATTATCTCACAATTGCTTAGGGATAGTCGCGCTCCGAACCTAGACTCCTCTCGCCATGGTTCTCATGGCGAAACTGAAAGGAGCAAGTCATGAAACAGAATGACAGCCGTGAAGACGGCATCATCGATCGCGAAGACGACATCGTCGAACTCGGATCGGTCACCGAACTCACCAAGGGCTTTCTGGCCGAGCCGCCCGAGACCCAAGACGGCGAGAACTGAGCAGAAGGGCGCTGGTCCGATTGGGCCAGCGCCCGCTCTGCTTACGGGAGCCGACGATGAACGAAGTGGGACTTTTCGCGGCCGATGTGGGCGGCCAGATCGTATTTCTGAATGTTGCGCGCAACAGATATCTTGCAGTAGCGCGAGACATATTAGCGCCGTTCCTCGTTCAGGAAGACGAGCGGGGGCGTTTCACGCCAGCGGAAATCGAACGCGCCGCCGCAGCGCTTCGGCAGGTCGGCTGGCCATCCGCGCATGTAAAGTCTGCGCCGCTCCCGCTCACTTCCCATATCCAAGCAACGCGTTCGCTTGAGCTGTCGCCCTTAAAACCGACACGTTTGGCGAATCCGCGCGCGGCGCTGAGCCTGTTTCGCGCAGCGAGGAGAATTGAGCGCTACCAGCTTGCCGAGATCGTTGGATCGAGGTTGGCCCATCGGTTGAAGATCGCCTGCTCAACAAGTCCCGCGCGGGTCATTGAGCGAAGTCTTGCATTCGCGGCTTGGCGCCCGCTGGCTTCGGACAAAGACCGCTGCCTTTGCGATTCGCTTGCGCTCTCGATGTATCTCGGACGCGACGGCAAGGATATCGACTGGGTGTTCGGCGTGAGCGCACCATTTTTTCTGGCGCATTGCTGGCTTCAAATGGGCGATCTCGTGCTGAACGATTCGATCGAGCACACCCGACAGTACGCTCCTGTCATGATCGTGTGAGCAGGAGAGATGCTGCAATTCATCGCTCTTGCGTGGAACGCCAGCGACCGCACCACCGACAGGGATGCGGCAGCGCTTCGCAGTGAAGCGCTCGACCTGCATCCCGATTGGCGGATCGCTATCGAGGCGGCCGGGCTTGTGATTGTTCAGAAGAGGGCGGAATCCCTTGCCCACGCCGGCGTCCTCATTTCTGACAGGGGCGGCTATGTCGCCGGCGCGCTGTTCGAACGCGACGACGGGGCAGGCATTCCTCGGGCCGTGCGAACGCTTGATGCCCGCCGCAGCGCCGGGCCGACTGCGGAGTGGTTGTTCGACGACTACTGGGGGAGCTATGTCGGCTTCGTCCGTGATTGCTATCGTAAACTCGTCCACGTAGCACGCACGCCTTCGGGATCGGTTACCTGCTACTATGGCAAGCGCGGCGCCGCCTACGCCTTCTTTTCCGACCCGAATGACGGCGCGCGCCTCTCGTTCGACAATCTCGAGCCTGACTGGCGTTACATTCTGCGGCGCGTTTGCAACAATCGTTTTCGAGATAATTCGACGGGCGTTCTGGGCGTGCGCGAAATCGCTCCTGGCGAAATCGTCACGGTAGGGAAAGATGAAGCGACTGCGCGTTCGGGATGGTCGCTGGCGTCGTGCGCCCGCCGAGACCCGATCGCAAATCATGCGGTCGCTGGCGATGCGCTTCGTGCGGCGGTGGATGCCGCCACATCGGCGTTGGCGACTGCTCATGGACGCATCTGCGTTCGGCTTTCCGGGGGCCTCGACTCGTCCATCATCCTGTCGTCGCTCGCGAAGGCCGGCGCGGATATCCGCGCCATTACTTATGCGACCGCGGAACCCGACGGCGAAGAGCGCAGCTATGCACGGGCCGTCGCCGATCGCTATGACGTATCGCTGACAGAGATTGTCCGTGACCCATCCCGCGCACGGCTGCGGGAGATTCAGCATCCGCTCGCCATTCGGCCATGCTTGTGGATCGCAGACGCTGAATCCGAGGAGATAGAGGCCGACTTCGCCGCTCAGAATGGGGTCGGCGCTTACTTTGGCGGACGAGGCGGCGACATCGTCCTCTATCGCAGCCGCGACAGCCACGCGACGACTGACTTGCTTGAAGCAAATGGCTTTGGCTTCGGTTGGCTCCAGGAATTATGGCGGACGGCGGCGCGCCGCAATTGCGCGCCCTGGGTGATCCTGCAGGAGGTCGCCACTCTCCGGCGTGAGCAACGAAACCCGGAAATGACGCCGTGGGCGCCTAACTATCTAACCGAGGAAGCGCGCCAACACCTTCGAGCCGAACCGGTCGCGCCCGACTATCTGCCGATCGGAAAACGGCGGCACGTCCAGACGCTCGAAGACCGCTGCAACTATTACGACTGCTTTCCCTATGCCGACTATGTCTATCCGTTGGTGTCGCAGCCCGTTATTGAAACGGCGCTGCGCATACCGAGCTACATCCTTTCACCTGATGGCGATGATCGTCGCCTTGCTCGCGAAGCATTCCGGCAACGGCTGCCCGATGAAGTTTATCGCCGACGCAGCAAGGGTGGAACCGGAAACTACCTCATTAAAATGCTCATGCAGGAAAGGCGGTTTCTGACCGACTTTCTTGCCGGCGGCCTGCTCGTCGAACAGGGCGTTATCGACAGTGACAAAATGGCGGCGATGCTTCGCCCGCAGTCGCTCATGACGGTGAAGAACCACATGATGGAAATCGTCGGAGCGATCACGGTCGAGGCGTGGCTGCGTGCCTGGACGAGTGCGCGCACGTCGAGGACGCCACGCGAAAAGCACGTTGCGATATAGCGCTAGCGATGTTCCCGCTGCGCTTTCATGGCGCGCCAGCGAGAATATTGTTCCTGTTTGGCGGGATCTGAATCTTCCCGCTGCTGGAGCCAGAAGGAAAACCAATCAAGGTTTCGTTCGTAGACCGCGAGGCGGTGAGCGGGTTGCCATTTGATGTGATATTCATCCGGGAAGACGTAGAGGTCTATCGGATGGCCGGCGTCGGCGAACGCGGTGTGCGCTTGAAGTGCGAACAGCAACTCTCGATCCGCTACTTGAACGAGGATCGGAGCAGTGACCCGTTCGGCGTTCAGCGCTAGCGAGAGATCCGGCCATTGTGAATCCTCGCCGCCCCAGGGACCGAGGCCGGCCTCGCGCCACACCTGTCTCCGGCTATCGTGGAGAAACAAATAGAAAAATGGATCGTCCGACAGGCCACTGACCGAAGCGGCGGCGATGCAGTTGCATTGAATCAGAGCGAAGGCCGTGTTCAGCGCGCCGTTGCTCAGTCCCGTCATTCCAATCCGCTCCGAGTCGGCTATGCCGAGGTCGATTACCTGTTCGACGCCAGATTCGATCGCCGAGAGGTTCCGGCGGCGATAGCTCAGATTGGCGAGAAGATACCGCTCCAGATCATCATTGTTCGTCGCCTCGGATCGCGCCTGCGTGTCGTGCGGCGTCTCGATCGCCAGAACGGCGAAGCCTCGATCCGCAAAGAGATGAACGGGATATTCGTCGCCCACCCCGCCGCGCAGGAAGCCGGTTGCGCGATACTGAACGACAATTAGCGGAAGCCGCCGCCCGGCTTTCGTAATACGCGGCGCCACCAAATAGCCGAAAGCTTCATCGCCAGCGGACGTACGCCATTCGAGTTTGCGCGCCGGCGCGAGCATTCTGCGAAACCCGGCATTCGGCTCGTACAAGGTGCGAACTTCGCCCGACGCATAAGACACCGACACAATTGACGTTGGCGACGACGGGCCTTCATGCAGGCAGATCGCCTCGCGCATGCGTGGCTGGCAGCCGCGGATCGCATCGTCTGTGACGAGAATCGAGCGGACGGCATCATTGCGTAAATCCCATACGGCGAGTTCGTGACGCGATCGCCCCCAGCCGGCTCGGCGAACGAAGAGGACGCCATCTCCTTCCGCCGTCGGAGCGAATTCAAGGATCTCGCCGGCGCACAGCGCGGCCGGGCACGGCCGGGAGGATTGGACGCCGCCATCAATCGATACAAAAAGACGATGAGGCGCGAGCGATCCGCGAAGGTCTGGAGAATCGGGCGAGCGCCACACGACACCATTTCTTCCCAGCATCGCGAAGTCGCGCGCGCCATTTGAGCTCGCGATTACCGGCGGGGTCACGCGGCCGGCTGAGGACACCGTCATGTTGTGGGATGGCCCTATGGCAGTAGGACGTGCAGGAACGCGGGCAGACCGATAATATTGCACCTCGGCTTCGGTCGCTGGCCGGATGCGACCGTTGGGAAATTCGATTGTAAGGATTTCAGTTCGTGCGGGGGCGCCAGTGCTTAGCGGAGTTAGCGCATAAGCGGCGTAGAAGCGATCATCGAAGCGGTAGCCGGACCTTCCTTCCGTCGCGCCGAGCGCCGCGAGATCGTCAGCGAAATAGTCGCGCTCATAGATGATTTCCGATCCCGATGGCGACCACACGAAGTCGAGCAGGCGGCCCTCGGCCAAACCGGTGACGCACTCGCCGCCGTCCAGCCGGCAAACGTCGATGTTGGGTTCTTCATTGCGAGACGCGCGAAACGCGAGCCAGTCTCCGTCCGGCGACCAGCGAGGCTGCAATGTCGCCCAAACACCGTTGCGCCTGCCAGTGTCGCGCGACATGAAATAGTCGATGTCGCCGCCGTCGCCGATTATTCGCGCGCGCGATCCCGGTCGCGCGCCCATTACGCACCAGGAAGCCCTATAACGGTTTGTTTCCGCGTCCCCCTGCTGGATTTGAAACGCAATTTGCTCTCCGTCCGGCGAAATGCTCAGGCCCGCGATGTCGATGAGCGCCGCCATTGCAGTCGAGCTTAGACTTCGCACGCCCCCGGCCTCAGCTGGAGAGCATGCAAGCGCCAAGGCCGCGATGAGTGAAGCGATCACAGGATCAGAACCGCTTCGTCACCGTCGCACTCACAAGGCGTCCGAGGGCGGAGTAATTCGTCGAATCGTAGTTTACGAGGAACGACGCGATAGAAGGTATCGGCGGCGCAAGGAAAGGCGGCGCTTCATTGAAGAGGTTCGTCACCGCCAGATTGAAGCCAACATCGCCAACGACGCCCAGCTTCGCCTGATAATCAACGACAAGATCGACCGTCGTCATAGAGTCGCGCTTGACCTCGGGCGTCACGCCCCGATCGATGATTCCGGCGGTGTGATTTAAACTGCCATTCAGTGTGAACCCATCCCGCGACCAGCCGGCGCCGAGCCGGCCCTTGAAGTCCGCCGGCCAGAAATTGACGCCGGCGGTCGGTTCGACCGGTGCAAGCTCGGTCAGTTTGCGCGTACCCTCAGTGATCCAATTGCCGTTGACGCTGAGGGACAGATCGCCGCCGCGCAGCTCTGTCCTGTAGCGTGCCGTGAGATCGACGCCCTGGACGCTCTGGCTTGAGACGTTCGTGAAACGATTATCGATAATCGCAATCGCTTTGGCGGGATCAAAAGGCGCGCCAGCCTGATTAAACGTGAACGTTCCGGCGGGCAGCCCCGCCGCCGCAAAGGCTGCGTTTTGCTCATCGACGGTCGGGTTCAAAATGACGAATTCAGCAAATATGGGATCGCTCAAGGCTTGCGTGAATACGCTGATCGGCCGCTCCACCCGATTGGCGTAGTCAATATCGAACCAGCCGAATTCCAGGGTCAGATCAGGCAGAAACTCCGGTGCCGCGACAAAGCCAGCCGTGAAGATCTCGGCGGTTTCGGGAGTGAGATCCGGACTGCCTCCGCTGGAGAAGAAAATCACTTGCGCGTCCGCCGGCGCGCCGACAGCTCCATGCTGCGCGGCCGTACGCAATGTCAGAGACGTCGCCAAATGCCGCTGGAACAGCGTCGGAACCTTGAAGCTGCGCCCCCAACTGGCCTTCAGATTCAAGCCGGGCGCCAGCTCCCAAAGGGCGCCGATCTTCGGCGTCGTTGCAGAACCAAAGCTATCATAGTCTTCGTAACGCAGCGCCGCATTCAGCGTAAATCGCTTTACCAGCGGAATATTCTGATCGTCCGAGACGAGCGGCAGGTTCGCTTCGCCATAGATGTAATAACTGCTTTCTTCGGCGTCCAACTCACTGGAAATGCTTCCTGTCAGGATGTTGACGACTCTTCGGTCAAAACTGTTCTCTCGCCATCCGCCGCCGATGGAAACCCGGCTTTCGCCGCCTGGCAGGTTGAAAACCGGGCCTTCCGCCTCCAGTCCCGCGGCCTGGGCGCCGTTGAAACTTTCACTAAGAGAATTGGAAAGCTGCCCTCCGGTGGCGACGCTGAAACTCGGCTGGGCTAACTCCGCTTCGTTCCGCCCGAATGCGCCATGAAGGCGCGCGGACCAATCACCAGGCAGCGTCACTTCAAACGAGGGTGTGACGCCCCAGATCGACGAGTCCCTTTCCTGCTCGATTAGGGACGACGGGCTGGTCTGAAACGTACTGTCCGACGACCGATCAGCGAAAAACGCGTCGAGGCGGAGTACCGCATTTGCGCCAGCTTCCTGATGCGCGCTGAACAATGCGCTTTTTTGCGTTTGCTCCGGATAGATCGTGAGATTCTGATTGAGTATATGATCGAGATATTCGCGATGCTTGGCCTTGACGGATTCATTGTGCGAATAATCGCCGGTGATGAGGAATCCGCCCGAACTCCAGTTTGTCCCGGCGACTGCGGTATATTGCTGTTGCTCATAGCCGCCGTCAGTCGCCGCGCCGACACGCGCGCGGAATTCCATGCCTTCATAATCGCGCTTCAGCACAATGTTGGCGACGCCGCCCACAGCGTCCGAGCCATAGATCGCTGAGGCGCCATCGAGCAGGATTTCCACCCGCTCGATCGCCGTGACTGGAATGACGGAAACATCGACCGACTGACCAAAGCCGTCGTAGGCCAGGCGCGATCCGTTTAAAAGCGTCAGGGTCGCGTCAGATCCAAGTCCTCGCAGATTGAGCGCGGACGACCCGGTGGCGTTGCTATTGCCTTGCATGGAGCCCACCGCCGCCCCGAAGGCCACCCCCGGATTCTGCCCGCCGGCGAAGTTCTGCGGCAGCGCGCGGATGACCTCGCCGAGATTGTTCTGACCCTGAAGCCGCATGTCCTCTTGCGTAATCGTCACCACGGGCGAAGTTGGCCGCGCGCCTTTGATCCGGGTGCCTGTCACGACGACCTGATCCTGCTCATTTGCGGCCTCTCCGTCGCCGGGACGCGGACGGCTTTGCTGCGGGTCATCGCGACCCTCGACGGTCTCCGCCGCTTGGGCGGACCGCATGCTGGCCGCATTGCTCGTTTCGGCAAGAAGGGTCATGGAGGCGGGCTTGAGACGCGGCGTGACGACGAGCGTTGTTTCATTGCGGATTTTGTAAGTGAGCGTGCTCGGCGACAGCAGCCGTTCGAGGGCTTCGAAGCTGGTGTACGATCCGATGAGCGCCCGGCTTTGAACGCCGGCGGCGAGATCGTCCTGGATCAGCACCACATAATTCGACTGCTCGGACCAGGCGATGAGCGCGTCCGAGAGCGGCTGCGCCGGAATGTTCCACTGGAGTTTGACGTTCTCGCCGCGGACAGCGGCTTGCACGTTGTAGGCGGCGGCTTCGGTGACGACGGTCATGGCAAGCACCGACGCGGATGCGGCCATTGCGGCACTCAACTTCTTGTTCATTTGTTTTATTCCCCTCCTGACGACCTTCACGCCGCGCACGGGCGCTTCGTGCCGGCGCGACGTGTTGTTTGCGGTCATACTGTCGTCGCGAGGGGCGAAAACCTGACAGGGGCTTGGAAACTTTTTTCAATGCGACGCCGGACAGCAAATGCGCCGCGCATGCAGGAACGGCGCTTGCCGGATTGCATCGCCGGCAAAAAAGCCGGCGGCCAATTGTCAGATAATCAGTCGGACGCGCCGGCGGCCGGTCTCAGAACGATGCGGTCTTTTCGCGACCGGTCGATCTTGAGCGGGAGGATGTCGGGAAGGCCGTCGAGCATGGCGTCGATCTGGTCGGTGCGGAGCGAAGCGACGAGCGGCAGATCGAGGAGACCGTCATCCGCGACGACGATGGAAACTTCCGAATAGCGGTTTGCGTCGGCAATGAACTCGCGCAAGGGCGCGCCCCTGTAGACAAGGCGTCCGGCGCGCCAGGAGGCGATGGCCGAGGGCGGCGCTTCGACGACATCGGTGAGGCTATCGCCGCTCGCCGGCGCCGCGACTTCCTCGCCGGCGGAAAGGCGCGCCCCGGCGGCGCTTGCGTCAGCATTGTTCCGCAGCCGGCGCACTTCCACATGGCCTTCCGCGACGGACACAGTGACGCCGGACGCCCCCTGGCGAACGTTGAACTTCGTGCCGGTGACGCGGATTTCGGCATCGCCGGAGGAGACGAAAAACGCGCGCGCATCACCTTTGCGGACATCGAAGAACGCCTCGCCGCTTTCGAGATAAACCCGCCTTTCGGCGTCCGAATAGGCGACTTTGAGCCTCGATTTGGGCGCGAGTTCGGCGGCGCTGCCGTCCGGAAGAGCGATCTCCGCAGTCTCGGCGATGCGCGTCGCATGCACATGGGGAAAGAGCCAGGCGGGCTGCGCATAAAAAACAACCGGCAGCATGAGCGCGAGCGCGAGGCCCGCCGCGAGGCCTGCGTAGACGACGGACCGGCGGGACGCCGCGGCTCCAACAAGCCCGCCAGCAAAGAACCGTCCACTCTCGCGCCGCCCAAAATCCGTCGCCGTCGCTAATTCCCGTAAGTCATCGAGTTCGCCGACGGCGTCCCAGACTTCGCGCGCCTCTTGATAGGCGGCGGCGTGGCGCGGATCTGCGCTGCGCCAGTCCTCGAAGGCGCGGCGGTCTTCGGGCGTCGCGGCGCCGCCCTGCAGCTTCCAGAACCATCGCGTCGCCTCGTCGAAGACGGCGCTGTCAGCGTTTTCGGGGGCCGCGCCCATTCAGGTCTTCCGCATGTTGGTTCGCCGGCGCATCACCGAAGGTCTTCAGCATTTCCCTTTTGCAGTCGCGCATGGCGCGCGAGACGTGCTTGCTCACGGCGTCGGGTTTCATGCCGAGCCGCTCGGCGATCTCAGTTTCGGTCAATTCCTGAAACCGCGCCAGCATAAATACCTGCCGCCGTTTTTCCGGCATCGCGGCGATGATGGCGCGAAGCCGGTTCAGCTTGTCGCGCCGGATCGCTTCGTTTTCGGGGCACGGCGCGACTTCGCCAAGCGGCGCAAGCGGATCGGCCTTGAACCGCTCAGCGCCCTCCTCCTGAGCCTGTTCCCTGCGATAGTAGTCGGCGAGCTGGTTGCGCGCCGCCCGAAACAAATACTGGCGCATATTCCGGATGGGCAGGAGCGACGGCCGCGCCGCAAGCGCCGCGAACACTGTGTGGGCGATGTCGGCCGCCACCGACTTTTCCGGGAGCTTATTGCTGAGAAACGAGACCAACGGCCCGTGATAGGACCGGTACGCGTCCTCAAGATCGAGCGCGGCGGGCACCGCCGGAGAGAAGACGTCATCAGGCGCCATTGGACCGCTCCATATCGCGCAGGTCAGTCATTGCGCAGCCGCCTTCGACCGCACCGAAAGCCCCGACAGCCGTTTGAGGAGTTTGCGGACAAGCGCCCGATCGGACGCGCTCGCGATCGCCTGATAGCTCCGGATTAGGTCGATCAGTTCACCCTCGCGCGCCGGCGCCGCTCGCGGATTGACGGTCAGCGGCACAACGAGGATCGGGTTTCTTTTAGTGTTCGCCGACCCGCGAGAACGTCCCGGTCTGTCGCGGAGCCCCGCGTAAAGCGCACCGACTTCGACGCCCAGGATTTCTGCTGCTCGGTAAGCGGTTGAGGCCGCCATCCGGTCCCTGCCGCTTTCGTATTTCTGGACCTGCTGGAGACTCACACCGAGCCGACGGCCAAGCTCGGTCTGGTTCAGCCCCCGCGACTGGCGCAACTGCTGGAGCGTTGCGCCGAGTGCTTCTTCGATCAGTTTGGCCGTTTCTTCAGAAGCCCGTCCTACGCGGGGCTGAATGGGCTTGCCCGGCTTCGTCGCCGACGCTTTGGGCCGTTTGTTCGGGATCCCATCGTTACTTCTTTGATCCTGTCGCTGTCTCATCGCTCTGCCATCTGCCCAGCTCCAAGTACACAAGAAATGCACATGTGCATTTTATGCATATGTGCATACCGGTCAATGGCACTCCTCGGACGTGGCGAACCTGAGAGAGAATTTGGCTAAGAATCTTCGCGCGAAGCGCGGGAAGAAGACGCAAGCTGCGTTCGGTCAGCGCGTCGGCGTTCATCAGTCAACGATCTATCGTATCGAACAAGAAACCCAGAATGTTACGATCGATACGTTGCAGACCCTCTGCAATCGACTGCGATGCCCGGCAAGTGACCTACTCGAAGATGCGGAACGCAAATGAGCTTTTAGTGGCACGCCAGCGGCGCACTGGCCAGTAAATGCGCAAGTGCATTTTATGCACATGTGCATTGCGCGTCATGGCACGCGGTGGCTGTGTCAAACTTTCGCAAAAATCTCGCGCACAATATTCGCGCACGCCGAGGTAAGCTGACTCAAAAGGAGTTTGCCCGAAAACTCGGAATTGATCAGGCGTCCGTGAACCGGATCGAACTTGGCGAACAAAACATCACGATAGATACGCTACAGCTTATATGTGATAGACTGAAGTGTGTTGCCGGCGATTTGCTGGACAGTTGATTTGTTAGCAGCATCAATTACGGGCTTCGCAAGTCAACACGGGCGCGTGCTTTTGTCGGCAAAGACGATAGGATCGAAACGACACAAGACGCTTATCGCTATGCTGATTAAAGAGCGGAAAGCCGCGGGTCTGAATCAGACCGAACTCGCCCGCGCGCTAGGGCAATACCAGTCGTTTGTCGCCAGAGTTGAGAGCGGCGAGCGTCGGGTCGATGTCATCGAATTCCTCGACCTTGCGGAAGCAATCGGGTTTGATCCAAAAGCGGCGATCGCCAAATTGGCAGCGAAGTGAGAATTCGATTGACCGGATAATCTGTGTATACTTGAGTGATGCGTGGTTGGGCTGGCATCAACGAAAAGACTGATTTTTTCGTATCAGCGTCCAACTCGAACAAGAAATAGTATTCCGCCTACGAGAACGCTCAAAGCGCTTAGCGCCGCTGCCTGCGGGCTCTCTGCTTTCATTCCGTACGCCCATCGTACAAAATGTTCGCAATTGTCGCTGAAAGCGCTCCACGGCTCTCCGATCCGCCCAATCGCCAGCATGACTGCAACTTGCCCCCGATGAGGGTCAGGAGAGCCGTATCGGGTGATCGGCTTTCCGGATGAAAACTCAGCCTCACTCTGAATGACGACTCCGCCGTGCCGCATAGAATTTGAAATGATCCGTCCATCGCCCGTAGCAAGGCCAAAATGATCAATAAAACCATAGGCTTTCACTGAAACCCACTCGCCGACACCAAACATGGAGCGCTCTCTTTAGAAATTCACTTGAAGGATATATGCATTTTATGCATATATCCAGTAGAATTTTTGACGAGGCATCGAATTATGAACGCTGCTGGCCAAGCGCTTCCGCACGCTACTTACGGAGCAGTATTCGGGCGCGTCCTCGCCGACAAACGCCGTGCTGTTGATAAAGAGCAGGGCGAGGTGGCAGGCGCGCTCGGCGTCAGCCAGTCCACCTATTCGCGCATTGAACGCGGAGGCATTTCGCTTTCCCTCGACATGCTGGTCCGTATCGCCGAATTCTTTCGTGTGCCGCCGTCTTCGCTCGTCGGCGAGGCCGATTATGCAGCCAACGCTCTCAGGAATGTAGGCGTCAGAGTCGTGCCTGATAGGTCGCTTCAGAACGGCGACGTGATACTGGCGCTTCTGGGCGGAGCCGCGCTCGCGACGCTCATGTCCGCCGCCTTGGCGAAGAAATGACGGAGTGAATTCGAAGCTTTTCCGTTCGCTAGAATAGGTTCTGATCGACAAGGTCCTTTGCTCAAACTGGTTCGCTGAAAAATTGCTTATACGGTGGGAAATCGCGCAAGAGGATTTCATGATGTCCGGTCATGAGACATCCGCGTCTCAGAAACAGCACCTGATCCGCCTCTCGCGCCAAAGCGAGGTGGTGAGTTATGAGAATCAGAGTCGTGCGCCCGCAAAACCGCCTTCTCAAGGTCTGTATCGCGCGCTCTTCACTCGCCAGATCCAGAGCGGACGTTGTTTCATCCAGGATGACAGCAGGCGCCTGGATTCCAGCAAGGCGCGCCAATTCCAGCTTTTGCGTCTGGCCGCCGGAAAGGCGCGCGCCTTGTTCCCCGACCGCGAGGTCAAGGTCGATAGGTCGGCCCGATTCATAAAAGCCCCAGTCCGCGAGCAAGGCCGAGAGCTCCGCCTCGCTCGCACGCGTCGGCGGATAAAGCGCGTTTTCGCGCAGCGTGCGGTTGAAAAGGTTAATGTTCTGCGGCGCGTAAAGCACAAGCCGATGCCGCTCGTCGAGATCGATGTCGCGAATCCGCTGGTCGTTGATGAGCACGGCACCTTCATCCGGTTCGATGAGTCCTGCGATGATCTGCGCGAGAGTAGACTTGCCCGAGCCGTTCGACCCGACCAGCACAACGAAGGTACCGGGCGCGATAAGAGCCGATGCGCCACGCAACACCCATTCCTCACCGTAGCGGAATCCGACACCGTCGAGCGCTATCGCCGCAAGACCGGCCGGCTCCGGCAAGAGAAGTTGCGGTTCAGCGAGCTCAGCGCCGCCAAGTTCGAGCGCTTCGCTGAGGTTAGCGATCGCGACGCCGGCCTGGCGTAGGACGTAGCCAAAACCGCCCAGCGGCAGCGCGAGCCTGAACGCGTAGGCCTGGAGGAGGACGAAATCGCCCACCGTGAGCCGTCCGACGGAAGCATCGGCGGCGGCGAGAATGAGCAGCACGCTTAATCCCACACCGAGGACGGCCGATTGCAGCGTCGCCGTCATCGCGATGAGTCGCGACACGGCCTCGTTTGCGCGGCGCCGCTCTGCGATGCACGCGCCAATAGTATCGAGCTCAGCCGAAAGGTTGCCGTTGAAGACGACGCGGCGTGCGTTTCTGAGGACGTCGCCGAGCGTCTGCGCCTGTGCGGCGCCCGCTTCATGGGCGCTGCGCGCGGTCTCCTGAAAGCGGGCCGCGCCATGCCGCGTCGCTACGAGATAAGCGCCGAGCACGAAGGTCATTATCGCCACATAGCGCGGCGGCGCGAGCGCGGCGATGATGGCGAGACTGATCAATGTTTGCACGATGAGCGGCGCCGCGCGCCACAACAGTCCGTCGATGACGATCTGGAGGCTGAACGGCAGCCGGTCCAAAACGCCCTGAAGACGCGCGCTGTCGCCCTCGCGCTTTCGGGCGATGGCCGGAAGCTGGTCTCGCGCGGCGTCCACGGTAATGCGGCGCGCAAGCTTGTCGATGATCCTTATGGTGAATGTATACTTCAGCGCCGTCATTGCATTGGTCGCGGTCCAGGCGATGACGAAACCCAAGACGAAAAATACAATCATGCCGAACGGCGCCGATTCCGCCGTCAGCCCATCCACCGCGAGCTTTAAGAGCACCGGCGCCGAGACGCCGAGCGCAACATTTGCGAGTTCAATTCCGATCGCAAAAGCGGCGTCCCGGCGCGCGCCAAGCGATGGTCGGCCGATCATCGCGACAAGCCGCCTGATTACGCTGATTGCTGTCACAATTTTCGGCGTGCGGCTCCCCGACTGCTACGCCGTAATCATTGCTTGCCGGCGCACAGCGCGCTTCCAGATTCTACCGGACATGGCCAAAGCTTGTGCGCTAAGAAATAGGAGCGCAAGGCTCGGCACCCGAGACTGACTCTGATTGCGATGAAAAAGCACCGCCTTTCCCGCGTCGCAATGTTGCTTTGCAAACCGCATGGCTTCAGCAAACAGCGCAGGCTTGAGCAGCGGAACCGACGGATCGATCATGTTGAGATAAAGATCGTTCCCGGATTGAAGGACGACATCATTCGGGTGGAAACGGTCGAGATTGCCCTATCCGACGGCGCGCTGGAGGCAGGGCGACTTGCAGGCGTGAATGATCGCCCGGTCGTCGCCATGCCTCCCTGGAAGCTCTCGCCCGGCCGGCTCTATCCCTTGGCCTGCCCCGCATCCGGGACAGGCTAATCGCCGGCGACGAAGATGCCTTCATGAATCTGGATCATGATCGCATGATTGCCGGACCAGGCAGCGTTTCGCGAGTCTTTCGACCCGTTTCTAAAGACTTGGAAAATCTGCCGCCGTTTTGTCGTGTTCCTAATGGGAAAAATCGCTGTTGAGCGACAAGATTTTCCCATGACGGTTTCAGAAGAAGACATTGAGAAAGGGCTTCGGAGCGCCGCCCGGATCGTGGACCGATATGGCGAAGTCTATTGGCCGCTATTCGATCGGCTGGAACGCGAACTGGAGAACCGTCGGTCGCGGGCCTCGCGTCTGCGGGCGCATTTGAATTCAGGTCAGGCGCGGCGAACGGCGATCAAAACAATCCGTCCGGACACGGATGGGCGATCTTAAGCAACTCGTCCCGGCGATATTCGAGGGAGCCGCCGTCGCCATATGCCGGCCGGTCAGTGGCGTGACCCATCAACAGGCATCTGAGGCCGTAATCGAGCCCGGCCTCCTGCATACGTTTCTCGAAAGAATGGCGGAACGAATAGATGATGTGACCCGTCGTCGGAAAAAGGCCGCGATTGCGGAACGCCTTCATCAGAGACGCGGAGAGAAGATCGTTCTTGTCACGATAACGAAGAAAGCCGCCCGGCGCCTTTTTCATCGCTGCAAGCGACACGCCCACAAGGGGAATATCCCGGATCGACGACGCGGTTTTAATCTCGCGATCCTTCGCGGGGCGAATGCGAATGTGCGGCACTTCGGCGTCGAGGCGGATATCGTCGGCGCGCAGATTGGCGATCTCGCTCGGGCGGCAGCCGGTTTCAATAAGGCTGTAGATGATGAGCTTTGCTTCTTTATTGAGTCCATCGAACACGCCGGGAACAAGGATTTTTGTCCTCACCCATTCGTTTTCAAAGGGCGGAGTTTCAGCGAGGCTCGCCTCCTTGAAGTTCAGATTGCGGAATGGATTGGGCCGGTCTTCATCGCCGATATGCTTGCAATAGTCCTTGTAAAGTTTGCGCAGATTGCCGAGATCACGGTTGGCCGTATTGGCGCCGCGCCGCTTGGCGTCGGATTTCGCCGTGATGCGTTTCGCCCACCAGTTATAGAACTCAAGCGCGTCCTTGCGCTCAAGGTCGAGGATCGGTTTGTCGCCCACGACGTCCACGAAATAGGTGATCGCGCGCTGCTTGGTTTTCTTCCAGGCGCGCTTCTGGTTCGGGGATTTGTTAAGAAGGTCGCCGACGGCGATCTCGTCGCAATAGATGTCGAAAGCCTCGCTCACCGTGACCGATGGGACGGCCGCGCCGCCGAGAAGCGCTTCAGCCTCGGCCGACTCCTGCGCCGTCTTGACGCCTTTGTCCCGTTTATCGACCGCTGCGAAACGCGCAAGCAAGGCGGCTACGTCTTCATGCTCTGCAAGATCGGCGACCGGCGAATAGACGAAACCGCGGGCCATCGCCCTTGCGCTCGCGCGCTGATAACGCCGGATCAGGACGTTCCGCTGCCGGGCGAGCGCTTCTTCGCTCAAATCATCGTCGTGATCGATAAGGGAGGCCCAGAAGAGATCGTCCGCCTCGATCAGCGCGTTCCGTCTGATGCGCGCTGTTTCCTCGGATTTGGTTTTGAGCGTGACCCGGATGACACCGCGATCGTCGACACCGGTATATCGCGTCGGCACCCGGCGGACATAGTGCCAGTTACCGTCCCTATACTGAAGATGTCGCCGATCCCCGGCGCCGCTCCTAACCACGCGAAATCCCGCTCCCAACCCGAAATGGATCGAAAATTGTTACACGTTTTAATACACTTTTTGTAACACGAATTTGAAATCGCACAAGCGGAAAATTCGAGAGTGTGCCAATTTCTTCCACTATTACATGGAGTTAGGAAGGAATTGTTTGGAAGAATTTGGAGCGGGTAGCGGGAATCGAACCCGCATCTTCAGCTTGGAAGGCTGTGGCTCTACCACTGAGCTATACCCGCGACCCAATATGTGTTTTGGGCCCCCCTAGATAGCGAATTTCCGCCCCCGCGCAAGGCCGGAAACGGGCCGAAATTGCGCCCTAAAGCTCGTTCTTTCGGGGCCGTGCATATTTTGGCGACGGAATATTGAAAATGATTGCGGCAGCTCGAATGGCGAAGGTGACCAGTGCGGCGGTCACGGCGGAGATGCTTTCGCCAATCCCAAGCGCCAGCATTCCGACATAGACCCCCGCCCCGATCAGCGCGGCGGTCGCATATATATCCTGCTTCAGGATCAGCGGCGGTTCATTAAGCAAGACATCGCGCACCACACCGCCAAACGTCGCCGTCACTGCGCCCATAAAGACGGCGATAATGGCAGGGGCGTCAGCGGCAAGCGCCGCCTGCGCGCCGATCACTGCGAATACAGCAAGGCCAACCGCATCAGCCCAGATCAACGCTTTCAACCGCGAGTCGATGAAAGGCTGGGCCAGCGTCGCGGCGGCCGCGCCAGCAACGCAAATCAACACCGCCGAGGGAGAAGCAATCCACCAGACTGGAAACGATCCAAGCAGCACGTCGCGGATGGTGCCGCCGCCAACGCCGGTGACAAAGGCGATCATGGCGACGCCGAACAAATCCATGTCGTTCCTGAGCGCCGTCAGCGCGCCGGATATGGCGAACACAAACAGACCGATGGTGCTGAGCGCGGCGAAAATCTGGACGGGTTCCATAAACCAGCATAGCGCCGATTCACTTGCCCTTCGCAAGCGCCTCCCAGACTTCCCGCTCCAGCCGATAGACAGCGCAGTCATCCTCGCCGAAGCGGCGATTTTTGATGAACTGAAAACCCAGCCGTTCATAAAACTTTCGCGCGCGGGTATTGCTCTCCAGCGGATCGATGATGATCGCTTTGACGTTTGCGCCGGTGAAACACCTGTCGAAAGCGAGCCGCATCATCTGCGTTCCCAAGCCGCGGCCGAGATCCGCCTCCTCGCCGATCCAGATATCGATGGCGCGCAGATTATCTTCAACATCGCCCCAATAGTGCGACGGTTCTTTGGCGGGATCGGCGATCTCCATGACGCCAATGGGACGGCCCTGTTCTTCCGCGATCAGAAGTTCGCCCCAATCGGCATCGCGCGGGATTTCATGATCCCAATCATACCAATCATCGCCGCCGCCCGCAGAAATGACATGCGGTTTTTCATCCCACGCTTTCAAAAGCGGAATGTCGTCTGTGGTCGCGCGGCGCAGACGCATGACGGTCAGAGCGACCGCGCAATCAACAGCTTCATAATTTCATTGGTGCCGCCATAGATGCGCTGCACGCGCGCATCGGCATACATGCGGCTGATCGGATATTCATCCATATAGCCATAGCCGCCAAAGAGCTGCAGGCACTCATCGATGATCTCATTTTCCATATCGGAGATCAGCATTTTCGACATCGACGCCGTTGTTGCGTCGAGCTTGCCCTCAATCAACAGCCCCGTGCAGTAATCGACAAACACCCGCGCCATGGTCGCGCGCGCTTTGCATTCGGCGAGTTTGAACTGGGTGTTCTGGAACGCCATCACCGGCCGGCCAAAGGCGTGTCGTTCTTTCACATAGTCGATGGTCAGCGACAACGCGCGTTCAATGCCCGCCATGCCCTGCACGGCGATCTGGTGGCGCTCTTGCGGCAATTGTTGCATCAGTTGAACAAAACCCTGCCCCTCTTCCGTACCAAGAAGGTTTTCGGTGGGGATTTTGACATCCGAGAAAAACAGCTCCGACGTGTCCTGCGCTTTGTTGCCAAGTTTCTTGAGATTGCGCCCGCGCTCAAAACCTTCGACCTCATCCGTTTCAACGATCATCAGCGAAACGCCTTTGGCGCCTTCGGACGGATCGGTCTTGCAGACGACGATAATAATATTGGCGGTCTGGCCGTTGGTGATGAACGTCTTCTGACCATTCACGACATATTGGTTGCCTTCTTTCAGCGCGGTCGTCCGCACAGCCTGAAGGTCGGAACCCGTTCCCGGCTCGCTCATGGCGATGGCGCCGACCAGCTCGCCGGTGGCCATGCGCGGCAGCCAGCGCTTTTTCTGTTCTTCCGTGCCGTAATGAAGAATGTAAGGGGCCACGATGCAATTATGCAGCGCCGCGCCAAATCCTTCGACACCGGCTTTCGCCTGCTGCTCCATAAAAATCTGCTCATAGCCGAAATGCCCGCCGGCGCCGCCATATTCTTCCGGCATGGACATGCAGAGCAATCCCGCTTCGCCCGCTTTGGTCCACGCCCAGCGATCGACGACGCCATTATCGCGCCAGCTCTCTACATGCGGCGCCAGTTCGCGGCTGAAGAACTTGCCGATCTCGTCCTCAAACAGATCAAGGTCTTCTGTTTTCCATGATGGGCGGGCGGTTTGCAGAACAGACATATGCGTCTCCAGTCAAATGAGATTTGACTAAGTAATTCGCACAGGGGCGCCCGGGCGGCAATGGCGCAACGCAGCTTGAGGGGCGACTTGATCGACCGCTAGAACTTCCAGTCGATCCCGATCGCCGCGACCACTCCGCTAATGTCGACATCGCCAGTGAACGATCCCCGGAACAGGTTTTCCGGCGCCGCAGCAGACTGGTTCAGCGGCGTCGTCTCAGCGAACACATAGGACGCTGCGAGGTGCAATTCGGCGCGTTCAGAGAGATCGCGCGAATAACCAGCCGCCAGCCACACACGGCTTGCGCCGGGCACGCGCGGGCTTGAGAACGCCGGGTTGGCCGGATCTTCTTCATACATCACGCCAAGCCGCAGCGTTTGCGCCGGACCGAAATCACGCTCAACGCCGACAGCGCCCGCCCAGGTGTTTTTCCAGTTCTGCGTGGTGACTTCCGGCGTCTGGATCGGGTTTTCAAAATTGATGGTCAGCTGATCGAAACTTTTCCAGCGGGTCTGCACCGCCGAGGCCAGCAACCGGGTTTCCGGCGTCATCTCAATTTGCACGCCGAACTGGATATTACCCGGCGTTGTAAAGTCGCTGGTGACGCCTGTGTCCTGAAACAAACCCAAGCCGGCGAGCGTTTGGCCTGACGCAGAAGTGCTGATGTCGAATGTCGCCGTTCCATCAAGCGTATGGTCGATCTTTGACGTAAAACTCGCGCCAATAGTGACGCGGTCGCCAAGCGCGCCCTGAAAGCCAAATGTATATCCAACGCCCCAATCATTTGCCGAAACATCGACAAACGCATCGTCGGTTCCCGGAATCGTCATGGTCATCAGCAATGCGGATTCAATGCCCGCGGCGTCAACGGCGCCTTCAAGATCGATATCGACATATTGCAGGCGCGGCCCACCAGCGATGGACCAGCCATCCGCAATTTCAACGCCGATCAGTCCGGAAACAGAACCGGATACGACTTGCGAAAATGTGCCGTGATAACGCGCAATCGATGTGTCGTTATAGGACGTATTGAATCCGAAGGGCGCGTAAATCGCGACCCCGGCGAAAAGCTTATCGCTCAGCTGAAACGATGTTGCGCCGGTTGGAAACACGCCGTCTCCTATGACCGCTTCGCCTGCACTGTCACCAGCGACGGGAACCGTGCCGAACAGCGCGCCGGTAGCGTTTTCATATGAGGTGTCGTTCCACGCCCCGACAATCGACAGTGAGCTTTCTACGCCTTTAACGCCGACAATCGCGGCGGGATTGAAATAGGCATTGCCCGGCGTCGCGCGCGCGGCCTGTGCGCCCGCCGTCGCTGCCCCTAGCGATTCAGCGCTTTGCGTGTTTAACGAAAACCCTGATGCTGAGGCGCTCGCTGTCCCGCCAGCCAGCGCCAAGATGGACAGCGGCGCAATACGGGGCGCAATACGGATCAATCGATTTTTGGTCATGCTGAATGCTGCCTTGTTCATATTCCCCACACCGCCATTTTGCGACAACGATCCTCGCGGGCGCGAAAATCGCGCGAAACCTCCTCAATTCTCATTTCAAATAAATGAATCAGGGTGGTTAACGCGCCAGCTATTGTCACCTTAACTGCGCGCGTTCGCCAGTGACGTCTATATTAGAGTTCAGTCACTTTTGCAGGCGGCGCACAAGGCTCGATGTATCCCAGCGCCCGCCGCCTTGAGCCTGCACATCCGCATAGAATTGATCGACCAGCGCCGTCAGCGGCAGAGTTGCGCCGCTGGCCCGCGCCTCACTAAGCGCAATGCGCAGATCCTTGCGCATCCAGTCCACCGCGAAACCGAAATCAAATTTGTCGGCGGCCATGGTTTTCGCGCGATTTTCCATTTGCCAGCTTTGCGCCGCGCCGCCGGAAATCGCTTCTAATACGCGGTCAATATCAAGGCCCGCCTGTGACGCGAAATGCACGCCTTCCGACAAGCCCTGCAACACGCCGGCGATACAAATCTGGTTCACCGCTTTGCAGAGCTGACCGTGACCCGCTGGCCCGATATGCACGATGCGAGCCGAATAGGCTTCCATGGCGCCGCGCGCCGCTTCCACATGCGCTTCATCCCCGCCGCACATAACCGAAAGCTTGCCGTTTTCGGCGCCCGCCTGTCCGCCGGATACAGGCGCGTCGACAAAGCCGACGCCGTCGGCTCCAAAACGATCGTGCAGTTCACGCGCAAGCGCCGGCGAAGCTGTCGTGTGATCGACAAACACAGCGCCCTTTTTCAGCGCGCCTGAAATGTCGGCGGTCACGGCTTCGACGTCCGGATCATCGCCAAGACAGGCAAAAACAATGTCGGCATCGCGCACCGCTTCTTCCGGTTTCGCCGCTGACGTTCCTTTATGCTGTTTGGTCCACGCATCTGCTTTCGCCACTGTGCGGTTGTAAACGCAAACCTCAAAGCCTTTCGTCGCCAGGTGCCCCGCCATCGGAAAGCCCATGACACCCAATCCGAGAAATGCTGCCTTGCTCATGCTTTCTCCGTACCTGGAATGTAGCTGCTGGCGTAATAGATCAACGGCGCGCCCTTGACGCTGTCAAAGCGCACAACCTCGCCAACCATGATCACATGATCGCCAGCGTCGTGGCGCGCAACCACCTTGCAGTCAAACCCCGCCAAACGCTGTTTCATAATCGGAGCGCCCGTATCCCAGGTTTCAAACTCCTCTTCTCTTGGCCCGTCGGGAAGAAAATTCGCATAGCGCTGCGAAACATCCTGTTGATCGGCCCTGAGAAACGAAATCCCATAGCTCTCTGACGCCATAAACGCGCTGTAGGTCGAGGCGCGATTTTCAAGGCACCACAACACTAACGGCGGCTCCAGTGAGACTGACGTAAAGGAATTAATCGTCAGCGCCGCCGCCGCGCCGTTGGCGTCCCGGCATGCAGCGACGCCTATTCCGGTAGCGAAACGGCCAAAGGCGTTTTTGAGGGGCCTGTATTTATCAGTCATAGGGTTTTTTCCGCGAAATGGGGGCCTTCCCACAACACCTTGAAACATTTAAGACTTGTGGCGTTAGCACCAAATCTGGAAAATACAAAGTGCGCGATGGACTCGCATGGCGCATGCAGCCCGGTAGGCTGGGCGCATGAGGTTCACAATAAGGCCGGTTGAAGACAATCTGACATGATGGAAACTTTCCTTGCAGCGCCGTGGCAGATGTGGGCCACGCTTGCGATCATCGCGGTTACGATCGCGCTCTACACGCTCGACCGTTTTCCATTGGAGCTGGTCTCCGCCGGGGCCGTGGTCTCCCTCCTGCTCTTGTTTATAGCCGCGCCGCTTGAGGCGAGCGGCGAAAATCTGCTGTCCACTGAAACGCTCCTGTCTGGTTTTGCGAGCCCTGCCTTGTTCGCCATTCTTGGGTTGTTGATCATCGGACAAGGCATGTTTCAGGCTGGCGCGCTTGAGCATCCGACTGAATACTTGCTACGCGCATTCGACAAGCGTCCGACCATCGTCATTTGCGCGGTGTTCGCCTTTATCATGATCGTCAGCGCATTTTTGAACAACACGCCAGTTGTCGTCATGTTCATTCCGATTATGGCGGCCATCGCGCAACAGAGCAAAATTCGCGTCTCACGCTTTATGATGCCGCTGTCTTATCTGTCGATCCTTGGCGGCATGACAACCCTGATTGGTTCGTCCACCAACCTGCTCGCTGCGCAATCCTATCGCGCGACCACTGGCGGCGAGATCGGGTTCTTTGAACTAACGCCCGTAGGTCTCGTGCTGGCCGGAGCCGGGATCATTTATATGGCGACCGCCGGACGCTGGCTGCTGCCGAAGCGCGACAACCCAAACCAGACCAACATCAATGACCGCGAGGGCAAACATTTCATCGCCCAGATCGAGATCAATCGCGGCCACCCGCTGATCGGCAAGGGGCCGGTGGCGGGTCTGTTTGTGGACCTTCCCGATATTACGGTGCGGATGGTCCAGCGCCGCGAACGCGCGATCCTGCCGCCATTTGAAGACTTTGCATTCCGCGCCGGCGATTTCGTGATTGTGGCGGCGACCCGTTCTGCGCTGACCTCACTGCTGAAATCGAGCCCCGACATGCTCGAAGGATTGATGGCGGAAACAACCATCGCTGACGATGAAGACGGCTCGGTTCAGCGCTCAACACAATTGACCATGGTCGAGGCCATCGTCGCCCCCGGCTCGCGCCTGATCGGGCGTTCCGTCGCCCAGATCAGTTTCCACGCCCAGACCAATTGCGTGATCCTTGGCATCGAGCGGCGCAGCCGCATGATCCGGACGCAGATGAATACGATCCGGCTCGAAGCCGGTGATGTTTTGCTGATCCTTGGCGATTTGAAAGATATTCGAGCGCTCAGGTCGGATCGCGACATTCTGCTGCTCGAATGGTCGATGCAAGGATTGCCAGACCAACGTAACGCCAATATCGCCGCGCTGATTTTCGCCAGCGTCATCGCCGTCACCGCGACCGGTCTCGCGCCCATCGCAGTTTCGGCGATTACGGGCGCCACCGCCATGGTCGCCTTTGGCTGTCTCAATGTGAGGCAAGCCGCCCGCGCCATCGACCAGCGGATTTATCTGCTGATCGGCGCATCGCTGGCGATGGGTGTTGCGCTGGAACGAACCGGCGGCGCGCATTTCATTGGCGAAGCCCTCGCCAACACGGCAGGCGCCTATGGACCGATCGTGCTCATATCCGCATTTTTCATCCTCTGCGCAGCGATCACCAACGTTCTTTCTAACAATGCAACGGCCGTCTTGTTCACCCCCATCGCCGTCGCCGCCGCCCAGCAAGTCGGCATGGACGAACATATTCTGGTGCTGACAGTCATTTTCAGCGCGAACTGTTCCTTCGCCACACCCATCGCCTATCAGACCAATTTGCTGGTCATGACCCCAGGTCATTACAAATTTAGAGATTACCTGGTGGTCGGCGGGCCGCTGATTATCCTGCTCTGGATTGTCTACACCGTCACCGCCAGCTTCTATTTCAACCTGAATTGACAGCAATAAAGAACGGATTCATTGCGGTTATGATAATCGCCCGCTAAGGTTTATCCCTTACAGTGGATCCCATGAGTAACGAAGATTTCGCGCGACGGTTCGGCCTTGACGGCGGTGAGTTTTTCATCACCGCGCCTGCGCCATGTCCTTATCTGAAAGGACGCCGGGAGCGGAAAATCTTTTCTTATCTCTCTGGTGAAGGCGCCTCCTCCACCAACGCATTGCTGACGCGGCGCGGATTTCGCCGTTCGCAAAACCTGATTTATTTGCCCGCGTGCGAGGCTTGTAATTCCTGTGTGCCGGTACGCATTGTCGTCGACGATTTTGATCTGTCGCGCTCGCGCCGCCGCACATTGTCGCGCAACGCCGACATCATCCGCCGCATCAAAGGTCCGCGCGCCACAGGCGAACAGTTTTCCATGTTGCGCGGATATCTCGATGAACGTCACGGCGATGGCGGCATGGCCGACATGACGGTGCTCGATTATGCGTCGATGGTTGAAGAAACCGCCGTCGATACGATGATCATCGAATATAGGGTGAAAGACGAAGAGACCGGGGAAGACCGGCTGATCGGCGCGGCGTTGACCGACCGGCTGACCGATGGTCTCTCTATGGTCTACAGCTTTTTTGAACCAGACGAAAATGCACGCGGCCTTGGACGATTTATGATCCTCGACCACGTTTCTTTCGCGCGCGAGCTTGGCCTGCCTTATGTTTACCTTGGCTATTGGGTGAACGGGTCCGACAAGATGGACTACAAAAAGAGCTTCCAGCCGCTGGAAATGCTCGGCCCCAATGGCTGGACCCGCATGGACCGCCAGAGCGGCGATAACCGCGCCTCCTAAACGGAAAATTCGGCCCTGAATGCTTTGCGCCCTGACCCGGCGCATTGTACCGTCGCGTCCGAGCGGGCGGGGCTTTTATTTGTCAGCGAGGAAATTTTGATGCGTATCCGACAGTTTATCTCCACCATCTTTATTGCAACGCTGCTTGGCGCCTGTTCGTCAGCGCCGTTCGGCTACGCCGATAATCGTTGCACCGGCCAGCAAAACCAGTGCCAGAGCGATTGTGCAAATCTTGATGACGGCCCCGGCCGGTCGGCCTGCATTCAACGCTGCTACTCTGTTGAGAATACATGCTCGACCAGCGGTTATGACGGCACGGGCTCATCACTGGCTGTCGATAGCGGCGTCGCCGCGTCACGCAGCCGTGCGGAAAAAGAAGCCGCCTATGAAGAATGGCGAGCGAAAAAAGCGCGCGAACGCGCCGCATCCGGCGAGAGCGACGTTGAAATAAAAGTGAACGAACAATAGCCTGCTGACAAAAATAAAAGCCTATAGGGGGGCGAAACGCCCAATGATTAAAAGAAGACAACTCCTTACAGGCGGTGCTGTCGGCGCTGCCGGGCTGATGTCCGGTTGCGAATGCGGTGTTCCCGCTGGCGGCGGCGCCCTTCCCGGCTCGATCGCGTCTCGCGAATTAAAGATGGTGACCACCTGGCCGAAAGATTTTCCCGGCCTCGGCACCATGGCGGAGCGCACGGCGAAGTTCATCACAGAAATGTCGGGCGGCGCCATCACCGTGCGCGTTTTCGCCGCCGGTGAACTTGTCAGTGCGTTTGAATGTTTCGATGCGGTCTCCAACGGCGCAGCCGACATGTATCATGGCGCGGAATATTACTGGGTCGGCAAATCTCCGGCCTTCGCATTCTTTACCGCCGTGCCGTTCGGCATGACCGCGACTGAAATCATGGCGTGGACGGAGTTTGGCGGCGGACAGGCGCTGTGGGACGAGCTTTCCGCGAAGTTCAACATCAAACCTTTCGCCGCCGGCAATACCGGTCACCAGATGGGCGGCTGGTTCAAGCGTGAAATCAATTCGCTGGAAGATTTGCGCGGCATGAAAATCCGCATGCCCGGCATGGGCGGCGAAGTGTTGCGCAGGATCGGCGCTTCGGCTGTGGCGATTTCCGGCGGCGAGATTTATCCGGCGCTGCAATCGGGCGCCATTGACGGCACCGAATGGGTTGGCCCGTGGAACGATCTTGCTTTCGGGTTTTATCAGGAAGCGAAATATTATTACTGGCCGGGCTTTCACGAACCGGGCCCGCAGCTTGGCGTCGGATTGAATCTCAATCTCTGGAATTCACTGACGGTTACGGAAAAGGCGATCATCGAAGGGGCCTGTCAGCGTGCGAATAATCTTTCCATTGCTGAATATACCCATCACAACGCCATCGCCCTCGACCAGCTCGTCAATGAACATGGCGTGCAGCTGCGGCGAATGCCCGACGATGTGCTGGCGGCGCTGGCGCGCGAAACGAAAAACGTGCTTGAAGAAGCCGCGCGCAACGACCCTTTCACCGCCCGCGTCTATGAAAGTTTCAAAGAGTCGCTGGCGCGTTCCATGAAGTGGGGCCGGATTTCGGAAGAAGCCTATATGGCTGTGCGCCGCGAGGTGTTCTCGCTTTAATCATGCTCGATCTCACCGGCGATATTCTAAACTGGCTTGCGGCAGGCGTATTCTTTCCGCTTTTGTTTTTGCCATTGGCGCATCTACTCGCGCCAAAGCGCCCATTGCTGGCGTGGATCGTCACCGTTTCAGGCATCATCATCGCCGGACTCTTGTTCGCCCGCCTGACGCCGATCCTACGGCTGGCGCCGTCCTCAGCGCAACTTGCGTGGTTTGGCGGTTTGTCCGTGATTTCCGCTCTTATGGTGGCGGGCGCCGGCGCCGGCAAAATCATGACGGCGCTTGCAAACGCGTTCGAGACAATCAATCGCCGCGCCGGCCGCACCGTCATGTGGCTCCTGCTTGCCATGGCGCTCATTCAGTTCGGCGTCGTGATTTTGCGTTACGTGTTCGGAATCAATTTCATCTTCATGCAGGAATCGATCACCTATATGCATGGCGCGGTGTTCCTGCTCGCGGGCGGCTATGCGCTCCTTACCGACGATCATGTGCGGGTTGATATATTTTACCGCGAGGCGAGCCCGCGCCGCAAAGCGCTGATCGATCTTCTCGGAACATATCTGCTGCTGTTCCCCGTGTGTCTTCTGTTGATCTGGACCGTCTCGCCCTATGTGGCGAATTCCTGGGCCGTGGGCGAGGGCTCCAATGAAGCCTCGGGCATTGCGGCGCTGTTCATTCTGAAATCGTTCATTCCCGCCTTCGCCGTCCTGATGGCGATGGCTGGTTTCACCATCACCGCGCGCGCCAGCGCTTTGCTGCGGGGGCCGCGCTGATGGAGTTTGAAATCGGCAATATCGCCTTCTGCACCTGCGCGCTGGCCGGATGGCTCGACATCATCATGGTGCTTGTGCTCTGCGCCATGCTCATGGCCGGCTATCCGGTTGCATTTTCTCTCGCGGGCACCGCGCTGATCTTTGCGGTGCTGGGCGTCGCCGCCGGCGTGTTTGACATTTCCTATCTCATCCCCTTCCCGCAGCGCGTCTTCGGCGCCGTCACCAACACAACGCTGATCGCCGTGCCGATGTTCATTTTAATGGGTGTGATCCTTGAAAAATCAAAGATCGCCGAAGAATTGCTCGATGAAATGGCGAAGCTGTTCGGGTCGCTGCCCGGCGGTCTTGGATTGTCAGTGACGATTGTCGGCGCGCTGCTTGCGGCTTCGACGGGCATTGTCGGCGCCACTGTCGTCACCATGGGGTTGCTCAGCCTGCCGACCATGTTGCGGCGCGGCTATGACCCGGCTTTTGCGTCGGGTTCCATCGCAGCGGCAGGCACGCTCGGACAAATCATTCCGCCTTCAATTGTGCTGATCTTATTGGGCGATGTTATCTCCAATGCGTATCAGCGCGCGCAATTGGAACAGGGCAACATGTCGCCGGACACTGTTTCCGTCGGTCACTTGTTTGCGGGTGCGCTGTTTCCTGGCTTAATGCTGGTCGGCTTTTACCTGCTCTGGCAGATTTTCATCGCAGTGACGCAACCGAAAAAAGCGCCCGCCATCCCTGCCGCTGAACTCGGAAGCCGCGCCGACGTCTGGCGGGCGGCGATGAAAACACTGCCAGCGCCGCTGCTTCTCATTATCGCCGTGCTTGGCTCCATTCTTGGCGGGGTGGCGACGCCAACCGAGGCGGCGAGTGTCGGCGCAATCGGCGCGCTCTTGATTGCCGGTGCGCGGCTGGCGCCGAAAGGATCTCTTCTAGCAGGACGTCACGCCGTCTGGGTGTCGGCGCTCGCCATATTCGCCTTGCTGTTGCTCACAGCCAACTTCGATTTGCGGCTTGGCCGCGAAAACGCATCCTCACTTGAAACATTCGGCATTGGTCTCGCCTTTGTCTGCTTCGCCCTGACGCCGTGGGGCATTCTTGCAAGCCTGTTCCAGCTGCGCCGTGAAAAAGCGCTGTCGCCAATTCTCGATCAAACGGCGCGCGTCACCACCATGGTCTTCACGATCCTCATTGGCGCAGCGTTATTCTCGCTGGTCTTCCGCGGGTTGGGCGGCGACGACACGGTGCGTCATGCCTTGGAAGCCACGCCCGGCGGCGTTATGGGCGCCGTCATCACTGTCATGCTGGTGATGTTCGTGCTCGGCTTCTTCCTCGACTTCATCGAGATCACGCTGGTGGTGGTGCCGCTGGTCGGTCCGCCTTTGCTCGCCATGGGGCTCGATCCGGTCTGGCTTGGCGTGATGATGGCGATCAATCTGCAAACGTCATTTCTGACGCCGCCTTTTGGTTTTGCATTGTTCTATTTGCGCGGCGTCGCCCCGCCCGAAGTCAGCACCATGCAGATCTATCGCGGCGCCTTGCCCTACATCGCGATCCAGCTCCTGGCCCTCGGCGTCATCGCGCTTTGGCCGCAAATCGCGACATGGCTGCCGGGGCTGTTGTATAAATAATCAGGCAAGTGTTTTCAGATCGACGCTGACATCGCCTAATTGCTGCGCATCCAGCGCAACGCCCGACAAGATCAGTTTCTTGCCCATGGCGAAGGACACGGGATCATTGATCGCATCGACGGCGAGCGCCTTCCCGTCTTTCAGATACCAGACAGCGAATTTTTTTTCTTCCGGACGCCCGCGCACGACGAAGTCGTCATGGCCCTCGCTCAAGCCAACTGTTTGCAGTTTCACATCGAACTGGTCGGACCAGAACCAGGGCAACGCGTCATAGATTGTTTCTTTGCCGATCATATTCACCGCCGCCGCTTTCGCTTGTTCAATAGCGTTCGGAACCGACTCTAACCGCATGCGGCGGCCATAGCGGGGCGAGGGAAAATTCGTACAGTCGCCGGCTGCAAAAATCGACGGGTCGGAGGTGCGCGCATATTCATCGACGACAATGCCGTTCTCAACCGCAAGTCCCGCATCGCTTGCCAGCGACAATTCGGGGGCGGCGCCGATGCCAACCAGCGCGGCGATGCATTCAATGACGTCGCCGGACGCCATCCGCGCGCCGTGAATGCGCGTTTCGCCGGCAAAGCCCTCGAGCGCGGCGCCGAGACGAAGATCGACGCCAGCATCTCGATGCAATGTTTCATAAAACGCCGAGACCGGCTCACTGGCGACGCGCGCCAAAACGCGCGGCGCCATTTCCAGCACCGTCACATCACGGCCTTCGCGCCGGGCCACCGCGGCCACTTCGAGACCGATATACCCCGCGCCGACAATCACAATTCTGCCCGGCGCTGCGAGTAGCGGCCGCAGGCTTTCAGAATCGGCAAGCGTTCTGAGATAGTGAACGCCGCCAAGATCGGCGCCGGACGCGTTCAGTTTTCGCGGCGGCGCACCGGTTGCGATCAACAGCGCATCATAGGGGTGGTCGCCATCTGCATCCGTCAGGACAATTTTCGCTTTTCGATCGATCACTGTCGCGCGCGTGCCGATCAGTAAATCAATCGATTGTGTTTCGTAAAATTCAGCCGGACGCAGATAGAGCCGGTGTTCATCGAGTTCGCCTTTAAGATACGCCTTGGAAAGCGGCGGGCGTTGATAGGGCGGCGCCTCCTCGGCGCCGATCATGGTGATCGCGCCTTTATACCCGCTCTGGCGCAATGAAATCGCCGCCTGCACGCCAGCCTGCCCGGCTCCAATGATAACAATCCGTTCAGTCATTTTTTTCTTCCGTACGCGCAGGGCTGCTGATCGCGCTGGCATGAGAAATAACAGCTGCTACGAAATACCCTATTCCAATTCGCGTCTGAGGATTTAAGGGATAGGCCAGAGTTCCGCAATGTCGCTTGCCAAAGCGCGCAGCCCGGCACGAAACGATAAAGGTAGGACATGACCGTAAGAGCCGAATTGACCATAGATCCGCAAATTGCAGCCTTTATCGAGAATGAAGCCCTGCCCGAAACCGGCGTTAGCGCCGATAGTTTCTGGAACGGACTGGCCAACATCATTGCGGACTTGGCGCCGCGCAATGCCGACTTGCTGGCGAAACGCGATGCCTTGCAGGCGAAACTCGATGACTGGCATCGCGCACATGCTTCAGCCTTCGACATTGCTGAGCATATCTCCTTCTTGAATGAAATTGGCTATCTCGTTGCTGAGCCTGCGCCATTTGAAATTTCAACGGCCAATGTCGACGAAGAATTGCGCACCGTCGCCGGACCTCAGCTCGTCGTTCCCGCCAGCAATG
The DNA here is from genome assembly GCA_021604585.1 of Hyphococcus sp. GTDB lineage: Bacteria > Pseudomonadota > Alphaproteobacteria > Caulobacterales > Parvularculaceae > Hyphococcus. The sequence continues at coordinate 36,178 of BQJG01000011.1, forward strand.
CACGCTATGCGCTCAACGCAGCCAATGCGCGCTGGGGCTCGCTTTATGATGCGCTTTATGGAACCGACGCCATCTCCGAAGAGGGCGGCGCGGAACGCGGCGGCGCCTATAACGCGAAGCGCGGCGACAAGGTCATCGCCCGCGGACGCGCCCTGCTCGATCTCGCAGCGCCGCTAGTTAACGGATCTCACGCCAATGCTGTCAGCTACAAAGTCGAGAATGGCTCACTTGTTGTCGACACCGCAGCGGGCGCGACGGCGCTGGAACAGCCCGCGAAATTCGTTGGCTATCGAGGCGACAGCGCCGCGCCGACATCGATCCTCGTAAAAAATAATGGGCTGCATCTGGACATCGTCATCGATCCGGCGAGCGCCATCGGCAAAACCGACAGGGCTGGCGTCGCTGATATCATCATCGAGGCCGCTGTCAGCACGATCATTGACTGCGAGGATTCCGTCGCGGCGGTCGACGCCGAAGACAAGGTGAATGTCTATCGCAACTGGCTCGGCTTGATGAAAGGCGACCTTCAGGACACTTTCGAGAAGGGCGGCAAGCAGGTCACGCGCAAGCTCAATGCGGACCGCGAATATGCATCGCCGAACGGAAAGCCCTTTGCGCTGCATGGCCGGTCCATGCTGCTGGTCCGCAATGTCGGCCATCATATGCTGACCGATGTGATCCGCGACAGCCAGGGCGGTGAGATTCCCGAAACCATCATGGACGCGGCGGTGACATCGCTTATCGCCCTGCACGATCTCAACGGCAAACGCGCCAACTCGCGCGCGGGGTCCGTTTACATCGTCAAGCCGAAACTGCACGGACCGGAGGAAGTCGCCTTCGCCTGCGAATTGTTCAGCCGTGTAGAGGCGATGCTTGGCATGGCGAAAAACACGCTGAAGATCGGCGTGATGGACGAAGAAAAGCGCACGTCGGCCAATCTGGGCGCTTGCATTCACGCCGCGCGCGAACGGCTTGTCTTTATCAATACGGGCTTTCTCGACCGCACCGGCGATGAAATTCACACCATCATGCAAGGCGGCCCGGTGTTGCGCAAAGGCGCGATCAAAGACGCCGCGTGGATCAAAGCCTATGAAGCGCGCAATGTCGGCATCGGCTTGGCCTGCGGTTTGTCGGGCCGCGCACAGATCGGCAAGGGCATGTGGGCGGCGCCCGACATGATGGCCGCGATGATGGAACAGAAAATCGCTCATCCGCAATCGGGCGCGATCACCGCCTGGACGCCCTCGCCCACCGCTGCGGCGCTGCACGCCATGCACTATCACGAGGTCGACGTGTTCGCGCGACAAAAGGAACTGCAGGGTAAAGCCGCCGGCGATCTCAATCTGTTGCTGACGCCGCCTTTCGCCGCTGGCGCGAATTTTTCCGACCCCGACATCCGCGAGGAGCTCGACAACAACGCGCAAGGCATTCTCGGTTATGTTGTGCGCTGGATTGACCAGGGCGTCGGCTGCTCGAAAGTGCCAGACATTCACAATGTCGGCCTGATGGAAGACCGCGCCACTTTGCGTATTTCCTCTCAACACATCGCCAATTGGCTTATGCATAACGTGGTGACGCGCGATCAGGTGATGGAATCCCTCAAGCGCATGGCCGCAATCGTCGACAAACAGAACGAAGCCGATCCGGCCTACAAACCCATGGCGCCCGGCTTTGACGGCATTTCCTTCAAAGCCGCTTGCGCACTGGTTTTCGATGGCGCGGTGCAACCCAATGGCTATACGGAATTCCTGCTGACAAAGTTCCGCCGCGAGGCGAAAGCGCAGTAGAATCTCGCGCGCAGCTTTTCCGCCGCAAACGGGGGAAGAAAACGCCAGACAGGCCAGGTGCGCAAACCGGCAGACGAGCGAATGCCTCCCCCGTTTCAGGGGCGCTGTTCTTTTACGGCGCGCACCAGACCGGATGCCCGGCCCGCGCCAAAACCAAAATGTCAAAGAGCCCGCTCCGGCGAGCTTACGCTCCCGAAACGCGGCGCCGTCAGAACCTCTTCGCTGATGATTGCGGGCTCATAAAAGCGGTCCCCGCCTCGTGCTTTGCGGTCACAGTCCGGCTACGGAGGAACTGTAACCCCGCTCCCGTTTTGGTGGATAACTATTCACCAACACGGGGTTTTATGAAAGAATTCATCACAAATGATGTAAAATGCTGCGCTGTCACTCGCCTTATGCGTGTGCGGAGTTTTTTACGACTATCGGTCCGAAAAACCGAACGGCGCAATCGTCCGGCGATAATCGTCGGGCAGGACTTGCCGGCCGATTGGCGGCTCTGCGCGCGCGGTGCATTCGATGCGGTGACACAAACGGCACGTCACGCCAATCGGGGCGGCTTTTTCCGTTTTCAGATCACGCCCCTGCGCATATATCAAGCGATGTGCATGTTTCTCCGCACAGCCGAGTGCAATCGCCCGCTCAATGCGCGGCGCGCCATAGGCGCCGCCGCCCGCCGTTACGGTGCGCGCAATGGAGAAAAACTTTTCACCATCCGGCAGTTCAACCCATTCGGTGATGATCTCGCGCGGGCGCCGAAACGCCTGATGCAGTGACCAGAGCGGGCATGACCCGCCGTGACGCGCGAAGGGAAAGCCCGCCCCGTCGAGGCGCTTTGAAACATTCCCGGCCGCGTCAACACGAATGAAGAAGAACGGCACACCCTCCTGCCCTGCTTTTTGCAGCGTTGTCAGGCGGTGCGCGACTTGCTCGAAGCTGGCGCCAAACTGGCGCGACAGCGCCTCAAGGTCGTATTTTCGGGCCTCGGCGGCTTTGACGAAAGCGCGATACGGCATCATCAGCGCGCCAGCGGCGTAGTTAGCAAGCGCCCGCCGCGCCAGCCGTTCGCTATTTTCGGAAGTGAACCCCCCATCGCCCAGCGCCGAATCAAGCGGCTCGCGCATGTCGAGATAGGCAATCTGCAAGGCGAGCTGAAAATTTTGACTGGCGCGATCAAGAGTCTCGTCAAGCACAACTTCGCCGCGATGCCGGTCCAGCCGGCGCACAGAGCCCGCCATCACATCCGGCGGCAAGCGGCGCACGCCGAGTTTGTGTTTTTCCTTAAAATACGCCGCGAAATTTTCAGATCCGCTGATGTCTTTGGCGATCCGTTCTGCAAGATCATCAAGCGCCGGGAATGTGTTTCGCCGCGCCGACAAAAACCGCCGCGCCTCGACAACCGGATCCGGCGCACCTGCTGGTTTGTTCGGACTTTCATCGCCGCGATCAGCGAGCGCCAGTTGTCCGTCATGATAGGCCGTATACAAACGAAGGATCGCCTCCGCCATGGCGGGATAGGAACGCGACACGTCTTCAACATCCATAGGCGACAATTCGAGATCGGCGAACAAAGGGTCGCGCGTAACGCCGCTCAGGCGTGCGCTGAATTCGTCGCTGCGGTCACTCGCGAGCGTCGCCACATCGAGCTGGTAAACTTTCGCAAGATTAAGCAGCAACTCCGCCGTCATCGGCCGCTGATTGCGCTCCATCAGCGCGATGTAGGACGCCGAGACGCCGAGATCCTCGGCCATCACCGCCTGGGTCAGCCCCATTTCCCGGCGCAGGCGGCGCAGGCGGGGGCCCATAAAAGCAGCGCGGTCTCTAGGCATGACATCCTCAGTGGTGTTCAAACTTTACTACTTTACACGGATAATCTGTAAAGTATGACAATAGCACCTTTTCGCAGCTGCACAAAGGCCATTTCTCTCCTAGGTTTTGCTTACACAGCGGCTGTCCTCCGAGCGGACGGATTCGCCGGGTTTGAATTTAGTGAGCAATATCAAGGGTTTTGTCATGTCGTATCTGGAAAGTCTCAACGCCGCCAACCGTATCATCGAAGCCCAGAACGGCGCCTGGAATGGCATTGACGGCGAGTCGGTCGCTCGCATGAAGCTCCAGAACCGGTTCCGCACGGGACTCGACATCGCCAAATACACGGCGAAAATCATGCGCGGCGACATGGCCGCCTATGACAAAAACGCAGCCAATTACACCCAGTCTCTGGGTTGCTGGCATGGCTTTATCGGCCAGCAAAAGATGATCGCCATCAAGAAGCATTTCGGCGAGACCAAAGGGAAATATCTCTACCTCTCCGGCTGGATGGTCGCCGCGTTGCGTTCTGAGTTCGGTCCGCTTCCCGATCAGTCGATGCACGAAAAAACATCTGTCCCGGCGCTGATCGAAGAGCTCTACACCTTCCTGCGTCAGGCCGATGCGCGCGAGCTGAGCTTGCTGTTCCGCGACATCGACAAGGCGCGCGAGGCTGGAGATCAGGTCCGCGAAAAACAATTGCTGACGCAGGTCGATAATTTCCAGACACATGTTGTTCCGATCATCGCCGATATCGATGCAGGTTTTGGCAATGCGGAGGCGACCTATCTGCTCGCCAAGAAAATGATCGAAGCCGGCGCTTGCGCGTTGCAAATCGAAAACCAGGTTTCTGACGAAAAACAGTGCGGCCACCAGGACGGCAAAGTCACCGTTCCCCATGAAGACTTCATCGCGAAGATCCGCGCTTGCCGTTATGCCTTTCTTGAACTTGGCGTTGATGACGGGATCATCGTTGCGCGCACCGACTCGTTAGGCGCAGGCCTGACCAAACAGATCGCCTACAGCGCCGAGCCCGGCGATCTTGGAGACCAGTATAATTCGTTCCTCGATTGCGAAGAAATTGAAGCCAGCGAAATTGGCAATGGCGATGTCCTGATCAATCGCAGAGGAAAATTCCTGCGGCCCAAACGCCTGCGCAGCAATCTCTATCAATTCCGCTCCGGCACGGGCGAAGATCGCTGCGTTCTCGACTGCATCACGTCGCTGCAGCATGGCGCCGACCTCTTGTGGATCGAAACGGAAAAACCGCATGTAGAACAGATCGCCGGCATGGTCGACCGCATTCGCGAAGTCATTCCGAACGCGAAGCTCGTCTACAACAACTCGCCGAGCTTCAACTGGACGCTGAATTTCCGCCAGCAGGTGTTCGATGCCTGGAAAGCAGAAGGCAAGGATGTCGCCGCGTATAATCGCGACAAACTGATGAGCGTTGATTATGACGATACTGAACTCGCGCTTGAAGCGGATCGCCGCATCCAGACATTTCAGGCGGATGCTTCAAAGCGCGCCGGCATCTTCCATCATCTCATCACGCTGCCGACCTATCACACGGCGGCGCTCTCCACGGACAATCTCGCCAAGCGCTATTTCGGCGAAGAAGCCATGCTTGGCTACGTGAAAAATGTTCAGCGTGAAGAAATTCGCCAAGGCATCGCCTGCGTCAAACACCAGAATATGTCCGGGTCCGACATTGGCGACGATCACAAAGAATATTTCGCTGGTGAAGCGGCCCTTAAGGCTGGCGGCAAAGACAACACGATGAATCAGTTTGCCGCGGCAAGCTAAAGAGCTGAAGCGCGCGCGCTGAATTCCACACAGTGTGCATCGCTTTGGGCGTTTTCAGGGAGGGAACGCCGCAAGGCCGCCGGAGGGAAGCTTCCGGCGGCCTTTGTATGTACGGGTTTTATGATTATGCTGGCTAGTTCGCCCAGTCGCGCTTGAGCCGCGGCGCGGTCACGATGAATAACCCTGCCGCAATCAGATAAAACACCGTTCCCGACAGGATCGCATAGCGCAGCGATTCATCGCCGAATTCAGCCGCCAGCCCGTCGGAAATGGCGCCGATGGCGAGATTGCCGAGCCCGATGCCGATCAGATTGTTGATGAAGAGGAACAGCGCCGACGCGGTTGCCCGCATATTCGGCTGCACCAATTGCTGAAACGCCGCCAGCACCGGCCCGAGCCAGACAAGGCTTAATGCCTGCAAAACCAAAAACGCCGGAAACGCGACCCACAAATTCGGCGCCAAAACGCCGATAACAAAAAATGGAATCGTCGTCAGAAATGCCGCGGCCGGCACAAGCGCGTAGGCGGATTTTTTCGCCTGCCCGTATTTGTCAGCGAGCACGCCGCCCAGCGAGATCCCCGCCACACCGCCAATCAAGAGAATGGTTGCGTAGAAGTAGGACGCGTATAGCAAAGGGCTGGGATTTTCCGGAATAAGAAAGCCGGGCATCCAAGCAAAAAATCCCGGCAACGCGTCGCCAAAACTGCGCACGAAAAAGGACGGCAGCCAGAAGATCAACCCATACCCCATCATCGATGAACTGGCCGCACCGAAAGACAACCCCCAAAAGCTAGGTTTGGCCGCCAATGTTTTAACGACTTCGGAAATTTTTGCCGACCCTGTTTTCGCGGAGGCGCCATCAAGCCCGCCGCGTTTCGGTTCGCGCATGGTCAGACGAAAAACCGGCGCAATGGCAAGACCAGCGACGCCGACAATGATGAACGCCGCGCGCCAGTCGAGATAGCTGGTCAAAACGCCGCCGAGCAAAATGCCGAGCGCAGAGCCGATGGGAATGCCATATGAGTAAATCGCCAGTGCTCGCGCGCGGTTTTCCGGCGGGAAATAATCAGCGATCAGCGAGTATGCCGGCGCCACGCCCCCCGCCTCGCCGACGCCAACGCCGAGCCGCGCTAGAAAAAGCTGTGTGAAGTTCTGTGCAAATCCGCACGCCGCCGTCATCGCGCTCCAGATGGCGAGCGCCGCCGTCATGATCCACACGCGGCTGCGGCGATCAGCGAGCATGGCGATGGGAATCCCCAGGAACGTATAGAACAACGCGAAAGCAAGCCCGCCCATCAGGCTCAACTGCGTATCGCTTAGGGCCAATTCCGACTTTATCGGCACCGCAAGAATGCCGACAATCTGGCGGTCAATAAAGTTAAACGTGTAAACAGTGACAAGGATGAACAGCACATATCCGCGATAGAGCGGTGACGCTGTCTGCATTTATTCGGCTTCCAATGGCGCGGGAGCATCGCCACGCAAAAATGCAATTGCATCGGCCACAGTTTCGGCTGGCGCTTCTTCCTGCGCCGCATGGCCGACACCGGGATAGGTGATGAGCTTCGCGCCAGGAATAGCCGCCGCAAGGTCGCGGCCCTGCTGAATTGGGATTATCACGTCACCCTCGCCCCACTCAATCAGGGTTGGCGCCGTAATGCGCGAAAGCGCTTCGGTCGGGTCCGGCAGCGTGAATTCTTCGAGCGACTGAATCAACGCCTCGCCATTGCCTTCGCGATGCATCATATCGCGCATAACCGCGACACGCGCGTCGGTAATTTTTGAATCATCCGCATATATATACCCAGCGCTGGCGCGCACGCCCGCCTCCGGCGCGGTCATGAGATAAACCTTCATGGCGGCGGGAATTTCAGCCGGCGCATCGGCAGCGCCATTGAGCGGATAGGCGCCCGGTGAAATAAGAATGAGCTTTTCGACACGATCAGGATGACCGGACGCAAACCGCCATGCCGCCAGACCGCCCAGCGAATTGCCTACAATAGCGGCGTGATCGACGCCGAGCGCATCCATGATATCGCCAATCGTTTGCGCGCGTTCCGCTGGCGAATAACGCTGCTTAAGATCAGGGCCAGTTAGTCCATGTCCCATCAGATCATAGCGGATGACACGGTGATCCTGCTTGAGCACCGACGCCCAGCCGTCCCAGGTTTCAAGGCTATGCGTAAACCCGTGCACCAAAATAATTGCTGGCGCATTATCAGCACCCTCAATCCGAACCCGAACGCGCGCGCCGTCAATATCGACAAAACGATCGTCAGCGCTGAGATATTTCTTCTCAAGCGCTGACGCAGAGACGCCCCCCGCCGCATTAAAATAGGTGTAGGCGCCGAAAGCGCCGAAAAGGACCACCAGTAAAACCAGGCCGCCAAGTAGTTTCTTCACGCCTCAATCCCCGCATTCAATTTTTACTCAGGGAGAGCGACCCTATTGGAATGCTCTCCCCGAAACCACAGTTCCTTGCGGTTTAGAACGCGAGTTCGATGGACCCAAAGACCCGGCGCGGATCGCCGTAAAACGAGGTCAGGACACCCGACAAGCCAAGCGCCGAATTGCCGAATTCAGGGAACGCCGTGACGAAGTCATAGCCGGCGACGATATACTCTTTGTTGAGCAAGTTTGTTCCGTGAACAGACACTTTCAGGCCGCCATCCGACGAGGTCCAGCTGACGCCGGCGTTCATCAGGAAGAAGCCGGGCTGGTCGAGCGCTGCCGACGCATAGCCGAACTGGTGCGTCAGACTGCGGTAAGAGGCTGAGGTGTAAAGCCTTGCTTCGCCGTTATCACCAAGCAACGACATTGGTTTGGTGTAGCTTAACTGGCTGAACGCGGTCACTTCCGGCGTGTTCTGGAACTGGGCGATATCGGAAATGTCCGTGCCCGTGCGTCCGAGATACTCATCATATTTCGCATGGATATATCCAAGCGAGAACTGATAGTTCAACGCGTCGCCGTCATGGAACATATCCTCGCCGACAATCGCATTGCCTTCGAATTCAAGTCCGTAAAGCGTCGCCGCCGCCGCGTTTGTCGTGACGCCAGCAAACGTTTCAGCAACCCCATCCATGTCCGCATCAATGCCGACTGAGCCCGGCACCTGAACGTCCGTGTAGTCGCTATAGAACAGTGCAAGGCTCGAGCGGAAGCGGCCATCGAACAGATTGTTCTTCCAGCCCGCTTCATAGGTGGTGATGTTTTCGGGATCAAAGCCGCAGAACGCAACCTGATCGTCATAGTCTGCCGCGCCCGACATGCCGTCGCCGTCAAGGTCTGGCGCAGCATTGGAAGCGCAACGGGGGTCGAAGCTGCCGCCTTTAAAGCCTTGCGAATAGGAGAAGTAGAGCGTGTGCTCGTCGCTCGGCTCCCAAGAAATCGAGGCGCGCGGGCTGAAGTCAGTGAAGTTCGCCGTCGCATCGAGATCGGCGTCGATCAATGTTGGCGCACGTTCCGGACCGCCGAATATTGGCGAAAATCCGGCGGTGAAATAGCGCGAACGGTCCAGCGAGATGCTGCGGTCATCATCAGTGTAGCGTCCGCCGGCGGATATGGAGATTGTATCGGTGAGATCGAAGGTGAAATCGCCAAAAATCGACCAGGTTTTCGTCCCGACATCACTAGACGTAAAGGCGTTGATGCCATCCAACATCAGCAAGTCAGCTGTAAGATCCAACACGACGTCAAACTGGGTCAGCGCATCGGCGTCAAGATAATAAAAACCGACGATACCGTTGAGACGGTCGCTTTCATAAATGATCTGGAATTCTTCACTGAATTGCGAGTTATCGTAGATACCAGGCACGTCAAGATCGACTTCCGGAAGACTATCAAAATCAATCGGCGTCGTCGTCCTGTCTTCACGGTATGCAATGATGTTTTTCAGCGTAATTGATTCACTGGCCTGCCATTCCGCGACACCGGAAACCCCCTTCGCGATGATTTTCTGTTGCGGCGTGTTCAGCCCCGCACGCGTGTCGAAAACGTTGTCGAGCACCGGATAGACATTCGGTCCGAGTGTAACCGGCAAGAGACGATGCCCTTGCTTGGGGTCGGAATTGTCTTCGGACCAGTCGCCAGAAACACGGAAGGAGAGCGTATCCATCGGATTCCACTCCACCGCGAAACGCATCGCCAACATATCCTTATTGTAGTTTTCAAGCGTAGGATTGTTGAGATTGTCGCCATACCCGCCCCTGCTCAGATAGGCGAGTGCGCCGCCGACCATAAGATCTCCAATAGGCGAGTCGATCGCAACCGGAACGCTAAACGATCCGACGCCTTCAAGCTGGTCGTAATTGCCGGCCGTGAACCGTACATTGGCGCGCGGGTCTTCGCTCAAACCACGTGTTACATATTTCAGCGCACCGCCAATCGTGTTGCGGCCATAAAGCGTGCCTTGCGGGCCGCGCAGCACTTCGATGCGCTCCACATCATAGACATCAAGAAGCGCCGCCTGCGGACGATTAAGATACACATCGTCGAGATATACGCCGACGCCAGCTTCAAAACCGGCCACCGGATCCTGCTGACCGACGCCGCGAATGAAAGCAGTCAGCGTCGAATTGGTGCTGCGCGACGTTTCGAGCGTGACGTTCGGCGTGATGGCTTCAAGATCGGTAAGATCGGAGGCGCCGAGATCGGAAAGCTGGTCGCCGCTATAGGCGCTGACCGCGACGGGAACGTCTTGCAGTGATTCATCGCGGCGCCGTGCTGAAACGATAATGACGTCGTCGTCTCCTTCGGAGGCGCCCGCTTGCGCATAAGCGCCGCCTGTGGCGACCGACAGCGTCAGCGTCGAGCAAAATGCAAACAACGCCGCCTTGCCTGAATGCGAGATGTATGTGGACAGATTTCCGCCAGCCATAATTAGTAGCCTCCCTATGAAGATTCCCGTTATTTTGGTTCACGTTAGGGGCGCCGCAGCGATGCTGTAATGACGGCTTGGCTCAGCAAAACAGGACGATTTCGCTCAATACTTGACCCTCAGCGCGGCTTCCGGATCCCGCCATCTCGCAAAAAAGCCTTTGGAGTCAAGCCGTTCCAGTCTTTGAAGGCCCGGTTGAAGGCGCGCACCTCCGAAAAACCGAGCGCTTCTGATACATCCGATAGTGACTGTTTGGCCACAAGCATGCGTTTAGCGGTCTCATTCAGAACCTCTCGCCGCAGATCGCGAAAGCTCGCTCCCTCTTCGCTTAAGCGCCGCCGCAATGTCGCGACGCTGACGCCCATCTGCGCGGCGACGTCCCCTTGCTCGACAACCCCGCGGGAAAGCGCATCACGCACCGCGCTCAATGTTGACTGCAAATTCTGACGCTGCGCATAACGCCCGGCGACCACGTCAACAATTTTCTGATAGACGGCGTTCGCGGTTAGGGCGTCGGCTGGCGGCAGCTTGATGCGTTGCAGCGCCAGGTCGCGATCAAAGGATACTTTGTAAAGGTCGGCGCCAAATTTGATCGGCGCATCCCAATATCCCAAATGCCCGCACTCGCCGCCCGGTGACGGACGGCGAATTTGCAAACCGATGATTGCATCTTTGCATGACGGTAAAACAATCATCAACATGCAGTGTAGAAAGATCAAAATACATTCGATCTGGAAGTAAATATACTCATCGCCATGATGGCCAGCATAGGGAAACGCGCGATCATCAATGACATAGTCAATCATTGTCTGGCGCTTCACCACTGAATTAAACTGGCCGCCATGCAACAAATTATAAGTGCGAGCGATAACCCGCATTACCTCATATAGGTTTTCGCAATCAACCACATGCTGAAGCACAAAGTCAGTGCTGCCCGACATGAGTTGGCGAGACGAAAGATGTAATGTCTCATCGCCAAACAGAATCGAAAGCCGATTCTGCATCCGGTAATAATCTGCGAGCGAAATATAGCCGCCTTGCGACGGCGAGAGCAGCGTTTCCGGCAAATTCAGTGACTTGAGAAGTTCTCGATTGTTTATGCCAGCGGCCTGGGCCTGATCGAGCAAGGGTGTTATCCGGTCACCGGGCACGGAAATGGGAGAGCCCGACCTTTCGCTCTTGCTTCTGGCGCCGTTCGACTTGTTCACGCACGCTCCCTTGGCTCAGCTCAATCTCGATCAAAAGGCCGCTCTCATGATTCATTACGATACTTGAGTTTCACCATCCGGAGCAATGGCGGGCGCCATGGCTGGCGCCTGCCGTGCGAACTGAATTCTATGATGTTACAGGCCGAAGCGTCTCGTCAAAGTTTGCCTGCTTTGCGCCCTTCACCACATAAATAAAGAAACGGCGAATATCGGCCCCGATGCTGTAAAGCGCCGGGACAAAGAACAGCGTCACGAACAAGGCGAACAAAACCCCGAACGACAATCCGACACCGACCGGAACCAGAAACTTCGCCTGAATAGAGCGCTCCATCATCAACGGCGCCAGGCCGACAAAGGTTGTGATAGACGTCAACAGGATCGGCCGGAAACGTTTGGTTCCCGCCTCCACCAATGCTTCGGCGCCATCCATGCCTTTTTCCCGCAGCTTGTTGATATAGTCGATGAGAACAAGATTGTCGTTCACCGCCACGCCTGCAGCCGCCATAATTCCGAGATAGGAAAAGAGCGACAATGGCAGACCCATCAACAGATGTCCGATAATCGCGCCGGTAAAACAGAACGGTATAGCCGCGAACAAAATCAGCATGGGCTCAAAATACGATTTAAACGCCACGGCCACGAGGAAATAAGCAACGCCGATGGCGATCAGCGCCAGCGTGCCGATTTCCGCCATGAACTCCGCCTCGCCTTGCGCACGGCCAATATTGCCGCGGGTAACGGTTGGGTGGCGCGCATCAAAGTCAGCGAAGAATTCTTCGGACAGCGCCGTGCGAATTTCCTCGATACGCTCCGATGTCACTTCCGCGCTCACCACAACAGCGCGTTGACGCTCCCGGCGCAGGATGCGGGTAATGCCGTCAGCGAATTTAATATCGGCAACAGTGTAAAGCGGCAGTTCGCGCCCGTCGCTGGTGCGGATGCGCATATTGCGCAAATGGTCTAGAGATTCTCTGTCCGTGCGCGGGTAACGAACAAAGACCCGAACATCCTCGCCATCACGCGGCAATCGCTGCACTTCCTCACCATAGAAACCCTGGCGAACCTGACGCGCCACATCAGCTGTCGTGACGCCCAGCGCCTCAGCGCCTGGTTTCAGTTCAAACTGAATTTCGTCGGTAGAAGATTGCGTATCGTTGACGACATTATAGACGCCATCGAAACTGCGTAGCTTGTCCATCAAGTCGTCAGCGGCGGCGTTGAGCTCTTCGAGACTCTTGGAGTTCAGAACATACTCAATCGGAGGACCGTTATTGTTGCTGTTGTAGTTGACCGAAATTTTTTCCGCATCGGGAACATCGCCGATCAACGAACGCAATCGTTCAGCCGTTTCTTTTGCGGTCAGCGTTCTGGTTTCCGGCGGCACCAGCTTGACCAACGCCAGAACCTGATTGTCTCGCGAACGGGTGTACCAGTTTTCAATGAGTTCGCCTTCGCCATCAGTCTCTTTGTTCACCTCATCAACCAGTTGCTTTTCAGCAATCTGAATTTGCTTCAAGACCTCAAGCGTGCGCGCATAGGGCGTGCCCTGCGGCAGATCGACGGTGATTTCAATCTGGTCCGATTCCACCTCCGGAAAGAAAGACGTGCGGACCAGTCCGCTCGACATCAGCCCGACACAAAGGATCATGGCGCCGACAAAGCAGGACGCCGTCAAATAACGCCGCTTGATCGCTGCGGTGATGGCAGGGCGGTATTTGTTCTTGGCGAACCAGACGACGCTGTCTGCGATCTTAGATTGCAGGCGAATAATCCGGCTCTTCGGACTCACTGGCTTCAAGTGCGACAAGTGCGCGGGCAGGATGAACAGCGCCTCTACCAACGAGAAAGTCAGCGCCAGAATAACCACCAGCGAAATGGCGCGTGTAAACTCGGCCGTGCCGCCGCCAACAAACATCCAGGGCGCGAAAAAGATCATGGTTGTCAGCACGGCGAACACCACCGGCATAATGACCATTTTCGTGCCGCTAATCGCGGCCGTCACGCCAGTTTCACCATCCTCAATCTTGGAGTGTATGGCCTCGCCTACAATGATGGCGTCATCAACAATCACGCCAATCACTAGAAGGAAGGCAAAACTGGAGATCATGTTAAACGAAACGCCAAACATCGGCAGGAAAGCAATGCCGCCGGCAAAGGCGACTGCAATGCCGATGGACACCCACATGGCGATAATTGGCCGCAAGAACAGCACAAGCACGATCATCACCAGCACCAGCCCCGATACAAAGTTCGAGGTGATCGTTCCGATACGCCCCGCATAGGTGTCCGATGCGTCTTCCCAGAGCGTGAGCGTCACGCCCGCTGGCGTATTGGCGCGTTCTTTTTCGAGATATTCATTCACCTCATTGGAGAGCTTGACGATATCCATTTGCGGACCGCTCATCACTTGAACGAGAACCGTCCGCTGACCATTGACGGTCGCCAGCAAGTTCACTTCTTCAAAGCCATCTTTGACTGTGGCAACGTCGCTCAATCGCACGATGGCGCCGCTGCCGAGCTGGCGCACGATGATGCTGGAAAAGTCCGCACTTGAATCCGCTAGTTTTCGTGCGCGCAGCTGAACGTCGCCAACGTCCGTGCGAACATTGCCTGCCGACAAGTTCACAGAACTGCCGCGCACGGCATCAACGACCTCTGATAGGGTCAACCCATACCGGCGGAGTGCATCTTCTGAAACTTCGATGGAAACTTCTTCGTTCCGCACGCCGAACAGCTCGACCGAGGGCACATGCGGCAGCATTGCAATTTCGCGGCGGATTTTTTCGGCGTATCGCTTGAGCACGCGTTCATCTATGTCACCGGATACGGCGATCCGAACAATTTCATCCTGACTTCTGAACAGGCGAAGCTGCGCCGGTTCGGCTGAGTCCGGGAATGTGTTGATAGAATCGATTTCTCGCTTCAGATCCTGCAGGAACTTAGATTCATCGAGGTCATCGTCGCCGATAACATAAAGATTGCCCTGCCCTTCATTCGCCTCTGACCAAAGCTGTTTAATGCCCTTAACGCGGCTGACAGCCTCCTCGAGACGAACCACGAGCTGTTCTTCAACGTCCTGAGGGGACGCACCCGGCCAGGCGACGCTGATCTGCGCGCCTGGAAATTCAACATAAGGGTCGAGCTCGCGCTCTATACGGAAAAATCCAATGACGCCGGCAATCAGAATGCCCGCCATCAAAAGATTGGCGGCAACCTTGTTTTTGGCCCACCATTCGATAATGCCGTTCATAGCCGCGCTCCCTAATTCGTCACTTCGGCGACGTTGTTGGCGACGGTCTCAGCGGGCGGGCCAGCTATCGCCAGTTCGATTCCGTCTGCAGCGCCGCGAACCGGCGATATGATTACACGCTCGCCGGGCCGTACGCCGCTGGTGAGCACAACACGCGTGCGCGACGAATTTGCGACCGTAACGTGACGGATCTCAAGCGTGTCATCATCGCGGGCGACATACATTTCATCGACCCCACGCAACGCCGCACGAGGCACGATTACCGCGTTATCAATTTCACGGCCTTCTGCATCGACCGTGACGAAGAGACCATCAGCCAGGGGCGCGCCATTGTCGGCGCCCGCGCCATAGGCGTCTTCAACTTCCACATAGGCGAACAAAACGCGGGTTTCACGATTGTATCCGCTATCGGTTCTCGCCAGCCGGCCGCGCCAGACGCGCGGTTCGCCGGCGACCAATGCTGTCAACGTTGCGTCTGGACCAGGATTATTTTCCGTTTCACGAAAACCAACCTGCAAGCCCAGCTGCCCGAGTTCCGCATCGGTCAGCGGCAACGCCACCTCCATAATATCAGTGGAGAAGATTTCGCCGAGCTGCATTCCAGCCGTCACATATCCCCCCATATCGACGGCTTTGCGGCGAACGCGCCCTTTGAACGGCGCTTTGATGCTGGTGCGCGAAAGCTGTAATTCCGCTTCGTGCAACACCGCTTCGGCAGAGGCCAGTTGCGCAGCAGCTTCGGCCATTTGCGGTTCGCGCAGAGCAAGCGGCGAACCTTCGCCGCTGCCCAGCTCTTCCCAGTCTTTTCTGGCGATCTTTGTTTCCGCTTCCTCGCTGGCGAAACGGCTGCGCGCTTGGGCGACATTCGATCTCGCCTGAATGACGCGATATTCATACTCTGCCGGTTCAACTTTGATCAGCACGTCGCCTTTCTCGAATTCGCCGCCTTCAATAAATTCAGGCGAAACATAGGAAATTTTTCCTGAGACCTGCGATGCTAAATTGATTTCTTTGCGCGGCCGGACTTCGCCCTGTGCGGTGATTGTGAGGCGCGCGGTCTCGGCAACAGCTTCAGTCACGACAACCGGCGTCGCCTTGACGGTTTCTTCCTTTTCCTCCGGCTTTGGTTTGAAAGCACTCATGGCGAGGTTGCCGCCGACAGCAACCGCCAGCACGAGCGCGGGCAATGCGAACACCAATAGCCGCCTGACAGCGAGGCCCATATCGTTTGGTTTTTTTATTTTTACACGGGTCATCATCGTTTCACCTTGTTGCGTGCCTTACGCCGCAAGCGACCAGGGTCCGGAATCAATCGATGACAATTCGATCAGTTAGCGCATGCCCCGTCTTCTTGCTGGCGGCTGTTTTTGATCCTGCGTGGCGCATTCTCAGTTCGCCTTCAACGACCCTAATGTCGGGCTGCTGGCGCATTCTTGCTAGGGGTTTGGAGGCCGGTTTTCGGCGCTCCGCCGCCATTTGCGCACGCTTCGTCTAATTGTTCGGGCAGTTAATTCTTTGTGACCGGCATGCGCAGCCGAATTGGGTTCGTCTGCATTCATCCCAATGCACAAAAAAACGGCCCCAGAAAATGGGGCCGTTTTTGCATTTTGAATGCCTGTGTCAGGCAGAGATTAGAACTTCTTGCGAAGCGTCACGCCATACGTGCGCGGCTCGTTCGTGTAGCCTGACGCTGAGCCAGTCTGCACAACAGTCGGGAAGCCCTGAAGGAAATATTCGTCGTCCGTGAGGTTACGCGCCCACGCGATAACTTGAAATCCGTTTGAATATTCAAGTCCGATAGATGCATTGAGAACATTCACTTCCCGCGTGATGCTCGACGGGATGTTTTCAATCAGCGGCACTTCAGATTCCCACAGATACTCGGCGCGGATGAAGGCACGGTTGTCGTTGCCCAGATCATGCTCATAGGTCGCCGACGTCGAGATCGAGAACTCGTGGACGCCCGGAACGCGGGTGCCCGAGAGATCGCGGAACGCTTCGCCCATGCCGCAGTTGACGACGTCAAACGGCGTACAACCAGCCCCTGTGAAGGACACATACTCAGGATCGAGATAGGTCAGGCCGAAAGTGAGCGTCAGCGGATCAACTGGCCGATAGAGCGATTCAACCTCGAAGCCGCGGCTTCTTTGCTCACCAGCATTGGCAAGATCAAAACCGGTGCCGTTAAAGACGTTCGACTGGAAGCCTTCGATCGTCTGATCAAAGAGCGCAATGTTGATATAGCCGCCATTGAAGCTGGCCTTCAGACCAAGCTCGAACAGTTCAACATCTTCCGGCAAAGCAACCCGGCCAAGTCCAGATGCGTCTGTCGGCGGACGCGAGTCTGAAGACAGGTTGAAGGCGCCGGCTTTCCAGCCCACGGAATAGGTGAAGTAGGCGTTGACGTTATCTGTCACGTCATATGCCAGACGCGCCGTGTAGTTGATATTGTCGTCCTTAAGCCGGCCCGTATCAAACGGATTGCTTGCATCCGGAAAATTGACTTGCGGATCAAAGAACTGGATCGCCCCAAGACTGCCAAGCGGGTTCGGCGCTACAGCGGCGGTGCCAAGGGCAACCTGTTGTGCTGCTGCAAACCCCATTGGATCAACGAAGGCCCAGGTCAGCGCCGGCGTGATGAACGCCGCCGGATTCGCCGGATCAAAAGCCACTGGCCCGCCAAAAGCGCCAGGGATTGCGCCGCCAAGAACTGTTGCAGCGACAAAGGCTTGACCGCCCGCAGTAACGTCAAAAAGCGACGCCACGTCAGTCAGGTTGCTTGTGCCGACAACATCCTTTTTGTCTTTAATGTACGAGATGCCGCCGGTCAGCGTGAGGCGATCGGTGATCTCGAAATCAGCCTGCGCAAAGAATGAATAGGACTGGTTGTCCATTTGATAATCGCCAAACACACCCTGGCCCGGCGTAAACGCTGCACCGAATGGGATTGGTTGAATCGGTCCCAAAGTCGGGAAGACCGCCGTCATCGGATCCGTGGTCAAAGCGAAAGCAACCTGCGATGCGCCCTCAAACTCAAGAATGCTGGAACCACCCGCCTGCAACAAACCGTCGATAAACGCACGTTGCTGAGTGCCGAAAGTAACATCACGCTGGAAGTCTACGGACTCATCAAAGAAGAACGCGCCTAACAACCAGTTGAACCGGTTGTCGCCCGATGAAGCGAGGCGAATTTCTTGTGTGAATGTCTTGTAATCGCGGAATTGCGGATTGCGCGCGAGATCTGCGCCAGAGAAGTCAACATCGGTTTGCGTATCGTCGGTTTGTTCACGATATGCTGTGATTGAGGTCAGCTGGGCGCCGCCGAGATCCCAGTCCGCTTGCAACGAACCGCCCCACGATTCAAGTCCGTTCGTCGTTGTCGTATCGAGCGCTACGTCACGGGAGAATGGGTCGGTTCCATCGCTGATTTCCTCGCCAAGACCAAATGGCGCCGGCGCGCCGATGAACTGCGTGGTCGGGCCGTTGATAATTGTTACAGCGCCACAGCAGACTTCATCAATCTTGTTGTAGTCAGCGATAGCCCGGAACGACAGCACATCGCTTGGTTCCCAGAGCAGCTGGCCGCGAACAGCAAAGCGATTGCGATCGTTCTGCTGGGAGCCGTCAACGATGTTATTATAGTAGCCGTCGCGTTTGTTGGCGCTGCCTGACAACCGGAACGCCAGCGTTTCCGAGATCGGCCCTGTGATAGTGCCGCGGAAAAGCATCTGGTCATAATTGCCGTAAGAGGCTTCGACAGAACCGCCAAGTTCAAATTCCGGCAATTTCGTTGTAATCGAGATCGCGCCAGCCGATGTGTTTTTTCCGAACAGGGTCGATTGCGGACCGCGCAGGACTTCAACGCGCTCAAGAACTGGAAGGTCGAGAATAGCTGCAGCTGAACGCGAGCGGTAAACGCCATCGATGAACACGCCGACCGACGGTTCGATGCCAGGGTTGTTGGCGCCGTTGCCGAAGCCGCGAATGGTGAATGTTGTTTGCGAGGAGTTTTGCAGCTGATTGATGCGTAGCGACGGAACCGTCGTCTGCAAATCGATGAGATCTTTGATGTTTGACCGCTCGACGACTTCAGCGCCGACGACGCTAACCGCGACAGGAACTTCCTGCAGCGTTTGCGGACGCTTGGTTGCTGTCACGATAATCGTATCGCTCTGTGCGAATGCCGGAGCAACGACCGCCGCAACGGCTGCAGACGTTCCCAGCAGTAGACCTTTTTTCAACATGGAATCCCTCCCTGAACTTAACCCTGGTTATAGATTTGTGCGCAGTTAGCGCTTTTTGAATTCATCTCTCAATTTACACGCGTAATCACGACCAACTCTAGCGGATATCGAGACGATTCGGCTTTTCGGCGACATTCGTGTCAAGTTTACCACAGAGTTTACCGGGCTTACGCCCTAAGAACGTTAACAATTTTCGCCGCCAAGCGTTAGTACGGCAAGCAGCGGCCATTCAGAACTAGCACGCAAGCTTATATTGATCGTTAACAAATCCCGCCTTCCAATCAGGTCAGGCATTTCCGCTAAGGCCTTGAATTTGGGCGATTCAAAGCACGGATCAGCGCCTGCATGGTTAATTACGGCGCGGCCCGGCGACGCCCAACCGAAATTTCCAGATCATGCTGGTAGAGCACCGCTATGCGGTTGACTCTGCTCGTTTTTTGAGCGCCTCGAACATGGGATGGAAGGCTGGCCTCTTTATATAGCGCCCCGCCCCTTTTTCGGCGCGCAGATCGCCTTTGGCGTAAACCAGCTTGCCCTGGCTGATTGTGTGCGATGCGAGGCCCGTCACCTTCATGCCTTCAAAGATGTTGAAGTCGACCTTCTGGTGGTGGGTTTTCACCGAAATCGTTTTCGACGCCGCAGGGTCCCAGACGACAATATCCGCGTCAGCGCCTTCGACAATCGTCCCCTTGCGCGGATATATATTGAAAATCTTCGCCGCATTGGCTGATGTCGCCGCGACGAATTCTTCGGGCGTCAGGCGGCCTGTTCCGACTCCGTTGGTCCATAATACCGCCAAACGATCTTCGACTCCGCCCGTACCGTTCGGGATTTGCGTGAAATCGTCCTTGCCCATGGATTTCTGATCATAGCAGAAGCAACAATGATCTGTAGCCGTCGTTTGCAGCGAACCGGACTGCAATCCGCGCCACAACGCATCCTGGTGATGTTTTGGCCGGAAGGGCGGCGACATCACATGTGCGGCCGCGAATTCCCAATCAGGGTTCTTGTAAACGCTGTCGTCGATCATCAAATGCCCAGCGAGAACTTCGCCAAAAACGCGGCTGCCTTCCGCCCGCGCGCGTTCGATATGACCGAGCGCGTCTGCTGTCGATACATGAACCAGATAAACCGGCACGCCGATGACTTCCGCGAACTTGATGACGCGGTGCGCCGCCTCGCCTTCAACTTTAGGTGGGCGCGACAGGGGATGGCCTTCCGGTCCAGTAATGCCTTTCGCCAGCAATTCTTTTTGCAACTGATAAACCATCTCGCCATTTTCGGCGTGTGCCGTCACGATGGCGCCGAGCTCCAACGCGCGTTTGAAACTGTGATAGATCGTTTCATCGGTCGCCATGATGGCGTCTTTATACGCCATGAAATGCTTGAAACTATTGACCCCCTCTTCTTCGACCAGCGTCTTCATATCTTTTGAAACGCTTTCATCCCACCAGGTGACGGCGACGTGAAAGCTGTAATCGCCGGCGGACTTTTCCGCCCAGCCACGCCAGTCGCGATAGGCTTCCATCAAGGACTGCTGCGGATTGGGGATGACGAAATCAATGATCATCGTCGTGCCGCCAGCGAACCCTGCGGCAGTGCCGGTATAAAAGTCTTCTGATGCGACCGTGCCCATAAAGGGAAGCTGCATGTGGGTGTGCGGATCAATCCCGCCGGGCATCACATATTGTCCGCCCGCATCGACGGTCTCTGCGCCGGCGGGCGCATCGAGATTTTCACCGACCGCTATAATTTTGCCGTTCTCGCAGTAAACGTCGGCGCGCAAGCGCCGGTCCGCATTGACGACAGTTCCGCCTCGTATCAAGAGCGACATGGTTCAACTCCTTTCGAGATTGGCGCGCGTCAGCTTTTTGTTGCGCCGCCCGCCAACAGATAATACACCGCCGCCGCCACAATAAACCCGACAAACCAAGCGTAAACATAAATGTTGTCAAAAACCGGCGGAACTGAGTTCACAAAACCGGCGGCGTGAAGAAAGCCGGGCAAATTCGGCAGTGCGCCGATAGCAAACGCGGCGAGCCCCGCCCGGTTCCAGCCCTTCCGCGCGGCATAGGCGCCATTTGACTTGAACAGATCGTCCACATTGAGCTCGGCGCGCTTCAACAGGAAATAGTCAGCAATGAGCACGCCGGCGATTGGTCCCAGTAGCGCCGAATAACCGACCAGCCAGGTGAAGATATAGGCGCTTGCGTCCTCAACCAGTTTCCACGGAAAGATTGCAATGCCGATAGCGGCGGTGATGTAGCCGCCCATGCGGAATGAGATTTTCGACGGCGCGAGATTGGAAAACCCGTAGGCCGGCGCCACAACATTGGCGGCGAGATTGGTGGTCAATGTGGCAATCACCAGCGCCGCGAGTGCGAGGATGACGCCAATCCCGCCCATGCGGCCCGCGAGGTCGACCGGGTTCCAGATCGCTTCGCCGTAAATTGTTACCGTCGCCGATGTCACCGCAACAGAAATGAATGCAAACAGCGCCATTGGCAGCGGCAAGCCAATCGCCTGACCGACAATCTGCGCGCGCTGGCTTTTTGCGTAACGCGTAAAGTCGGGAATGTTCAGCGCCATCGTCGCCCAGAAACCGACCATGCCGGTGAGCGAGATAAAGAACACCCCCCAGAACTGGCCCTCCTTGGCGCCGCCTTCGACGAACTGCGACGGCGCGGACAGCATTTCGCCAAAACCGCCAGCGGTGACATAGGCCCAGATCAACAACGCCAGCCCCATGGCGAGAAGAAACGGCGCCGCCAGCACTTCAAGCCAGCGAATAGATTCCGTGCCGTTGCGAATAAAATAAAGATGCATCGCCCAGAAGACGAGAAAGCAAATTGTCTGCGCCGGATCGATGCCGAGCAGCGGCAGGGCTTCGCCCCGGAACATGCCCTCCGTCAACGTATTTAATATGACATAGATCGCCGAACCGCCCACCCATGTGTTGATGCCGAACCAGCCGCAAGCAACAAGGCCGCGCGCGATGGCCGGAATTTTGGCGCCTTGCGGCCCGAACGCCGACCGCAACAGCACCGGGAACGGCACGCCATATTTTGCGCCCATGTGACCGATCGCAATCATCGGCATCAGGACAATGACATTGCCAAGCAGCACGGTCATCACCGCCTGGCTCCAGTTCATGCCCGCCGCAATAAGTCCGCCCGCCAGCATGTAAGTCGGCACACAGGCGACCATCGCCACCCATAACGCCGCAAACGCTTTCGCATCCCAGTTCCGCGCGCTTTGCGCGACCGGCGCCAGATCTTCATTCCACAGCCCGGCGTCATATCCTGTGGGAACATTTGGCGCGACGGGCGCGGAGGTTGCGGCGATTTCTGACATAGTGCCCCTGAGTTTGTTTGGCGATCTGGCGGCGTTACTCCAGCGCGGTCAATGGTCCGTAGGCGTCCGGACGGCGGTCGCGGAAGAACTGCCACAAATCGCGAACCTCCCGCACCATATCCATGTTCATGTCATGAACAATCAGTTCATCCTTGTCGCGGCTGGCTTCCTTTTCAATCTGACCGCGTGGATTGACGAAATAGCTCTGGCCGTAAAATTCGCCAATGCTCCACGGCTCCTCGACACCGACGCGATTGATGGCGCCGATCCAGCAGCCATTGGCGACGGCGGATGCCGGTTGCTCCAGCTTCCACAGATATTCAGAAAGGCCCGCAACGGTCGCCGATGGATTGACGATATATTCTGCGCCATTGAGCGCCAGCGCGCGCCAGCCTTCTGGAAAGTGCCGGTCATAACAGATGTAAACGCCGAGCTTGCAGTACGCCGTGTTGAACACCGGCCAGTTCGAGGCTCCCGGTTTGAAGAAGAATTTCTCCCAGAAGCCCGCCACTTGAGGGATATGCGTCTTGCGGTATTTGCCGAGGTAAGAACCATCAGCGTCAATTACCGCCGCCGTGTTGTAATAGACGCCCGCAACATTTGTGCGTTCGTAAATCGGAACGACGATCACCATGCTGTATTTTTTTGCGTATTCCTGCATCAGCTTGCAGGTTGGCCCGCCGGGAATGTCTTCCGCCGCAGCGTACCATTTCTTGTCTTGGCTTGGGCAAAAATATGGTTGAGTGAAGACTTCCTGAAAACACAACACCTGCACGCCCTGTTTGCCCGCTTCATCGATCAGCGGCGCGTGCGCGTCGATCATCGCCTTGCGGATATTTTCAGGCGTGTCCTCAGTCGAGACTTTCAAGGCCATCTGGATCAGCCCGCCGCGCAAATTCGTCATCTTCGCCAGTCTCCTTTATGGCGGCGCATTTCAACACCGCTATGTGGTCAAGAATTCATCGTCGGAAAATTAAGCTCCGCCCCGGCGCGAATGCCGGTCGGCCAGCGTGTCGTGACGGTCTTGAGCCGTGTATAAAAATGCAGCGCTTCCGGCCCATAGATTCCGTGAGCGCCAAAACTCGACCGCTTCCAGCCGCCGAAACTGTGATAGCCCACCGGCACCGGGATCGGCACATTGACCCCGACCATGCCGACTTTAATGCGGGTCGTGAAATCGCGCGCGGCATCGCCATCGCGCGTGAAGATCGCTGTTCCGTTTGCGTAAGGGTTCGCGCTGATCAACTCGACAGCGTCGGCGTAATCTTTCGCACGCACGACCGACAGAACAGGGCCGAAAATTTCTTCGTCATAAACGCTCATGCCGGGGCGGACATGATCGAGCAAGGTGCCGCCGAGCCAATAGCCGTCTTCATATCCTTGCAAAGAAAGCCCGCGGCCATCGACAACGAGCTTGGCGCCTTCCTTTTCGCCTCGATCAATCAGGCTGGAAACTCGGTCGCGATGGGCGCGATTGATCAGCGGTCCCATTTCAGCGTCGCTGTCCGTCGCCGGACCAATTTTCAGTGCGCGCACACGCGGCGCCAATCTTTCGACGAGCCGGTCAGCGGTTCCCTCGCCCACTGGAACCGCAACTGAAATCGCCATACAGCGTTCGCCAGCCGAACCGAACCCGGCGCCGAGCAGCGCGTCGCTCGCCTGATCGAGATCCGCGTCGGGCATGATGATCATGTGGTTCTTGGCGCCGCCCAGCGCCTGCAC